>JBBQLI010000169.1:0-1516 GCA_038327765.1 Candidatus Limnocylindrales bacterium | reverse complement strand
GTAGCCGCGCTCTTCCATCCGGTCGATGAGACCGGTCGCATTCGACATCGAGACGTTGAGCCCCTCAGCGAGATGACTCATCGTCATCTCGCCGCTCCGATGGAGCAGGTACATGATGTTCAGCTGCGCCATGCTGATCCCCAGTCGGACGATCCGGTCGCTGGCGGCGCACTTCATCTCGGTCATGGTCGCCCGGAAGTCGGCGATGATGACATTGGTGATGTCGACGGTACGGTCGGCGGAGATCCGCCCCGGCTTGGTCGACGCGATAGTTTGTGTCACATCAACTATCATAGGCACGCGAACCATCCTGTCAAGACGAACGGTTCGCGGGCAGTGCAGGAGTCCCGATGCGTTTCGCGTTGATGATCGAACCCCAGCAGGGACTGACCTACGGCCAGCAGGTCGCGGTGGCGAAGCGTGCCGAGGCCAATGGGTTCGAGACATTCTTCCGATCCGACCATTACGCGAGCTTCCCGGGTCCGGCCGGGATGCCGACCACGGATGCCTGGAGCGTGCTCGCGGGTCTGGCCCGGGAGACCGACCGGATCGGACTTGGCGTGCTCGTCTCGCCGGTCACGTTCCGGCACCCCGGCGCGTTCGCAAAGGTGGTCACGACCGTGGATGAGATGAGCGGGGGGCGCGTGGAGGTGGGTGTCGGCGCGGGCTGGAACGAGGTGGAGCATCTGCAGACGGGCCTGCCCTATCCGGAGATCGGCGGGCGCTTCGACTTGCTCGAGGACCAGCTGGCGGTCCTGCACGGCCTGTGGGAGGAGCCCGACGGCTGGTCGTACGACGGCCATGTGGTGAAGGTCGCCGATGCACGGTTCTACCCTAAGCCCGTCGCGGTCCCGGGCCGGCCGGTCGGCACGAACGGGGCTCCGCGGCCGAATATCCTGATCGGCGGGTCCGGTGCGCCGCGCGGGCTGCGCCTAGCCGTCACCTACGCCGACGAATTCAACATGTCATCGGCGGGACCTGAGAAGGCAGCGGCGACATTTGCCAAACTGGATGCAGCCTGCGCCGCGGCTGGACGCGACCCCGGCACGATCGTCCGTTCGGTCATGGCCGGCGTGCTGGTCGGTTCGAGCGTCGGCGAGGTTCGCGAACGCGAGGCCGCGATCCTCACCGCCTTCGGCGCCGATACGGATGGGGAGAGCTGGCTCGAGGAGCGGCGCGACCGCTGGGTCGTCGGCAGCGGCGACGATGCGCGCGAGATGATCCGACGGTTCGCCGCGGCCGGCGCGGAGCGGATCATGCTTCAGGACTTCATCCCGTGGGACCTCGACCATATCGACGCGATGGGCGAGATCCTCGTCGGTAGGGTCTAGGCGGCGTCGCGCGAAGAGTCAGCGGCCCCTGCGTACTGGGCCGCTCAGGCGTCCGCGGCGTCGGCGGCGGCCACGTAGCGAGGGTCGTCGCGGCGGATCGGGTCGGGATCGGTGCCGCGCGCCCGGGCCAGTCGCTCGGTGAGGAGCTGGAGCGGCGTCGCGGTCCCGATGAGCGCGGCGACAGA
>JBBQLI010000168.1:0-1528 GCA_038327765.1 Candidatus Limnocylindrales bacterium | reverse complement strand
CTCGACGATCACCGGGCCCGGCTCGTGGCCCGCAACGACCGACTCGTCCGCGTCCTGCACCAGGTCCGCGGCGTCACCGACCGAGGAGAACCCATCGTGAGCAAGCCGCCCGAACCGCCCGAACTCGATCCGGCGACGCGTCGTGCCCTCGCCGCCGGCCTCTACAACCACACGTGGACCCTGCTCGAGACGCATCCGCGGACACCGGCCCAGGACGACGAGCTGATCCATGCCGCGCACGCGTCCCGCTATCACTGGGGCGAGCTCGGTGCGGATATCCACCTCGCGCGCGGCGAGTGGCTGTGCTCGCGCGTGTACGCGACGCTCGGTCGCGCGGAGCCGGCGCTCCATCACGCCCATCGCTGCGTCGAACTGGTCGAAGTCAGTAGCGCGGACGCATCGCGGGAACCGTGGGACCTCGCCGCCGCCTGCGAAGCGATGGCCCGTGCCTGCTCCGTGGCTGGGGATACGGCCGGGACCGTCCGCTGGAAGGCGAAGGCGACAGATGCACTCGCGGCGATCACAGACGCCGAGGACCGCACGATCATCGAAGGCGACCTCGCGACGCTGCCGTAGACTTGGGACCTCCATCCCGCCCATCCCCGGAGGCCCTGTGACCGATCTCAAGTGCGGCATCCTGCTCTGGACCCAGGCCGCGACATGGCAGGAGCAGCTGGACGCCGCACAGCGTGTCGACCGGCTCGGCTACACGCACCTGTGGACGTGGGATCACCTCTACGCGATCTTCGGCGACCCGTATCAGCCCATCTTCGAGGGCTGGACGTCGCTGGCGGCGTGGGCCATGGCCACCAAGCAGACCCGAGTCGGCCTCCTCGTCGGCGCCAACACGTTCCGCAACCCGGGCGTCGTCGCCAAGACCGCGGCAACGCTCGACCACATCAGCGGCGGCCGCGCGATCCTGGGCATCGGCGGGGCATGGATGGAGCTCGAGCACCAGGCCCACGGCATCGACTTCGGGACCGGCTTCGGTCAGCGGCTCGATTGGCTCGATGAATCGGTCGGTGCGATCCGCGGCCTCCTCGATGGGGAGCACGTGACTTCGGCGCGGGGCGGCCACTACCACTTCGACGACCTCGTCCATAACCCGCGGCCGGTCCAGAAGCGGTTGCCGATCATGATCGGCGGTTCGGGCGAGAAGAAGACCCTGCGCACGGTCGCGAAGTACGCCGACCTGTGGAACGCGATGGGTCCGGTGGATTTCCTCAAGCACAAGGTCGAGGTGCTCCAGGGCCATTGCGACGCCGTCGGGCGCGACATCGCCGAGATCGAATTCACGCTCGGCGTGAAGCTGACCATCCGCGATTCGCAGGCCGAGGCCGTGAAGGTTCGCGAAGCGGCCATGGCCCACAACAAGACGCCCCACGCCGACACCGCGGACGACGACACGTTCTGGGAAGGCAACCCCGAGCAGATCGCGGACCGTCTGCGACCCTACGTGGAACTCGGGTTCAGGACCGTCATCTCGGAGCAGCCCGCACCGTACGACGTCGAAACGTTCGAGCGCTTC
>JBBQLI010000167.1:0-1714 GCA_038327765.1 Candidatus Limnocylindrales bacterium | reverse complement strand
ACCGGTCGCAGCCCCGGAAGGTCGCGCCGTGAAGGCGAACCAGGTTCCGTCCCTGGAGAACGCGGCCGACTCGCCGATGATCGTGACACCCGTCGCGATCGCGAGGGTCGCGGCAAGGGTGGGCGCAGGAGTCGGCGACTCGGACGGCGGAGCCGAGGGCGTCTCGCTCGGAAGCGGGCTGTCGGACGGCGACGGCTCGGGCGTGGCGGACGGGATGGGGGATCCGTTCGGTGTCGCGGACGGGCTTGGCGATGCAGTCACGTCGGGTGAGGGGCTCGGCGATGCGCTTGAGGCGGACGCGACGACCGTCGGGCTCGGGGAGAGGCTCGGGCTCGGTGCCACGGAGGCCGTCGGGGTGGCCGATGCCGTCGGGGTGGGTGTCGCTGACGGGGCGCTGGTCGGGGTCACGGTCGGCAGCGCGACAAGCAGCACCTGGTCCTGCCCGGACGCATCGCGCGCCACGACCATCGCGTTGTCCTTCGTCGGCGACCCGATCACCGACTTGGGCGCGTTGGCAAGCACCAGCCGATGCGCCGCTGAGTCGTCGATGGTGGCGCAGCCGGGCTTGTCGTCGACCGGGCAGACCTGCTTGATCGAGGAGATGTTGAAGGCGTAGGTGCCATCGGATCCGGCGTGGAACCAGCTCACATCCCCGGCCGACACCGTGAACGGGGTGGCCAGGGGGACAAGGCTCGGGCCGGCGGTACTCGGGACGACGGCGACCCCGCCGGTTGAGCTCGGCGCGATGGCCGTCTGGTCGAACCAGCCACCACGGAGTGCGGTGGCGCCGACCACGATGACCACGACCAGGAGACCGGAGATGGCCCCGAGTGGGACGCGCGGGCGTCGCGAACGATCCGAGGATCCGGTGGCGGCTCGGCCCTGCCCGCGCGACTCGCGCTCGATGGCGGCGGCTGTCCGGGCCCACAGGTCCCGGGGCGGCTCGACCGGGATGTCACGCAGACCGCGCAGGGCGACCCGGTCCGTCGCATAGGCGGCCGCGATCGAGCGACACGCAACGCATCCGTCGAGATGCGTCGCGAGCCACCTGGTCTCCGATGGCTCGAGCGGAGCGTCGATCTGCTCCGCGGCACGAGCCTTGGCGCGCTCATGCGGTGACGCCCAGTAGTCAGGTCGGCGTGGCACGCGTCCGAAGCCGCTCACCGCGTCCGTCCCGGGTGGTTGGCGGCGGCTCGCTCCGCATCGGCGTCGGCCTCTGCCGCGAGGTCAGCGGCGCGCTCCGCGGCAAGGGCCTGACGCAGGCTCTCACGGGCACGGGTGAGCAGGGCTCGCGCGGCCACGTGGCTGACGCCGAGCGCGGCAGCGAGTTCAAGGCCGGTCAGATCGTGAAGTTCCGCGAGGAGCAGCGCCGCACGCTGTCGTTCCGGGATGCGCTCGAGCGCGCGCTGCATGTCGCCTGACAGGTGGGTGTCCATGACCAGGTGTTCTGCCGATGGCGCCGAGCCATGCGACTCACCGGTCCACGGGAAGAACCGGATGATCTTCCGCCGGCGGATCTCATCGAGGGCCACCCGGTGCGCGATCTGGTAGAGCCATGCCCGGGCGTTCTCGGGCTTCTCGAGGGTCTCGTAGTTCTTGTAGGCCTTGATGAACGCGTCCTGGGTCATGTCGGCGGCGACTTCGGGGTCGCGCATCATCCGCATGAGGTAGGCGAAGATCTCGCCCTGGTGCTTCGCGAACAGCGTCTCGACGA
>JBBQLI010000166.1:0-1748 GCA_038327765.1 Candidatus Limnocylindrales bacterium | reverse complement strand
CGCGGTCGCGCCGGCCGCGCGGAGCAGTCCGATCTCGCGCGAGCGTTCGATCACGGTCATCGAGAGCGTGTTGAAGATCAGGAACGCACCGGCGAAGAGGGCGATGGCGGCGATCAGGGCGGTCGTGGTCGCGAACTCGGATGTGGACGCCTGGAGCGACGCCCCAAGGTCGGCCGGGGTCGTGACGACATACGGTTCGCGTAGGAGGCGGCCCTCGAACTCGTGGGTGACGCTGGCGGCGTCCGACCCTGCGACCAGGCCCACATCGACGCGCGTCACGCGGGGATCCGCGAAGACCGCCTGGGCGCTCGTAAGCGGGACGATCACGGTTCGTCCAGCCACGCTGCCAAGCGGTCCGTCACCGGCCACGATGCCCACGACCGCGTAGGTTCCCGGTGCCCCGGACCCAAGCACGGTCAGCGACGACCCGAGAGCAAGGCCGTCGTCGGCCGCCAGATGGGCGGTGATGACCGCTACCTGGGAATCATCGGTGGTGAGGGCTCGACCCGCCACCACCACGAGGTCGTGAAGCGTGGCGTCGGCCGCCGGGTCGACGCCGAGGACGCTGACCGAGCGCGGTGGGTTCGCGGCCGCAGCCGTCGCACCGCCGAGGAAGGTCCGTCGCTCCAGTTCGGGCGCGACCACGGCCACCCCGGGAGTCTGGCGGATCGCCGCGACGGTGTCCGCGCCGAGACCGCGCTGGCCGAACGCCGTCACCCGCAGGTCGGCGCGCCCAAGCAGGTCATGGACGGTCCGCTCGGCGGCGACCTCGATGGTGGCGTCGGTCACGAGGGAGGCAAAGAGGAGTGCGACGCCGAACGCGATCCCGGCGATCGTGAAGACGGTGCGCAGGCGGCGCGCCGTGAGGCTCCGCCAGGCAAGACCGGTCAGGCCGCGCATGGCGCCAGCCTAGAGACCCAACGTCGCCAGGCGTGCGATCAGTGGAGCGGCGTCATGGGTCTCGCGGCGGCCCAGCTGGATCGTGTCGCGGATGCGCCCGTCCTCGATCACGAGAACGCGGTCCGCGTAGGCCGCCGCCTTCGCGTCGTGCGTGACCAGCACGATGGTCTGGCCCCGGTCCACACACGAATGCCAGAGGGCATCGAGGATCTCCGTGCCGCTCGTGTAATCGAGGTTCCCGGTGGGCTCGTCTGCGAAGAGCAGCGCGGGCCGCGTGACGAACGCCCGCGCGATGGCGACCCGCTGCTGCTCGCCGGCGGACAGCTGATCGGGCCGATGGCGACCCTTCGGGCCGAGATCGACCAGCGCGATGGCCTCGCGGACCCGGTCGCGCAGCTCGCCCTTGTTCGGATCGCCGCCGGCGATGGTGAACGGCAGGGCCACGTTCTCGCGGACATCGAGCAAAGGGATCAGGTTGAACGACTGGAAGACGAACCCGGTCCGGTCCCGGCGCAGCCGCGTGGCGTCCTCGTCGGAGAGTTCGCTGATCACCTCGCCCTGCAGGATGACCTGGCCTGAGGTCGGGGTGTCGAGGCCGCCAAGCAGATGCAGGAGCGTCGACTTGCCCGAGCCCGAGGGGCCCATCAGCGCCACGAACTCGCCTTCGGCGATCCGGAGCGAGACCCCTCGCACAGCCTCGACGAGCGTGTCCCCGAGCGGGTAGGACTTCGTCACGTCGCGAGCTTCGAGGATCGGCCGCATGGCCGTCATGGTTCCCAGCGCGATCAGCCTCCCAGGAAGAACCCGGCAACGCCCCCGATGATCGTATCGAGTAGACCGGCCGGCTG
>JBBQLI010000165.1:0-1777 GCA_038327765.1 Candidatus Limnocylindrales bacterium | reverse complement strand
GTGGTCGCCTACCAGTGGCAGTGGCAGTTCGTCTACGCGCCCGAAGGCGTCGCGTGGCAGGACTGCAGCAAGGCCGCCAACAAGGGCAAGTGCGTGACGGTCGTGGGCACGCCCCCCGCGAACGGCAATCGCTCGACGTGGACCCCGCCGACGATGCACGTCCCGGTTGACGAGACCGTGGAGCTCGAGCTGCACTCGCTCGACGTGATCCACTCGTTCTACGTGCCCGCATTCCTGTACCAGCGCGACATCACGCCCCGCAAGGACCAGGCGATCCAGTTCACCGCGGACCGGATCGGCATCTATCGCGGCCAGTGCACCCAGTTCTGCGGCCTCTTCCACCAGTTCATGGAGTTCCAGGTGCAGGTGGAATCGAAGGCCGACTACGTGGCCTGGCTCCAGCAGCAGCTGACACCGCCTCCATCGCCCTCCCCGGCTCCTTCCGCCGCGGCTCCCTCGCCGGGGGCCAGCGCGGCGCCGGGGGCCAGCGCGGCGCCGGGGGCCAGCGCGGCGCCGGGGGCCAGCGCGGCGCCGGGCGCGACGCTCTCGCTCGCGCTGACCGCCTCGGGCGTGGCCTACGACAGGACCGACCTGGCGGCGCCCGCGAACACGCCGTTCTCGATCGTGTTCACCAACAACGACGCGGGGATCCCTCACAACGTCGCGATCCACGCCGGCTCGGCGTCCGGCCAGGAGGTCTTCAAAGGCGAGATCTTCAGCGGGACCGACACGCGGACCTATGCCATCCCGGCGCTGCCGGCCGGCACGTATGCCTTCGTCTGCTCCGTCCATCCGAACATGGTCGGCACCTTGACGGTCAAGTAGGAGAGCCCTGATGGCCACCACCGCGCTCCGGCCCGCGGCGACCTATCGCACCGGGCTCTACGAATGGCTGACGACTACCGATCACAAGAAGATCGGGATCCTCTACACGTTCAACTCGCTGATCCTGTTCCTGGTCGGCGGGATCTTCGCGCTGGCCGTGCGGACGGAGCTGGCGCAGTCGGGCCTCCAGTTCATGACCGAATCCACCTACAACCAGATGTTCACGATGCACGCGTCGGTGATGATCTTCTGGGTGGTCATCCCGTTCCTGGCGGGCTTCGGAAACTACCTGGTGCCGCTCATGATCGGCGCGCCGGACATGGCGTTCCCGCGGATCAACGCCCTCTCGTTCTGGCTGCTGCCGCTGTCGGCGATCATCGCCCTGATGGGCTTCCCGCTGGGCGGCGCGGCGGCCGAGGGCTGGACCAGCTATAGCCCGCTGGCGCAGTCGCAGTTCTCGAGCGGCCCGGGCACGGACCTCTGGATCGTCGCCCTGACGCTGGTCGGCACCAGCTCGATCCTGGGCGCGGTCAACTTCCTGGTGACGATCTTCAAGATGCGGGCGCCGGGGATGACGCTCTTCCGGATGCCGGTCTTCGTCTGGACGACCCTCGTCACCAGCGTCCTGGTCCTGATGGGCACGCCGGTCCTGACGAGCGCGCTGATCATGCTGTACATCGATCGCAATCTCGGCGGCAGCTTCTTCAACACCGCGCTCGCCGGCGGTAACGCCATCCTCTGGCAGAACGTCTTCTGGTTCTACAGCCACCCGGCCGTTTACATCATGATCCTGCCCGCGATGGGGATCGTGTCCGAGGTCCTGCCGACGTTCAGCCGCAAGCCGCTGTTCGGCTACAAGGCTTTCGTCTTCGCGACCGCCGGGATCGGCGCCCTGGGCTTCTCGGTGTGGGCCCACCACATGTTCACGACCGGCTCCGTCTACCTGCCCTTC
>JBBQLI010000164.1:0-1799 GCA_038327765.1 Candidatus Limnocylindrales bacterium | reverse complement strand
GCGCTCCACGTTGAGCGTCCAGCCCTGGGCGATCTCGAACGGGCCGAGCGCCTCCTCGAGCCGATCGGCCACCGGGTCGCCACACCGCAGCCGGCGAAGGTCGAGGGCGTCCCACTCCGCGGCGTCGCGGTTCGCGATATGGGTGGCGAGGGCGGTACAGACGGCGGGGAGCGTGGCCGGGTCGGCGAGGAGGGTCGCGTAGTCCGCGTGATACGAGGCACCGAAAAAGATGGCCGTGGCCGAGCCGGGTACGGATGTGAGATGGGCACCCTCGGCGTGACGCATCGTCGTCGTCGTGGCGTCATCGCTGGGCTCGACTTCGTGGCGATGCATCAGGGGCAGGATCGCGACCGGGTCCGCGTCGCTCGGGGCATCGGCGGGCACGACGACGAGCGTCTCTTCGTGGGCGTTCATGCCATATGCATCCCACCACGCTCGATGGAAGGCCCACGCGGAGAACGGGGTCGCCCACGGGTTGCTTGCTGCGAGCGCGTCCCACGTCTCGCGCGGGATGGAGGAGAACGGTCGTCGCTCGACGCGAAGGGTCAGGTTCGCATCAGGAGCCGGATGGGCGGAGGTCTCGTCGGGCGCCGGACAGGCAGGCTCCGTATCGAGAGCGGAGGGGGTCATCAGCACGAGGATACATCGGCTTCGGGTTGGATGGTTGCGGCCGCAACCGGGACCATCGGGTAGGTCCGGGACCCCTGGTGGCGCCACGTATGCTGCGCGTCGGGTCCGGCCCCGACGACGGGTCGGCAAGGAGAGCGATGCGAACCATCGGTCCGACACGTCCCGCGCGACCGGCGATCAGGCTCTTCCTGACCTCCACGATGCTCCTGTTCGTGGAGCTGCTCCTGATCCGCTGGATCCCCGCGGAGGCGATCTACGTCGGGTTCTTCCGCAACTTCCTGCTGATGGCCAGCTTTCTGGGGATCGGCGTCGGGATCCTGTGGGGCCGCGATCAGAAGCGGGTCCCGATCTCGCCGTTCGGGCCGTTCCTGCTGGCGGTCGCGGTCCTGGTCACGTTCGTGCCGGTCAACATCCAGCTCAGCTCGCCGGACGAGATCTTCTTCGGACTGAGCGAGAATCGAGCCGCGGATATCAACTTCCTGGTCTTGCCGGCGCTCGTGCTGTTCACCACCGTGATCATGGCCGGGCTGGCCGTGCCGCTCGGCTCGCTCCTGACGTCCATGCCGCCCCTGCGCGCGTACGCGATCGACATCGCGGGATCGATGACCGGGATCGCCGCATTCACCGCCCTCTCCGCCGCGGGCACGCCGCCCTCGGTCTGGTTCTCGGTCGTCGCCGCGTTGGCCGTCCTCCTCGGGTTCGCCAACCGGTTGAGCCGTCGCTCGGCGATCACGGCGGTCTCGATGGTCGGCGTGCTGATCGTCATGTTCGCGTCGGTGGTTCCGGGCCAGACCTGGTCGCCCTACTACCGCATCGACGAGTACTCCTCGAACGGCATCTCGGCGATCGACGTCAACGGCATCCCGCACCAGGCGATGTGGCCGATCGACCGCATCACGGACCCCTTCTACGGCCAGGTCTACGCATGGTTCCCGGGTCGCCACTTCAGCCGGGTCCTGATCGTGGGCGCCGGGACGGGGACCGATGTCGCGGTCGCCCTGGCTCATGGAGCGGACCACGTCGACGCCGTCGAGATCGACCCCGCCATCCAGGCGATCGGCGTGCGCGACCATCCGAACAAGCCCTATGACGATCCGCGGGTGACGCGTATCAACGACGACGGCCGGGCCTTCGTCCGGCGGACCACCGAGCACTACGACCTGGTGATC
>JBBQLI010000163.1:0-1827 GCA_038327765.1 Candidatus Limnocylindrales bacterium | reverse complement strand
CCCATCCCCGGCGACTGGACGCCGGAGCAGGCCGAGAGCTACCTGCGCGAGGACAACAACCGGATGCTCCGGGTCCTGACGATCCACGAGGCGGTGCCCGGGCACTACCTCCAGGGCGTCTACGCAAACCGCTGTCCGTCGCTCGTCCGGGCCGTCTTCTGGATCGGCGTGATCGCCTAGGGCTGGGCGGTCTACGTCACCCAGGTGATGATGGACGAAGGCTACGGCGCCGACGACCCGGCGCTCCTGTTGACTCACTGGAAGTTCTACCTGCGGGCGGCCTTGAACGCGATCATCGACGTCCGGATCCATGCGGGCGAGTCCTTCGGCGGGCCGATGACCGAGGATCAGGCCGTCCGCCTGATGGTCGACGGCGGCTTCCAGGAGGAGGCCGAGGCGCGCAACACGTACAACCGGGCGCGCCTTTCGTCGACCCAGCTGTCGACCTACTTCGTCGGCTCGATGGCCCTCTGGGAGCTCGAGCGCGACGTCCGACGGAGGCTGGCCGGCGCCTCGACAGACCCGGCCGGCGTGGGCGCCGTGGTCGAACGGGACGTGCCCGGCGGGTTCGGTCCGACGCCTGGCTTCAGCCAGCGCCGCCATCTCGAGGCAACGATGAGCCACGGGACGCTCGCCCCGTCACTCCTGCGGACGCTCGTCCTGGACGACTGAGCGCCGGCCGCGGGTCGCGCTCGTCCGCTCGAACATGAAGCGACCCCGCCCGGTGTGACCGGGGCGAGGTCGCTGTCGATCGTGGGGGGGAACGGTCGGACCGTCAGGCGCCGACTTCCGGGCTCGTGGCGGACGTTCGCCCGATGCCCATGACGAACCGGACGAAGAGCAGGGCGCCGGTCAGTCCGAACAGGACCAGGCTGAGGTTGAGGATCGGCCAGGCCAGGGCGTTGACCGTGCCATCGCCAGCCACGGCGCTCATCGCGTCGGGGATTCCATCAAGCCCGATGCCCTTGAGGGCGTCAACCTGGTCGGCCGACTCGAGGCCGTAGATCTGGGGGACGATGTACAGGACCGAGGCCAGGACCATGAGCACGCTCACCCACTGGAACGTGCGCGGGTCATCGTCGGCATCCCGGATGAGCTTGACCACCATGGCCCACAGCAGGACGACGGTCGCCAGCGGTGCGGTCAGGGGCAGCCCGAGTCCGATGTACAGGTTCGGCATGAGGAAGATCACGCTCAGGGCGAGAGTGATCGTCAGGAGCGCATCGCGCATCAGCACGTAGGACAGCCACCAGACATCACCGCCGAAGCGGAGGGTGAGCGTCCCGAGGAAGCGCAGGACGTAGGGCCGGGCGAAGTGCATGATCATCGCGAAGGCCCACAGGATCGGCAGGATCGCGGCCAGCGACAGGACGAGCCAGCCCGAGCCGCTGTTGGTTAGCGCCGTAGCGAGATCATCCGCGCTCAACGGAGTTGGGGTCATCGGGTCTCCTCCCCGGTGTGTCGGGCGCCGGCCTGGCGCAGGTTATAGATCACGGCAACCAGGGCCAGGATCCCGACAAGGGCTCCGGACAGGTAGCACAGCGGTAGCGCCAGGTCGTGGTTCTGCGAGCTGACCAGGAAGGCGGCCAGCTGGTTGGTCTGGTCGAAGCCGACCTGGGTCACCTGCACGCCGAGCAGATAGGGAACGATATAGAGCGTTGCGCCCAGCCCGAGCAGGAGGACCTGGACTCGGTACCAGCGCAGGTCCGCGTCGCCCTTGGTCATCAGCTTGATCAGCAGGACCGAGAAGGCACACACCGCCGCGAGACCGCCCGTGATGGGCAGATCGCGTCCGCCGACGACGTCCGGGTAGAAGAAGATGAAGCT
>JBBQLI010000162.1:0-2195 GCA_038327765.1 Candidatus Limnocylindrales bacterium | reverse complement strand
CTACTGACTGATCGCGGAGTAGATGACGGTCACCGACACGACGCCGGCAACCTGCGAGGTTCGGACGGTCCCGTCGTCGTAGGTCGTCTCGAGGTCGAGGACGAGCCGGACCGGGTAGGTTTTGACGCCGGGCAGCGGCGTGTCCCACTGGATGTCGATCGGGGTCGCTGCCGGGTAGGTGCCGCCCCTAGTTGGGTCGGAGGCATCGTTCGGGCCGGCGTCGTAGTGGTAGCTCACGAGACGCGTCGTGGCCCCGCCGATGACCACGCCGCCGGAGCGCATGAAGCCCTCGTGCTCGATGATTGGGCGGACGAGCAGCGCGCAGGGCAGACCCCGCGGCCACCACAGGGCGGCGTGACCGGCAACATCGGCCGGGACCGCCACGCCGTTCGGAAGGGTGCCGGACGGACTTCCGCCAGCGGTCACCACCGGTGGGATGTAATCGATCGGGAGTGCCGCGACACCCAAAGCGACGTTGCTGATATCGAGGGCGAACGGCACGACCTGCTCGAACGGTGTTCCATCCGGCGCGAAGAACGCTCCGTAGGCGTCGCCAGTGATATGGGCCGTCACGACTACATCGAACTGGCCGGCCTCGTACGCGTGGGTCGTGACAAGGCGGTCGGGCAGGACCGCATCGCTCCGGAACGTCTGCCGGGTCCCATCCCCGAAGTCGACCGTCCAGGTTCGAACGCGAACCGAACTCCGGTTGATGTAGGCGCTGATCGCATCGTCGATCCAGTCTCGCCAGCCGGCGGTCAGCTCAGATGTCACCGTCCGAGGCGTGCGCGCTGCCGCGGTGACTGGATCTACGGCCACGGCAAGGTACAGGCTCAGGTCGCCAAAGCCGGACGGCGTCACGCCGATGATCGGTCGGGGACCACACCGAGCCAAGGTCACCGGACTGGCCGGGTTCACGGGCGTGCCATCAGCAGTCCGAAAGACCGTCACCCACCAGTCATGGCAGAAGGCGCCCGGATTCCCCATGTTCTGCCATTGCGCGAAGAACTCCGTCTGGACCTTGGAGGGGCTCGACGCCGGAGGCGCCCACTTGCCGTTTGCCTGTACGGCCACATAACCGTGGCCCGCATCCGACGACCAGGCGGCGACGGTCACCGTGATGTCGTCGATCGCCGCGACCGGGCTCGCCATCATCAGAAGCCACAGGCTGGCTGCGAACGCCGCCACTGGGCCGTGGAATCGATGACCGGTCACGGGACATTCTCGAAGCCGTCGACCAACCAGCGGCCATTGGTCTGCGTGAGGACCACCTTCACGTTTGTGTCGGGCAGCGGTGTCGGACTCTCGCGCGGCTGGCCGCTCTTGAGATCGATGTCATACCCAGCCTGGCGATGGTGGAACGTCACCGTCGCTTTGGTCCCGTCGACTTGGACCTGGACGTCTGTGATTTCGTTCGTGGTCAGAACGGACGCCTTCCCGACCGCGCGCTGGCCATCGAGGAAGGCGGCGGCGGTTAGGTACGCCGACGAGTTCGTGCTCGTGACGAGCCCTTCTAGGGCGGATGCGTCGTCCGTTCGACGAGCCGAGCCGAGGGCCTCGAAGAACGCACGCACTGCTCCCTCTGGAGTCGAGAGGGGATCCGTGGCAATCGCCACCGGCGTCGACGAGGACGGGCTAGGCGACGCGTCGGGCACGCCGATCCGACCGACGAGTAGGATCCCTCCGACGACGAGGAGCGCGAGAACGAGCGCGGTGAGTGCCAGGATCGGCGTGCGATGTTGGGTCGGTAGCTGCATCGTCAACTCCTCGCTGCGGCCGAGCCCGTGAGGGTCAGTTCGACGATCGGTGATAGGCCGGCCAGGCCGAGGAGCGGGATCCGCGTCGGAACCCGAATGCGGATGCTGACCGTAGGAGCCGTGTCGACCACACCCGTGATCGGGTCGACGCCAGGATCATTCGAGACGACGATCTCAGCCGATCGGGCGATGTCGGCGGGCGACGCCTGCAATTGATCGCCGAGGGCAGCCAGATTAAGCGCGAGATACTCCCGGGCCAGGGCATCGGCGGTCGGCTCGATCAATCGTGGTGTAGCACCGCTCGCGAGCGCATCGAAGTCCAATGCCTGGGTTGCCGTCAGGGCGGCCATGTCCAGCTGCGCCCGGATCCGCGACCGCAGGCCCTCCACGGTCCCGATGGCGAGCACGAGGGTCAGGACGAGCATGAGCAGCGGGAAC
>JBBQLI010000161.1:0-2277 GCA_038327765.1 Candidatus Limnocylindrales bacterium | reverse complement strand
CGCTGGCTGATCTCGGGCGCACGCCGCGCGAGATGGGTCAGCTCGGCGATCAGCTCCTCCATGAACGGCGGGATCACGACCGCAGGCACGCCATCCTCGACCGCGAAGCGGCGCTTCTCCTGGCGGACGATCGCCATCTCGTGCTCGAGCGTTCGCGGGTAATGCGTTCGGATCTGCGATCCGAGCCGATCCTTGAGGGGCGTGATGATCCGTCCGCGCGAGGTGTAGTCCTCGGGGTTCGCCGAGGCCACGACGAGCAGGTCGAGCGGGAGCCGGACGACGAAGCCGCGGATCTGGACGTCGCGCTCCTCGAGGATGTTGAGCAGGCCCACCTGGATCCGCTCGGCGAGGTCCGGGAGCTCATTGATCGCCACGATCCCGCGGTTCGCGCGCGGGATCAGGCCGTAGTGGAGCGTCGCCTCGTCGGAGAGGTAGCGACCCTCGGCCACCTTGATCGGGTCGACCTCGCCGATCAGGTCGGCGATCGTGATGTCGGGCGTGGCGAGCTTCTCGGCGTAGCGCCGGTCACGGGGCAGCCAGTCGATCGCCGTCGCGTCGCCATCGCGTTCGACGATGGCCCGGGCGGCCGGGCTGGCCGGTGCGTACGGGTCGTCGTTGAGCTCGCCACCACGGACCACGGGCAGCCACTCGTCGAGCAGACCCACGAGGGCACGGGCCATGCGCGTCTTCGCCTGGCCGCGCTCGCCAAGGAACACGATGTCCTGACCCGCGAGGATCGCGTTCTCGATCGCCGGGACCACGGACTCGTCGTAGCCCACGATGCCGGGCATCACCGTCTCGCCGGCCGCCAGCCGGATCAGCAGATTGGCGCGCAGCTCGTCCTTGACGGTGCGCGACCGCCAGCCGCTGGCCTTGAGGTCGGCGAGCGTGGCGGGGCGGGCAGGGTTCGACATGTGTTCGACCTCGTGTTCCTGGTCAGTTCGCGCTGGGTGTCAGTGCGGATGGGTTGCCGTGGGCGTGGTGATAGCCGGCGAGAGCGCGCCGGACGGCGTCGACATCGGTGATCTCGGCCGCCGCGAGGTCCGCCAGGAACGACTGTCTTCGTGCTGATTCCACCTCGAGGTCGCCCGGTCGACGCCCGACCCGGAGCGCGAGTTCCGGGGTGATCCCCCACCCGAAATGCTCGAACAGGTCGCGCTCCGGATCCCACGTGGCGAGGACCGCCGGTCCGAGCTGCTGGACGTGGCCGTGGAGATCGCGGGAGACCGGGCGGACGTAGTGCGCCGCGACCACACGGCGGGCACCACCGGACACCCGCCGCAGCACGAGCACGACGCCCAGTCGGGACGCCTCCTCATCGGTCAGCAGGACCGGTGGTCGGCGAAGCGTCTCGAAGACCTCGTCGAGCGAGTCGGCATGCATGGTCGTGGCGAGACCGAACCCGATCGATGCTGCGCGGATGGCCAGCCGCGCTTCCTTGCCCCACGTGTAGGACGGCAGGTGATCGGACAGTTCCGGCGCCAGCAGGACGGTCGACTCCGGCCGGATCGGTGGTTGCATCGCACCGCGACGATGACCGTGCCCTCCGGACCAACCGAGCTCGGTGGCCTGTGGCAACCAGTCGAAGGTCTCATCTGCGCCGCTGAGTTCGACGACGCGGATCCCGGGCGGGTACAGGTCCAGCAATGCCCCGAGGAGCGTCGACTTCCCCGTCCCCTGCCCGGCGCCCGCGACGATGATCGGGACGCGGCCATCCAGGAGGATCCAGAGCGTGGCCGCCAGCTCCGCGTCGAGCGTGCCGGTCCGGATCAGTTCCACGATGGAGCGTGGCTCGGGTGCCAGCGGGCGGAAGGCCCACCGACCCCGCGCGGGCGAGGTGTCGGCCATCGGACTCCGAACGGAAGGGGGACTCGGCGGCCAGCGTACGACCGTGCTCCGGGACCGTCAAACCGCCCGGTCGACGCACGTCGTGGCGTCCCCTGGGTGGGTCACCGGCTCGTCACCGGGACCACCGGACAGGACGTGCCGGGACCTATGTCACGGGGCCATCCAGCGCCGCGGACCGCTAGCCTGACGGTCCACGTGCCATCGACGCCGAGGGGACTCTGATCCAGTGGACTCGTTCGATCTGCACGCCGCGATGTTCTGCGAAGGCTGCGGGCTGAGCCGCGACCAGCTGGGCGACCCGGCGACATCGCCGCTCCGTCGATGCGAACGCTGCGCGCGCGTCGTCTGCCCCAACTGCTGGAACCTGGGCAGCGACGCATGCCTGCGCTGCGCCCCGTTCAGCCTGGCCCTTGTCCCCGACCCGCCCGT
>JBBQLI010000160.1:0-2489 GCA_038327765.1 Candidatus Limnocylindrales bacterium | reverse complement strand
CCCGGACATCGGCGTGATCTCGTTCACTGGCAGCTCCGCGACGGGCCGGACCATCGCGACCAAGACCGGTGGCAGCCTGAAGCGGCTGGCCATGGAACTCGGTGGCAAGAACGCGGTGGTCGTGCTTCGCGACGCCGACCTGGACCTCGCCGCGGACGGGATCCTGTGGTCGGCGTTCGGGACAACCGGTCAGCGCTGCACGGCCTGCTCCCGCGTGATCGTGGAGCGAGTCGTTCAGGAACCGCTGCTCGAACGCCTCGAGACCCGCGCCCGGAAGCTCACGCTCGGATCCGGGCTGGACGCCGGCACCGATGTCGGGCCGCTCATCAACGCGGCCGCGCTGGACAAGGTCAGCGCCTATATCGGCATCGGCCGGACCGAGGGCGAACTCGTCCTGGGTGGCAGGCATGCGACGGCCGGCGACCTCGCCCACGGCCACTTCTTCGAACCGACGATCTTCACCGGGGTCGGCGCCATGGACCGCATCGCGCAGGAGGAGATCTTCGGGCCGGTGCTCTCGGTCATCGCGGTGGAGGACTACGGATCCGCCATGCTGGCGCTCAACCAGACGCGCTACGGCCTTTCGTCCAGCGTCTACACGCGCGACGTGAACATGGCATTCCGCGCCATGCGCGACTTCGAGACCGGCATCGTCTACGTCAATGCGGGTACGACCGGCGCCGAGACGCATCTGCCGTTCGGTGGCTGGAAGGAGACCGGCAACGGTCATCGCGAAGCGGGCCACGCCGCGCTCGACACTTTCACCGAATGGAAATCCATCTATGTCGACTTCAGCGGTCGACTCCAGCGCGCCCAGATCGACAATCAGCCGGTATGACGGCCGAGCTCCCGGACCACGTCCGGCGCAATCGCGAACACTGGGATGCCATGGCGACGGAGTACGTGGCCGCGGGCGAGCGGGCGTGGCGCCTCCCGCCCGGCGAGGAGACATGGGGGATCTGGAACATCCCGGAATCCACGGTGCACCTGCTGCCCGACGACCTCGCCGGCAAGGACACCATCGAACTCGGCTGCGGCACGGGCTACGTCTCAGCCTGGCTGGCCCGGCGCGGCGCTCGCCCGGTCGGCATCGACAATTCGGAACAGCAGCTGGCCACGGCCCGTCGACTCCAGGAAGAGCACGGGATCGTGTTCCCGCTTCATCACGGCAACGCCGAGACCGTGCCCTACCCGGACGCCAGTTTCGATCTGGTCATCAGTGAATACGGCGCGAGCATCTGGGCGGATCCATATCGCTGGATCCCGGAGGCCGCGCGGCTGCTGCGACCGGGCGGCGAGCTGATCTTCCTGATCAACGGGACGATCCTGATGCTCGCCATGGTGGATGGCGACACGGATGACCTCCCCGCCACCGATCGCCTGATGCGCCCCTACTTCGGGCTGCATCGCCTCGAGTGGAAGAGCGACGACTCCGTCAACTTCGCCCTTGGCTATGGCGACTGGATCCGCGTGCTCCGTGCGAACGGCTTCGAGATCGATGACCTGCTCGAACTGCGTCCGGTCGAAGGTGCGACGACGAGCTATCCGTTCGTGACCACCGAATGGGCCCGCCAGTGGCCCAGCGAAGAGGTCTGGAAGGCGCACAAGCGGCGATGACCGACATGACCGAAACCGGACCGACGACCGAGCCCGCCCCGACACGATCCCGCCCGCCATGGACCGTCCGCGTCGCCGGCTGGAGCGCCAGGCACCGCTGGCCCGTCGCCGCGCTGTGGTTCGCGGGCACGATCGGGCTCTTCGCGCTCAGCCTGTCCATCGGCGGGACCGACTCCGCAGCTGCCGTCTCGAACGACCAGTCGGCCCGGTTCGAATCGGCCAAGGCATACCAGGTGTTCGGTGCCTCGGGCACGTCGGCGCCCGCGAGCCAGCAGCTCCTGCTCGTCGTGAGCGCGGCGAGCGGCACCGTCGACGACGCCGCTGCGAAGGCCGGGATCTCGGACATCGTCGCGAAGGTCGGCGCGCTGACCGCGACCGTCGATGGCACCAGCGGTCCGGTGGTCGAGGGTCTCGTGGATCCGTACACCGCACCGCCTCAGGCGGAGCTGGTCTCGGCCGATCGGACGACGGTCCGCATCGTCGGCCGCGTGATGGGCGAGGGCGATGCCCTGGCGACCCGGTTCGAGCCGATCCCCGGGCTCATCGAGCAACTCCGCACCGACCACCCCGACCTGGTGATCCACGCGCTCAGCAACCGGCTGGCGAACCAGGAGATCCAGCACCTGGTCAACGGCGGCCTCGACGCGTCGCTCCGGCTGACCATCCCGCTCACGTTCCTGATCCTGCTGATCGCGTTCGGGGCGGCCATCGCGGCCGTCGTCCCACTGGTCATGGCGATCACGTCGCTCCTGGCGGCCTTCGCGGTCCTCACGTTCTACAGCCGGTTCATCTCGCCGGCGAGCCCATACGCCAGCCAGCTCATCGTGCTCATCGGGCTGGCGGTCGCCGTCGATTACTCCCTGTTCATGCTG
>JBBQLI010000159.1:0-2522 GCA_038327765.1 Candidatus Limnocylindrales bacterium | reverse complement strand
AGCGTGATCGGGATCCTTGAGCGTGTTGTGTGCGCGATAGGCCTTCAGGAAGGCGTCCTGCGTCAGGTCCGCCGCCAGTTCAGGGTCGTGAAGCATCCGTACGAGAAATGCGTAGATCTCGGTGTGATGACGCGCGAAGAGGTCCTCAAGAAAGACCCGAGCAACGTCCTCGGGCGTTGCCTCGTTCACGGGAACACCGTGCTCGACCTGCGCTCGCCCCTCGACAGCCGACGTGGCCGCCGTCCACGTTGTCGGGTATCCCTGCATGACTGCCCCTTCGCCTAGGCGGATCGGTGACCCGCTCTGTGCGGATCGTCCGACCGGGGAACGCGAACGAGAATCCCGCGGGCGGCGCCTGGACCTTCCGTCACCGCAAGGCTCGCCTTACGCTTGCGCAATGCCGGACGCAGGCGCCTACCTCGAGGTGCACAGACCCGCGGGACGAGACGTCGTCCTGCTGGCTGGGCGCCGGATCGTCCTCGGTCGCGACCAGGACAGCGATGTCGCTCTTACCGACGACCACGCCGTATCCCGCCTCCATGCCGTGCTCGAACAGGTCGGCTCCGGCTGGTCCGTCCGGGATCTCGGGTCGGCCAACGGGACGACAGTCAACGGCGAGCGGATCTTCGCTGAGCACCGATTGCGAACGGGCGACGAGATCCGGGTAGGCCGGTCCATCCTGGTCTACCGCGAAAGCGCGATCGTTTCCGGGGCGGCGACCGAAAGGATCGAGGCGGCGCCCGGCCTCACCGCTCGCGAGCGGGACGTGCTCGTCGCCCTGTGTCGACCGCTGCTCACGGCCGACATCTTCACCGAGCCGGCATCTACCAGGCAGATCGCAGATGCCCTCGATGTGAGCGAGGCGGCGGTCCGTCAGCACCTTGCTCGCCTGTACGACAAGTTCGGCGTCTACGAGGGCGACCTCCATCCGCGGCTGCGTCTGGCGAACGAGGCGATCCGACGCGGTGCCGTCCGATTGTCAGATCTCAGGGACACGTGACGGTGGTCTGGCGGAGACACCGACCAGTGGGCGAGGGGTCAGACTGAAACGGTGGCTACGACCTTCCCGATGGGCTACGAGCTTGGCGCCTACGTCATCCGCTCTCTTGTCGGGCGCGGCGGGATGGGCGTCGTCTATATCGCCGAGCACACCGCCCTCCGGCGCCGGGTCGCCCTCAAGGTCATCGCGCCGGAGGTGGCCGAAGACCCGGCCTTCCGTGACCGGTTCATGCGCGAGGCGCGTCTGGCCGCGTCGCTCCACCACCCGAACATCATCGAGATCTATGACGCGGGCCAGGTGGGCGACGATCTTTACCTCGCCATGCGCTACGTGGATGGAGCGAGTCTTGCGAGGGTCATCGGCCTCGCCGGCCGACTCCAGCCCGACCGTGCCCTGTCGATCCTCGCGATGGTGGCCAGCGCGCTCGACGAGGCTCATGCGAACGGCCTGATCCACCGTGATGTGAAGCCCGACAACATCCTGATCGGGGCCCCGGCGTCGCCAAGGACATCCGAGGAGGTGTTTCTGACCGACTTCGGACTTGTCCGCCGCATCGATGCCCGCAGCCGGCTCACGCACACGGGCTCGGTCCTGGGGTCGCTGAGCTACCTGGCGCCCGAAGTCCTCCAAAACGGAGTGATCGATGGTCGGTCGGATCAGTACTCGCTCGCTTGCGTGCTGTACGAGTGCCTGACAGGGAAAGTCCCATTCCGCCGCGACATGGACGCCGCGCTGCTGATGGCCCATCTCACCTCTCCGCCACCGTCCGTCACCGACGAGCGATCCGACGTTTCGGGTCGGTTGGACGCAGTGGTCGCACGGGGGATGGCCAAGGACAAGGAAGACCGCTACCCGTCGTGCTCCGAGCTCATCGAGGACGCACGGGCGGCGCTCAGGGAGTTCGTGCCGGCGACACAGACCCGCGGAGAGGTCACCGAGGTTGTCCGACCCCCGACCGGGTCCCCGGAGGCGCAGCCGATCAACGTGCCGCCCGTCCGCTCGCGCGCGGATGCCAGGGGCGCGTTGGCCGCACTCGCGATCGTCGCGATGTCCGCCGCATTGGTCGTCGCCCTCCCATGGGTCCTGCGCACTGGATCGGCCGCACCGACCTCCGACCCGACCAAGGCGACGTCCGGGTCGGTCTCCGGACCGTCTGGCTCCCCCAAATCGGCTTTCGACCCTTCGCCGGGGTCCATCCCCGAACGTGGAACCTGGCTGCGAACCGGGAGCCTCAACGATGCACGCTGGGGACACGGGGCGACGCTCCTTGCGAGCGTCAAGGTGCTGGTAGTTGGAGTCAACGCCTCGAAAAACAGCTCATCTGCTCTCGCAAGTGCCGAGCTGTTCGACCCAGCTTCGGGCAGGTGGACAGCGACCGCCAGCATGACCAAGCCTCGAGCCTACCTGAGCGTGACGCTCCTGGGGGACAGGACGGTGCTGGTCGCCGGTGGAGCCTTCGACAATGCCCCGCTTGCGCTCGCCGAGCTGTATGACCCCGTCTCGGGATCCTGGTCCTCCGTGA
>JBBQLI010000158.1:0-2527 GCA_038327765.1 Candidatus Limnocylindrales bacterium | reverse complement strand
CTCGTGGTCGTGGGCTCGGGTCCCGATTTCGTCGGGCGCGTGCTCGATACGACCAACGCCAGCTCGCTGGCATCGTCCGATCGGTACAAGAGCCTGAGCGGGCGAGTCGGCGCGAGCGCGAGCTCGTTCTTCGTCGACCTCGCCGCGATCCGAACGATGGGCGAAGGGCTCGCCAGGAGCGTCCATCCGTCGGCGCTCAGCACCTACGACACGGATATCAAGCCGTTCCTGACCCCGTTCGATGCGATCTTCGCAGCGAGCTCGGTCGGTGGCGACGTGACCCGGAGCACCATCGTCATCACCGTCAAGTAGCGGCGATCGGGCCCCCCAGCGCCCGACGCCCGTCACCCAGCAGGAGGTACCGCACCCGTCATGGCAGTCCGTATCCGGTTGACGCGCGTCGGCGCGAAGAAGCAGCCGACCTATCGCGTCGTGGTGGCCGATGGCCGCAGTGCACGCGACGGTCGGGCGATCGAGACGCTCGGGCATTACAACCCACGGAGCGAACCGATCGAGTTCAAGGTCGACGAGGAGAAGGCAAAGGCGTGGCTCGCGAAGGGTGCCCAGCCCTCCGATACCGTCGTCCGTCTCTTCCGGCAGGCGGGCATCCTGCCCGCGACGAAGTAGGGGCGCCCGGATGGCAGCGAAGGACCTGGTCGAATACGTCGCCAAGGCGCTCGTCGACGATCCCGAGGCAGTCAAGGTCGAAGTCGTGCACGAGGATGGCGCGACCGTGATCGAACTCCACGTCGCCGAGGACGACATGGGCAAGGTCATCGGCCGCAACGGGAGCGTAGCGAAGGCGCTGCGCACCCTTCTCAAGGTCACGGCCGCCCGTGATGGCGAGCCGGTCCAGCTCGAGATCCTCTGAGCGCCGAACACGCCGATGAGCGGCTCGTGGTCGCCCTGGTCCGGGGCCTCCACGGGCTCCACGGTGCGCTCCGGGTGGAGGTCCTGACCGACCACCCGGAGACGCGCTTCGTCCCAGGCGCCGTCCTCTACCCCGAAGGGGAGCAGGACGGGCTGACCATCGCGTCGGCCGATGCCATCGTCGATGGCCCCGGCTGGCGGCTGCGCTTCCGCGAGATCGGGAGCCGCGACGCGGCGGATCGCCTGCGCGGCACGTATCTCGAAGCGATCGTGCTGCCGGAGCTGGAGCTCGAGCGCGGCTCGTATTACTGGCACGAGATCGTGGGCGTGCCCGTGCGCGGCCTGGACGGCGCTGAGCTCGGCACGATCACGGACATCTATCGCGTGGGCGAGACCGAGGTCTTCGTCGTCTCCGGAGGGACGGTCGCGCCCTTTGATCTGCCCGCGGTGCGTGCGTTCATCCGGGTCTATGCGCCGCGCCGTGGCGAGATCGTCGTGGACGCGGAGGCGCTCGACCTGCGACCGGCGAAGGCGAAGGCAGTCGATCCCGACCGCCCGAAGGCGCCGCGGCGGACCGGTCCACGGCGCAATCCCGCGGTCGTCGCGGCCGATGCGGCCGACGTCGCAGATGCGGACGGCACGTCCGACACCGTCGAGGTGGCCGACGCGCCCGATCGCCCGGACGCGCCCGACGGATCGTCGTCCCGCGCCGACTCGTGACCCTTGAGATCGAGGTCCTGACCCTTTTCCCGCGGATGGTCGAGGAGCCGCTCCGTGCCAGCATTCCGGGGCGCATCCAGGAACAGGGTCTCGCCACGATCCGGGTCCACGATCTGCGCGCGTGGGGGCTCGGGAAGCACCGCTCCGTGGACGATGCCCCCTATGGTGGTGGCGCCGGGATGGTGATGCGCGTGGAGCCCATCGCCGCGGCGCTGGACGCGCTGCGCCGGCCCGACAGCACCACGATCCTGCTCGACCCGGGTGGCGGCGTCTTCAGCCAGGCCCGGGCGCAGGACCTCGCGGTCCATCCTCACCTGATCTTCGTGTGTCCACGCTATGAGGGCGTGGATGAGCGGATCCGCTCCCTCGTGGACCTCGAACTCTCGATCGGCGATTACGTGCTGACCGGTGGGGAGCTGCCAGCGCTGGTCGTCATCGACGCCGTCCTCCGTCTGCTTCCCGGCGCCATCGACGATGCGTCCACCGTGGAGGAATCGTTCAGCGATGGCCTGCTCGAGTACCCGCAGTACACGAGGCCACCCGTGTTCCGCGGCATGGACGTCCCGGCGATCCTCTCATCAGGCGATCACGGCGCCGTCAAGCGCTGGCGTCACGAGCAGGCGCTTGCCAGGACTCGAGTGAATCGCCCGGACCTGCTCGGCGACGAGCCCGGTCCCCGTTCCTCGTCGGCCGATGGACCCGATCGCCCGCGACCCGACTGATCGCTCGAGCGTGGCCCGCTCCCGGTTCGACATGATCGTCGATCGGGTTCGCGCGGACCCCGCGGTGACCATCGGCGGACCCTCCGGACGCGGGTTCGGGACCGGGGCCCTGCAGGTCGACGGCCACATCTTCGTGATGGTCGCCTCGGGCGATCGCCTCGTGTTCAAGCTGCCACGACCGCGGGTGGATGACCTTGTGGCGGTCGGGGCCGGGG
>JBBQLI010000157.1:0-2791 GCA_038327765.1 Candidatus Limnocylindrales bacterium | reverse complement strand
TGACAGGGCCATCGGTTCGGTCTCCTCTTCGTGCTCTCGGAAGGAACACGCTGAGAATCACACCGGTGGCCCTGACCCTGCGCGGTATCAGCGCAGGTCAGGAGCCTCGCTCAATTCCCACCACTCGGGGGGACACTCCTTGTCGCCGCCTAGCGCCATCGGTCGCGTGGTGCCCATCGCCGACCAGACGTAGACGCTTTGGTCGCTCAGGGCGATTGCGAGTGCGTCGCCTGACGGCGACCAGTTCGCTAGCTGGACCGTCCCACCGCCGGGCAGCTCCAGCAGCAGGCAGCTTCTGGACGTCAGCGGGTCGAGGAGTCGCACCTCCGTGGCCCCGCCGGGAACCGGAACGATGATCGCGACTCCGCCAGAGCCCAGCGCATTTAGAGGATGGAGGTCACTGCCAATCCAGTGGTTCATTTCGTTGCCGGCAACACTCGTGTCCCAGATGTCCGCGAGGCGCGTCGCACCCGCGCAGAGGTCGTTCCGTGGTGTAGTCGCCACGCCTGTCAGGAGATGTGGCGTAGGCCGACCCGTCGACCCGGTCGCGGTCGGAGATGGCGTTGCAACCGGACTGGGGTCGACGACCGCCGGCTGCGGTTGCCAATCACCCCACGTGGTCCCCTTGACGAGGAGGTGTGGGTCGGAACCGTCGGCATGGACGCTCCACAGGGACGATGTCCCTGTAGCGTCCGTCCGTGAGTAGAGGACCTGGTCACCCTGGGGCGAGAACCGGATGGCACTGAGGCTGTCTGTTCCGCCACGACCGGCGAGAGGGGTCACCGCTCCACTTGCCACGTCAAGCATGTCAAGGGCGGTTTCCGGACCCAGATTCCCGGTCCCGACGCCGGTCTGGACACCGTAGGCGATCCGATCCCCGGTGGACGACCACACGAAGTTGCCGCTGAGGTTCGCTCCTTCTAGAAGAGAACGGGGCTGGGAGCCATCGGATGCTTTGACCACGAAGATGTCGCCAGAGATATACGAGATACGACCATCGGGCGAGAACGTGGCACCCAAGGGCCAGCCCTGTCCGACCGATGACTCTGGCGCGCGACCGTCGACCGGCAACGCGGCCAGCCCCGGCAGCCGGAGCGACGCGCCATCGGCGGACCAAATCGGGTCGAAATCGCCCGGCAACCCGCCAGATGGCACGGTGATCAGCGCCTGACGCACCCCGTCGAGCCCATAGATGCCGATGGTCTTATCCAGATCGACCCACGTGGCGATGCGCGTGGAGTCGGGCGACCACGACACGAGCCAGCCGTTGCCGGGGAACGACGTGACCATGTGGCCTGCCGGATCGCTGATGAAGACGGTCCCGGGCAGAGATGGGCAAGAGACCTGATCGAAACCAGATCGATAGGCAAGATACCGCCCGTCGGGCGACCACATCGGTCCCTCTCCCCAATAGCCGGCCGGGCCGCAGCCCGACGTGCCGCCGGGACGGCCGACCGCGATCCGCACCGGGTTCGTGCCGTCCTCGCCGGCGACGTAGATGCCGCCGTCGAGGCCGTAGGCAAGGTGGCCGAGGCGACTGGCCGGCAGCGGTGAGGGCTGGACCAGCCGAGCGCCGACCAGGATCGCCCCGCCGACGAGGGCCGCGATGACCAGGAGAACGATGAGCGCGATCGACCAGCGCAGGCCTGAACGCGGGAGCGTGCGAAGTCCGGAACTCGAACCGACATTGCCCGTGGCGCCGACCCAGTCGCTGCCCAAGGTCGCCATCCAGCGTGGTCGCCGACGCCGGCGCGCCGTGGCGTCTACAGCCTGTTCGAACCGTCCGGCCGCTGGCGGGCTGGAGGCCGTCTCGGTCATCCACTCAGCGAGTCGCCGATCGAGTTCGTCGGGCGCGGTCATGCGCGAACCTCCGTCCTGACGCCGGTTGTTCGATCGTCGGCCTCGATCGCGGCCCGAAGGGCCTTGGTCGCCCGATTGAGGCGTGACTTCACGGTTCCGACCGGGATGCCCAGGATCGCCGCGGCCTCGGCATCGGACAGCTGCAGATAGTGGTGGGCGACGAGCACAGCCCGCTGCTGCGGGTCGAGGCGTCGGAACCCGCGCTCGAGCTGGTCTCGGGCATCCACCGCACTGACGGCGTCCCACCCGTCACCCACGTCCATCTGCGCAACGCCGACCTCGACCACGCGACGGCGCCGGCGTCGTGCTTCGCGGTAGGCAGCATGGACCGTGAGGCGGTTGAGCCAGGCATCGAAGCGGTCCGGATCGCGAACGGCGCGGATGTGCAGCCACGCCGACGTCAGTGCGTCCTGCACCGTGTCCAGTGCCGCGTCCTCGTCGCGAAGGATCAGCCGAGCGATCCCATGGAGGCGTATGTAGGCAGCGGCGGCGAGGGAGACGAAGGCGTCATGGTCCCCGGCCATAGCCTGTTGGACCAACGCTTGTCCCATCGGTTCACCGATCGTGAAGGTGGGCCGTGTAGCACCACTCACTCATCATGAGTGCCACCGCACCCCGACCGTTCCAACTTCGTCCTGACGACGAGCGCTGGCCGCGGCGACTCAGCGATGCTCGCCGCACGCGACCGTAAACCGGCTGATTGGCGAGGGCGAGCTCCCGACGCGAGCCGAAGCGAAGGTCGCCGCCTGGGAGGCTAGAACGGCCTCAGACGGCCGTCCGCGCGATCCCGCCTACTGGGACGACGGATACCGCTGGATCGTCGACCAGGCGACGCGACCGTCGTCGCCGTAGTCGTCGCGGCATTCCGACGTCTCCGCAGAGTCCCTCGAAGGTCGAGGACTAGGATTGAGCGGCCAGCACGAGAGGCTGC
>JBBQLI010000156.1:0-2809 GCA_038327765.1 Candidatus Limnocylindrales bacterium | reverse complement strand
CCGATCGATCGTCCGGTTGCGCGCGATCGTGTGCAGCCACGCCGGGAGCGAGCCGGTCCGGGGGTCGAACGACTCCGCTCGATCCCACAGGGCGAGGAACGTGTCCTGGACCACCTCTTCGGCGATGCCTCGATCCGTCGTCAATCGACTTGCCACGGCGTAGATCGCCGTCGCGTGCCGGTCATAGAGGAGCGCCAGGGCGTCATACGATCCGCTGACGACCTCGCGGACGAGGGCGGCATCGTCGGACGGGCCGCGGGGACCCTCGGTCATGGGTACGACTCGCGAGGCCCGCCGGTTTCCTCGGGCGCCGGTGCCAATCGCAGTGCCCGGTGCTCGAACGCACTCGAGAGGACCACGTCGGTCTCGGTGGTGAAGACGTTCGGGGTGGTCTGGAGTCGGGCCAGGATCGCCTCGAGGTGGAGCGTGTCGCGGGCGCGGATCTTGAGCAGGTAGTCGGCCTCCGCGGCGAGGTGATGGCATTCCTCGATCTCGGGGATGCCCTCAAACGCGTTGGTCAGGTCGAGCCCGGCCGAGCCTGGCGCCTGGGTCAGCCAGGTGAATGCCAGCACCGAGAACCCGGCCGCCGCGGGATCGACGCTGGCGTGATAGCCCCGGATCACCCCGCGCGATTCGAGCTTCTTCACGCGCTCGTGGGCAGAGGGTCCACTGATGCCGACTTCCGCACCAAGTTCGGCATAGGGCCGCCGGCCGTCGACCTGGAGACGGTCGAGCAGCCGGGCGTCGGTCCGGTCGATGGCGGGACGGTCAGGCATAGGACTTTCTATCCATTAGGCAGTACTGCTTGCAGCCGAACATCCATTAGGCTAGGATAGGCGCACGGCAACGATATCGGGTGTCGGCCGACCGCATGAAGCGGCGAGACCAGGGATGGTCCAGACGGCGCCCGACTGCAGCGAAGGAGACCGAACCATGATCCTCGTGATCATCATCGCCCTCCTGGCGCTGTTCTCGCTGATCAGCATGCTGCTGGGCACCGACGAACCCCGCCAGGACACCCGCAAGCCCCTGTGGGATGCGAAGTTCCTGATGTGGCTCAGCCGCTGACGACTCGCCGCCCGCGCTAGCCTAACGCCAACGAGGCCCCGACCCGTCGGGGCCTCGTTCGATTCCCGGGCCCTGCCTCTGTCGCCCGGCTCACCAGGTCCCGGCGTCATGTCTGACCACAGCCGCCAGCGTACCGCTCGGTGCGTGAGCCTCAAGGCACGTGACCCCGTCAGGCCCCACCACGGCATCATGGGCGGTGCCTGCCAGCAGGTCCAGTCGATCGCCGACGCCGATGGAGACGACCTCGCCGCCATCGGCCATGCTGAACCGGATCGTACCCGCCGAGACCACCAGGATCTTGTCGAAGTCATGCTCGTGGGCGGCGTACCGGGCGCCCGGTCCGTTCGACCAGGCCGTGGGCGACCAGCCCTCCCGCCGCAGGCGTTTGACCAGATCGTCCGCCACGTCGGTCCGCTACGCCGTCGCGACGCCGATGAGCGACCCGATCGCGAACGTCACGAGCGCCGCGGCCAGACCGATCGCCACCTGGCGGAAACCCGCGAATAGCAGGCTTCGGCCGGTCAGCAGGCTGACCCCGGCACCGACCGCGAAGAGGCCCACCAGACTCAGCGCGAGGCTGATGATGACGATGGCCGTCCCGCCACCGAAGAGATACGGGATGACCGGGAGCGCGGCACCCACCGCGAACGCTGCGAACGAGCCGAACGCCGCCCCGAACGGCGAACCGAGCTCATCCGGGTCCAGACCGAGCTCCTCGCGGACCAGCATGTCCAGCGCGGTCTCGGGATCCTGGAAGATGCGGTGCGCGATCCGGGCGGCCTCGTCGGCGTTGAATCCCTTGCTCCGATACGACGCGGCCAGCTCGGCCTCCTCCTCTTCGGGCATCGCCGCCATCTCGGCCCGTTCAAGGGCGATCTGCCGTTCGAACAGCTCGCGCTGGCTCTGCATCGAGATGTACTCGCCTGCAGCCATGCTGAACGAGCCGGCGAGCAGCCCGGCGATGCCGGCCAACAGGATGAAGCTGGGGTTCGTGGTCGCGGCACCGGCGACGCCCATCACCAGCGACAGGTTGCTGACCATCCCGTCACTCACTCCGAAGATGACGGCCCGGAGGGTGCCCGAGCGACCGGTCCGGTGCCACGTCTCGCTGCGACCGATCTCGGCGGGGGTCCCGACGCGCTTCGCGATCGCGACACCGTCGCGCTTCTGCGTCCTGATGGCCGCCGCCGCGGACGGATCGATGGCGGTCGAGGCGCCGCTGCCGGCCGGGTTGCTGAGCTCATCCCAGATGCGCGCGTGCTCGCGTTCGTCGGCGGCGATGGCGGCCACCTCGGGCGAGGAGCCCTGCGCGTCGTAGGCCTCTTCCTCGGCACCCTCGAGCGCCTTGACCAGGTCGGTCACGGCATGGGTGCCGAAGATGCGCGCGACCGCGACGATGAACCGAACCCGCAGCCGGGGAGTGCCGGGCGGGGGGACCGTAGCGCCCAATTCGGTGAGTTTCGAGGCCCACACCGCCGCGTGACGGCGCTCGTTCGAGGCGATCCGGTCGAACGCGGCCGCCCGTACGGGCTGCTTCTCGATCCTGGCGAGTGCCTCGTACAGGACGATCGCATCGCGCTCGAGTTTGAGGTTGTCGAGACTGGTCTGGATATCAAGGGCTGGCACGGTTCGATGGTAGTCCTCCGGGACTCCTAGACTGTGTCGACCCCATGACCGACGGTACCGAACCAGGCCTGCTCTACCTCTCAGCGGCGGATGTCGTCGCGGCGATGCCGCCACT
>JBBQLI010000155.1:0-2812 GCA_038327765.1 Candidatus Limnocylindrales bacterium | reverse complement strand
GCCCACGTCATCGTCTGCGGCCTGGATCACCTGGGGCTGCGCACGATCGACGAGCTCCGCCTCCGCGACGAGGATGTCGTGGCGATCGGCGCATCGAACGACGCGGAAGAGCACCTGACCGAGCACGACGTCAGGCTCGTCGTCGGCGATCCGAGGGTCCCGCGAACCTTGCGTGCCGCAGGCGTGGACGCCGCCGCCGTGATCGTGATGACCAGCGACGACGACCTGGGCAACCTGAACACGGCGCTCGCCGCGATCGAACTCAATCCGGCGATCCGGATCGTGATCCGGATGTTCGATCATGAACTGGGCTCGCATATCCCGGAGCTCTTCCCGGACGCCGTGGCGCTCTCCTCCTCCGCGCTCGCCGCGCCCGGGTTCGTGTCGGCGGCGATCGACGGCGAGGCCGGGTCACGCTTCCAGCTCGGCGGGCGGCTGCTGTCGTCCCGCCGCTCCACGGATCCTGCGCGCGGAGACCGCTCGGTCGCGCTTGCCCGACTCCATGCGGACCGGACGGTCGAGATCCTCCCCGACGCCGCCGCGTCGGACCCCGACCTCGTCCTCATCGACATCGCCGAACCGGCCGGCGAGCTCGACGCCGACACATTCGAGCCGCGGATCCGCGCTGAGACCGAGCGCCGCGGCCGGATCGCCCGCCTGACCGACGCCGTTCGGGACCGCCTGGCGTCACCAGAACGACGGCTCGTTCGTTTCGGGGCGATCCTGCTGGCCCTGGCCGTGGGTTCGGCGTTCTTCTTCGACCTCGTCGCGGGCCTGACCCCGCTCGATGCCATCTCCTACGCCATCACGCTGCTGACCGGCGCCTCGCTCCCGACCAGCATCGATGCCGCCACCGTCAATGTGGCCCTGCGCATCTACGCGATCTTCCTGAGCCTGGTCGGAGCGGCCATCGTGGCCGTGGTCTATGCCTTCATCACGGACGCGCTCATCCGGTCGCGCCTGCTCCAGACGCTTGGGCGACGCGCCGTGCCCGGCAACATCCGCGACCACGTCATCGTGGCCGGCCTCGGCTCGATCGGGTATCGAACGGCTCTGGGGCTCGTGGCCCGCGGGATCCCGGTCGTCGCGGTGGAGGTCAGCGACGAGGGGCGATTCGTCTCCCCGGCCCGCGCCGCCGGCATCCCGGTCTTCATCGGCGACGCACGTCATCGCGAAGTGCTGCACGAGCTGCGTCTCACGCATGCCCGGGCGATCGTGGCCGCCACCAGCGACGACCTCATCAACCTCTCGACTGCACTCAACGCGCGGGCGCTGCGACCTGACCTCCGGGTGGTGCTTCGCCTGTACGACCCCGAGTTCGCGGTCCGCGTCCAGCACGGCTTCGGGATCCGCTTCACGCGCAGCGTCTCGCACCTGGCCGCACCAGCGTTCGCGGCCGCCGCCGTCGGATCCGAGGTGGTGGCCAGCGTCCCCGTCGGCGACCGGCGGGTGATCCTGTTCGCGCGGCTCCGGGTCCCCGCGGGCTCGGCCCTGGTGGGGCGGCTGGCATCCTCACTGGATGCCGCAGGGTCGCTCCGCCTCCTGGCGGTCGCCGATCCCGGGACCGAGACCGCGCGCTGGGATGTGCCGGCCGACGAGGTGCTTGATCCGGGTGAGGACATGATCGTGGCCGCGACGCGCGCGGGCCTCGCCGACCTGCTTCGTCAGGCCGCGACCGTCGGCCCGGAGCCAACCTGACCTAGGCGATCTAGGCGGCCTCGTCGACCTCGCCCTCGACGGTGACGTGGGGCAGCCACTCCAGCCAGCCCGGCAGCCACCAGTTCCACTCTCCGAGCAACCGCATCGTCGAAGGCAGCAGGAGGCTGCGCACCACCGTCGCATCGATGAAGACCGCCGTGGCCAGCCCGAACCCGAGCTGCTTGATGATCGTCAGCTCGAGGGTCACGAAGACCGAGAAGACGACGACCATGATGGCCGCAGCGGAGGTGACGGTCCCCGACGTGATCGAGATCCCGCGCGCGACCGCCTCGTTCGAGTTCATGCCGTGGTCGCGCGCCTCCTTGATCCGGGTGAGGATGAAGACGTGGTAGTCCAACGACAGGCCGAACAGGATCGTGAAGATGAAGACCGGCACGAACGCCTCGATGGGGCCGGGCTTGAAGCCCAGCAGGTCCGCGCCGTTGCCATCCACGAACACCAGCGTCAGTAACCCGAACGCGGCTGCTGTGGAGAGCAGGTTCAGCAGGATCGCCTTGATCGGGATCACGATCGAGCGGAACGCGATCAGCAGCAGGATGAACGACAGGCTCAGAACGAACGCGATGACCAGTGGCATCCCGCCCGCATAGAAGTCCACCACGTCGAGGGTGTAGGCCACGTCGCCGCTGACGTAGACCTGGACGCCGGGCAGGCCACCGAACACGGCTGGAACCACATCACGGCGGATCTGGCGAACGATGTCGCGGTTCGCCTCGTCGTTCGAGCCACCGGACATCACGTACGAGACCATCGCGACGTGCCCGTCGACGGACGTGTACGGTTTCGGCGGGCCGGTCACGCCGCTGATCGCCAGGACCTTCGTCGAGAGGCTCGTGATCGCGGTCTGCGTGGTGGGCTGATCGGCCTGCGTGATGACGATGTCCAGCGAGAGCGTGGAGCCCGTCGGCCATTTGGCGTTCAGGACGTTGAGCGCCTTCACGCTGTCGAGTGAGTCCGGGAACGAGCTGAAGTCGGCCTGCCCCATCCGGAGCTTGAGCACGGGCGATGCGATCAGCAGGAGCACGATCGCCGCGACAAGGACCGTCACGACCGGCCGGCGCATGACCGCGCGGACGATCGTGGCCCAGATGCC
>JBBQLI010000154.1:0-2866 GCA_038327765.1 Candidatus Limnocylindrales bacterium | reverse complement strand
TGCACCATCCGGTCGATCGGACCAACCGGGGGATCGTCAGCCAGATCGGGATCCTGATCGCCATCAACCTGGTGTTCGGGTTCGCCTCCGCGGGCAGCATCGACAACGCGGCCCACATCGGGGGGCTGCTTGCCGGCCTATGGCTGGGCGCAGTCCTGCCGCCGACCGGGGTGCCGACCCTGTCGTCGTTCTGGCGCGGGACAGCGAGCCGGGCCGTAGCGGGGGGACCAGCCGCGGCCGCCGCCAGGGTCCGCACGCCCGCCTTCCAGCGCGCACTCGCCGTCGGCGTGGTCGCGATCGTCGTGGCCATCGGTCTGGCCGTGGGCACCGGAGCGCGGCACGACTCGGGCGCCGCGCGCGTCGATGGACCTGGGCGGTGGGCCGCGACGGTCCATTCGCACTCGCGAGTCTGACGCGCGGTGTTCGCGACCCTGCTGGGCTCGCTGCCGCGCCCGCCGTTTCCGGCCGACGCGGCCCCCGACGCGATCCTCCAGTCGGTCATCGATGCGCAGCTCGACGCGGGCCTCGAGCCGGTGACCGATGGCGGCTGGCCCGTGGCGCCAGATGACCCCGTCGCGTCATGGCGGGAGACAGCGGATCGTGCCCGCGGGCGGGCCGTCAAAGCGGTCCTCGCCGGGCCGTTCACGGCGGGCCTCCACGCAGACGACGATCTGGGCCGCCTCCGCGCGGTCATCGCCGATCTGGCCGATGCCGGTTGCCCACTGATCGAGGTCGCCGAGCCGGGAGCCGTTGCGATCGGGGCAGACCGTGCCGCGCGACGTCGGTTCCGCAGGCTGCACGATCGGCTTCTCGCGGACGCGCCCGCGGTCCACCTGTCGCTTGCGATCACCGGTGGGGCGGCCGACGGTGCCGGGGCCGACACGATCCTCGGTCCGGCATACGCGAGTCTCGCGGTCGATCTCATCGCCGGGCCGGACAACTGGCGACTCATCACGGCCGCTCCGGGCGAGCGCGGCATCGTCTGCGGCGCTCTCTCCCCGGAGGTCGATTCCGATGACACCCCGGAGGTCATCCTGTGGGCGATGGGCTATGCCGCATCGGGTCGGGGCCGAGGCGGGTCGCGGGTCGGCGTCGCGACCGCATCTTCGTTCGCGGCACTCACCTGGGAGCAGGCGATGCGCAAACTCGAACGACTCGGGACGGCCGTCCGCCTCGCGGCGCTGTCCCCCGAGGAGCGGCTCAAGGCATTCGATCCCCGCGCCGTCGACAAGCGCAGCGCGGCGATGGGTCGGTATGCCCCGGAGCGCCGCCCGCGCTAGCGGATGGCGCCTGGCGTTTTGGCGCCGCGCCGCAACCTTCTCGACTTGCGGCCGTCACCCAACGGTGGGACCATCGCCGCACCTCCCGCCGAGCTGTCGCCCGCCGCGAGGACCCGCTGCTCCAGTGGACGCGAACTCCGTCATCGGTCCCGGCAGGATCTCCGCGGTCAGGCCGGTCAGGCAGTCGTCGAGGAGGGTCCGGCTCGTGGGCGAACAGATCCGGTTGACCGTAAACGGGACAGAACGGGAGCTCGAGGTGGAGCCCAGACGGCTCCTGGTCCAGGCGCTGCGCGAGGACCTTGACCTGACCGGTACCCACATCGGCTGCGACACCAGCCAGTGCGGCGCCTGTACGGTCCACGTCGACGGACATGCGGTGAAGTCGTGCACGATGCTCGCGGTCCAGGCCGACGGCACGGCGGTGACCACCATCGAGGGCATGGCGTCGAGCGACGGTCTCCACCCGCTGCAGAACGCGTTCTGGGAGAAGCATGGCCTGCAATGCGGGTTCTGCACCCCGGGGATGATCATGACCGCGGCCGACCTGCTGGCTCACAACGCCGATCCCACGGACGACGAGATCCGCCACGCCATCCAGGGCAACATCTGTCGTTGCACCGGCTACCAGAACATCGTGGCCGCGGTTCGGGCCGCGGCGACCGCCATGCGTGACGGGGCCCCCGCCCCGGTCACCGCGTAGCAGGGGATACCACCATGACCGACCTGCTCGACGCCCCCAGCTCCAGCCCGCTCGGCAAGCGCATCAAGCGCACCGAGGACCCCCGCTTCATCACCGGCGAGGGGAACTACCTCGACGACATCAAGCTCGCCTCGATGACGCACCTGGCCATCCTGCGCAGCCCGTATGCCCACGCGAACATCCGCTCGGTCGACACGTCCGCGGCGAAGACCATGCCCGGTGTCGTGGCCGTCTTCGTGGGGGCGGACATCCCGTACAACCCGCTCCCGATGGCGTGGCCGGCCGGCGGCAGCGCCGGGATCCGCAACAACATCAATACGCCGCGGATCCTCGCGACCGACAGCGTCAAGTGGACCGGCGAGGGCGTCGCCGCGGTCGTCGCCGAGACCGAGGCGCAGGCCTACGACGCGCTCGAGGCGATCCTGGTGGACTGGGAGCCGCTCCCCGCGGTCGTCGACGCCGAGAAGGCGATGGCCCCTGGCGCGCCGCAGCTCCACGAGAACGCCCCGAACAACGTCGTCTTCGAGTGGAACGTCGGCGACAAGGCCGGCACGGATGCGGCTGTCGATGCCGCCGAGGTCGTGGTCCGCCAGCGGATCGTCAACCAGCGGCTCATCCCGAACCCCATGGAGACGCGCGGCGACATCGGCTGGTACAACCCGGGCACCGATGAGTACACGGTCTGGATGTCGAGCCAGACGCCGCACATCCAGCGACTCCTGCTGACGGCCTTCGTGACCGGGATCCCGGAGCACAAGGTCCGCTGCATCAGCCCGGACGTCGGGGGCGCCTTCGGTTCGAAGATCTTCTGCTACGCCGACATGGCCCTGACGATGTTCGCCAGCAAGGCCATCGGCGGCCGGCCGGTCAAGTGGGTCGAGGGTCG
>JBBQLI010000153.1:0-3517 GCA_038327765.1 Candidatus Limnocylindrales bacterium | reverse complement strand
GCGCCTGAGCGGTTATCGAGTTCCTGGCGCAAGCGAACCGCGGCCAGCCGATACGGTCGGTGCCGCGCTCTTCGCGGACCTGACCGAGGACGAACGCGACGAGCTCGTGGAATACCTCGCCTGGTACCGCGCGCGTCGACGTTCACGCCGCGGGACGACTCCCGCCGTTTGACCGACGCTACCGTCACACAACAGTAAGTTATTCACACTACTGTTGACACTGTGGTCGACCCCGTGGTCCACTTCTTGCCCATGACCGGCGGCGGCGCTGACGCTTCGCTGCACGGTCCCGAACGAGAAGGACGGACGATGACATACCAGAGCTTCAATCCGGCGACCGGCACGCTCGTCAAGGAGTTCGCGGAGATCAGCGACGAAGAACTCGAGACCAAGGTCGCGCTCGCCGAGACGTGCTTCGAGAGTTGGCGGCGGACCAGCTATGCCGAGCGAGCGGTCATCGTGGCCAGGGCCGCGAAGCTGCTCCACGCACGGGCCGACGAGTTCGCGCGGACCATGACGACCGAGATGGGCAAGCGGATCGACGAGGCCCGCGGAGAGGTCGATTTCAGTGTCCGGATCCTCGAGTACTACGCGAAGAACGCAGAGCGATTCCTGGCACCGGTCAAGCTCAATCCGGTCAACGGCATCGCGCATATGGAAAGCAGCCCCATCGGCGTGATCTTCGGCGTCGAGCCGTGGAACTTCCCCTACTACCAGCTCGCCCGTGTCGCTGGCCCGCACCTCATGGCCGGCAACGTCCTGCTGGTCAAGCACGCCGGGATCGTCCCGCAGTGCGCCATCGCCTTCGAGAAGCTGTGGATCGATGCCGGCGCGCCGGCCGGGCTCTACACGAACCTGTTGATCTCGCACGATCAGTCCGATCGGCTCGTCGGCGACCCCCGCATCAAGGGCGTGGCACTGACCGGCAGCGTCGCCGCAGGTCAGACCGTCGCCGCACGCGCCGGCAAGAACCTCAAGGTCTCGTCGATGGAGCTCGGTGGCAGCGATGCCTTCATCGTGCTCGACGACGCTGATCTCGATCCGACGATCAAGTGGGCCGTGTGGGGACGCATGTACAACACGGGCCAGACGTGCTGCGCGGCAAAGCGATTCATCGTGGTCGACGAGCTCGCGGACACATTCCTGGCCAAGTTCCAGGCAGCACTCGCGGGGCTCACGCCCGGCGACCCGATGGACGAGAAGACGACACTCGGACCCCTGTCCACCGAGGCCGCCCTGGTGCAGCTCCTCGGCCAGGTCGACGACGCGGTCGCGAATGGCGCCAAGGTGCTGATGGGTGGCAAGCGCATCGACCGGCCGGGCTCGTACATGCAGCCGACGATCCTGACCGACGTCGAACCAGGCAATCCGGCATTCAGGGACGAGTTCTTCGGTCCGGTCGCGATGTTCTTCCGCGTGAAGGATGAGGACGAGGCGATCGCACTCGCCAACGACTCCGACTTCGGACTTGGCGGATCGGTCTGGACGAAGGACATCGCGCGCGGCCGGCGTGTCGCAAGCCGCGTCGACACCGGGATGATGTTCATCAACAACATCGATTGGTCTGATGCCGAACTCCCATTCGGCGGGATCAAGAACTCGGGCTATGGGCGCGAACTGGGAGACATGGGGATCCAGGAGTTCGTGAACAAGAAGCTCGTCCGCGAATCGTCCGGTGCCGCTCCCGCCTGAGCGTCCGACCGCGTCGGCCAGCGACCTCATGCGTCGCTGGCCGACGTCGTCATCTGCCCGACGCACTACTGTTTATTTCATACACTACAGTTGACAATCCGCCACGACCGTGGTTCACTCCTCGGCACGCAGTGGCCGGATGAGTTCCCGGCGTGGCAGATGTTGCCCCGCTCCCCCGGATGCCGTTCCTTGGACACCACGGAGGAGCCATGACCGTCGAACAGTCAGATCCGACGATCGTCACGCAGAACCCCGTCCTTGTCGGGGTCCCGGAGACGATCGAGATCGCGAGGACCACCACGGCCCCCGGACCAGGGCGGTCGGAGATCGTCCGGCGCGGGATCTATCTGGTATTCGGGCTGATCCAGATCGTGATCGGCGCACGCATCGTCCTGCTGCTGCTCGACGCTCGCGAGGCCAACGGTCTGGTGTCATGGATCCTGAGCGTCAGCACGGCCTTTGTGGCGCCCTTCGACGGGATCCTGCGGCAGGACTCGCTCCACTCGGCCGGTTCCGTCCTCGACATCACGGCCATCGTGGCCATCGTCGGCTGGACGCTGCTCGAGATGATCATCCTCTGGATCGTGACGATGTTCAGGCGTGACACCGCCTGACCGACACCACCGGGAAGGACCGCCACGCGGTCCCCAGGCGGGCAGGGTCGTGCCCGCACTCGGCTCCGGCATCGGTCTCACAAGTGATCGAGCCACGCGAAAGGAACACTCGGATGGGCATCGTCTCCTGGATCGTCGTCGGCGCGATCGCCGGCTTCCTCGCCAACATGATCATGGGCTCGAAAGAGGGTCTCGTGATGATGATCGTGCTCGGCGTCGTCGGCGGGCTCGTTGGCGGGTTCGTGGCATCGAACGTCCTCCATAAGGGCTCGGTCGACGGCATCAACGTCGAGAGCATCGTCATCGCGACCATCGGCGCCATCGCCGTCGTCTTCCTCGCCGGTCTGGCGAAGGGTTCGCGCGGTTTTGGTCGGTCTCGCTGACATGACGAAGGCGGTCACGACGCGTCACTCGGTGGTCCGCCCGCATCAGCCTCGCCTTCGGGCGAGGGTCGCTGCCGTCGCGGCGCGGGCGGGCGACGGTCTCGTGGTCGTGGCATCGACAGCTCGGACGATGCTTGGTCACGTTCCGGGCACCGTCGACGCCACTCGGAGCCGGGCGCGAGACGCCACGCATGCACTCCAGTCCTTGCCCGATTCGGCGTTGCGGTTCCTGGCAGCCAGCTCGATGGGGATAGGGGCCGGGTTCTACCTGGCCCGCGCACCTCGTCTCGCGATCGTCGCGGGTGTCGCGCCGGCCCTCGTGATGGGCGCGGCGATCGCGCTGCGCCCGGCCGAGACCAGCGAGGTCGCTCCCGATCGCTGAGGTTGCGGAACCCAGCCACCCTGACTTCCGTCGAAGGGGCATGCTGACCGAACGCCGCCGGACCATCCTGGGGGCGATCCTCCTCCCCGTGATCCTGGCTGCATGCAGCTCCGCCGGATCGGCAACGACGCCGTCGCCGAGCGCATCGTCCCCGAGCGCATCGTCCCCGGCCCCTACGGCCCCCACCTCGAGTGCCCTCCCAGCCATGCCGCTTCTCCCCGTCACCACAGCCTCGGCCGCGATGGCTGCCATCGCGGCCCATGACGCCCGATTCGCCAGGATCGCCCCGTACGACCCGAACCTGATCGGCCAGTCCGCCTGGTACAAGGCGCAGCCCGCGTCGGGTGTCGGGGCATTCGTGGTCACCATCCAGATGGGCTGGGGCGACTGTCCGTCGGGCTGCATCGACAAGCACCAGTGGCAGTTCGCCGTCCTGCCCGACGGGA
>JBBQLI010000152.1:0-3563 GCA_038327765.1 Candidatus Limnocylindrales bacterium | reverse complement strand
GTGCCCGCATGAGATCGACCGCTCGCTCCCCGGCCTCGACATCGACCCCGGCCGCCCGATACGCGGCCCGCGCGTCCGTCATGACACGACGAGCGGTTCTTCGAGCATGAACTTGCGTGCCTTCGCGTCGTACGGGACCGGCTCCGGGTAGTTCCCGTCGAAGCAGGCGAAGCAGAAGCGCTCGTACGGGAGTTCCAGCGCGGTGAGGACCCCGCGGATCGAGAGGTAGCCCAGCGAGTCGGCGCCGATGAACTCGCGGATCTGCGCTTCCGTGTGGGTCGAGGCGATCAGCTCGGTCTCGATCGAGGTATCGATGCCGTAGAAGCAGGGGTGATAGATCGGCGGCGCGCTGATGCGCACGTGGACCTCGGTGGCGCCGGCCTTGCGCAGCAGCTCGACGATCCGCTTGGTCGTCGTGCCGCGCACGATCGAATCGTCGACGACCACGAGTCGCTTCCCGTTCACGACCTCGCGCAGCGGATTGAGCTTGATCGTCACGCCGCGATGGCGCAGGCCCTGGGATGGCTGGATGAACGTGCGTCCGGCGTACCGATTGCGATACATCCCCTCGCGATAGGGCAACCCGGACGCTTCAGCGTAGCCGGCCGCGGCGGGCGCACCCGTGTCGGGGACCGGCATCACCAGGTCTGCATCGATCGGGTGCTCGACCGCGAGCTGCATCCCCATCTTCCGGCGGGCCTCATAGAGGTTGCGGCCCTCCATGTAGGAATCCGGACGAGCGAAGTAGATGAGCTCGAACACGCACAACGCGGGAGTCGCCTCGGCGAACCGCACCGAGCGCGGCGCCTGGCCGGGTTCGAGCACGACGATCTCGCCCGGTTCGACGTCGCGCACGTAGGTGGCACCCACGATGTCGAGCGCCGCCGTCTCGGACGACAGGCACCACCCGGCGGTCGTATCGTCGTCGGTCCACAGCCCGTCATCCGGCCCGCCGGCAGGCGGCACCTGGGCGATGCGGCCAAGGACCAGCGGCCGGAACCCGTGCGGATCCCGGACGCCGATGACATGGTGTTGATCGAGGATGACCAGGCTGTACGCACCCTTGACCCGTGGCAGGACCTGCATCAGGGCCCCGACGGTGTCGGCGGCTGGTTCGTCGGCGAGGAGCGCGGTCAGGAGTTCCGTGTCGGTCGACGCGGGAAGGCGCGCGCGCCCGCCCTCGAGCTGGGTCAGCAGGTCGCGCGTGTTCACGAGATTGCCGTTGTGACCGATCGCGATGGCACGGCGCGGACCGCGGCGATACGTGGGCTGGGCGTTCTCCCAGATCGTCGACCCCGTGGTGGAGTAGCGGCAGTTGGCGATGGCGAGATTGCCCCGCAGGCTCGGCAGGCGGCGCTCATCGAGGACCGTCGAGATCATCCCGAGATCCTTGTACAGCATCAGCTGGTCGCCATCGCTGACGGCCAGTCCCGCCGATTCCTGGCCGCGATGCTGGAGCGCGAACAACCCGAGGGTCGCGAGCGCCGCAGCATCGGTCGGCTCCCCGTACGGCAGGACCGTTCCGAAGACGCCACACATGGCCTACCCCTCCCAGCCGAGCGCGCGACCCAGCCCGTGTTCCCAGGCGTGTCGCAGATCCGCGAGCGGGACGTCGAGCGCATCGGCCACGCGACTCCCGCGCGCCTCCGCCGCACCTGTGGCCCCGGCACCGGTGAGTTCGATGCGCAGATGCTCGCCCCCCACGGATCCCAGCGTCTCCACCGGTAGGCCGTGCTGTCGCGCGAGCAGTTCGAGCGCAGCGGCGTGGCGCGGACTGCACGTCACGACCAGTCGCGACGGGCCTTCGCCGAACAGGTCCGTGGCCGGCGAATGCGCGATCGGCAGTCTGACCACGGCACCCAGCCCGCTCCACATCGCGGCCTCGGCCAGCGCCACGGCGAACCCGCCGCCCGACACATCCTGTGCAGACTCGACGAGGCCACGGGCGATGGCCTCGCGGATGAACGCCTGGAGGGCACGCTCGCGAACCAGGTCAAGGGCCGGCGGGCGATCTTCCACGGCCGCTCCAGCGATCGCCGCGTACGCGGAACCGGCAAGACCCGCGACGGCCTCCCCGACCAGCACGATCACGTCGTCCGCGGCCACGAACGCGGGACCCACGAGGGTCGTGACATCGTCGAGCAGTCCCACGACGCCGATCTCCGCGGTCGGCGCGATCGGGCCCGTGGGTGACTCGTTGTAGAGCGACACATTCCCCCCGGTGACGGGAAGACCGAGCGCCCGGCACGCATCGCCGAGGCCGCGCACGCCCTCGGTCAGCTGCCAGAACGCCTCGGGGCGGGTCGGATCACCGTAGTTGAGGCAGTTCGTGACGCCGAGCGGGCGCGCACCCGTGATGGACACGTTGCGCGTCGCCTCGGCGACCGAAAGGGCCGCCCCCAGCCACGGATCCAGCTGTCCCACCGACTGGTTGCCATCGGTCGAGGCCACCAGTGCCTTGGTCGTCCCCCTCACCCGCAGCACGGCCGCGCCGCGCCCGGGTCCCGCGATCGTGTCGGCGCCGACCGTGGAGTCGTACTGGTGGAAGACCGCGTGGCGTGATGCCAGGTTGGCCGAGCCGAGGAGGGCCAGCAGGACCGCTCCCGGGTCCATCCCACGCTCGGGGAGCAGGTCGACCGCCTCCACGGGCGCGCCGGGCGCGGGGGCGCCGCGCTGGTGCGTCGGGGCGGCCGCGACCCGCTGATGGACGATCGCGTCGCTGGTCAGCGCGGCGGCGGGGATCCGGGCGAGTTCGATGGCACCGGGGTTCGGCTGACCGTCGGCGGTCACGCCACCCTCGACCACCACGATGTCGCCGTCTGCGGTGACCCGGCCGATGATCGCCACCGGCAGGCCCCAGCGCGTGCAGACCTCGCGGACATCGTCCCAGCGGTCCGGGCGGACCGCGGCGCACATCCGCTCCTGCGACTCGGAGATCATCACCTCGAACGGCTCAAGACCGGGTTCACGGCGCGGGATCGCATCAAGATCCACCAGCATCCCGGTGCCGGCGCGGTCGGCGGTCTCCGAGGTGGCACAAGTGATGCCGCCGGCGCCGAGGTCCTGCAGCCCCTCGACCAGTCCGCGCTCGATGAGCTCGAGGCTGGCCTCGATGAGCAGCTTCTCGGCAAAGGGGTCGCCGACCTGCACGGACGGCCGCTTCGAGGGGTCGTCATGGGTGAACGTCGCCGACGCCAGGACCGATGCCCCGCCGATGCCATCGCGACCCGTGGTGGAGCCGAACAAGACCACCAGATTGCCCGGCCCCGGCGCGGAGGCGAGTGTCAGGCGTCGTTCCTCCAGCAGGCCGATGGCCATCACGTTCACGAGCGGGTTGCCCTGGTAGCTTGGGTCGAAGACGAGTTCGCCGCCGACCGTCGGCACCCCGACGCAGTTGCCGTAGCCGCCGACACCACGGACGATCCCGTCGACCAGGTGACGGGTCCGCTCGTCGGCCGGATCGCCGAACCTGAGCGCGTCGAGGACCGCGATGGGCCGGGCGCCCATCGTGAAGATGTCGCGCAGGATGCCACCGACACCCGTGGCCGCGCCCTGATATGGCT
>JBBQLI010000151.1:0-3637 GCA_038327765.1 Candidatus Limnocylindrales bacterium | reverse complement strand
GAATCGAGCGCACGCTGGACGTCGCTGCCGCCGCCGAACGGGCTGCTGCCCTTGGTGTCGATCCCCGCCTTGACCGAGTCGACGGTTCCGAGGAGCGCGACCTTGCCGTCAACGATGGCCAGCGCCCCCTGCGGCGCGTCGGTCGTGCCTGACCCGCCGGAGATGAGCGTGATGGGGGTTCCCGCATAGGTGCTGTCGGACGTGGTCGCACCGCTGGATGCCAGCGTCGCCGCGAACCACGATCGGGCCTGGACGGGGTCGCTGATCGAGAGGAGGACGAGTGCGCGCGCGTCCTTCATCGATGCGGCCGAGGCCGACGGATCCGGCAGCGGCCCGACGGCGAACGCGAGCTGGCCGGCGAACCACGGCGCGACGTCATGGGTGTAGGTCTGCTTGTGGTCGGAGGCGGAGCCGACGAGCTTGTCGAGCGTCTCTCCGATCTTCGTGGGCAGCGCCGCCTGGTCCGCGAAGCCCGGGAACTTCGAGAGGAACCCGGCGAGCTTCCTGGTCTGGTCGCCGGGCAGGTCGAGGCGGGCCTCGCCGTAGATCACGGTCCCGGTCGGGACATAGCCGAGCACGGTGGCGGGCGGCGCCTTCCCGGCGATGGCGAAAACGAGGCCGGTGGTGATGGCCGCGATGACCGCGACCGCGATCAGCGCCACGGCCCAGCGGCCACGGTGCGATCGCGCCGGGCCTGCGGTCGGCACGACGGGCTCGACGGGTGCGGGCGTCTGGACGATCTGGGTCTGTTCCTGGTCGGTCATCGTTCGGTACCCCCTGTGCCTACCGCCGGCCCGTCAACGCGCCAAGGGCAGCGCGCCGGCCTCCGGCTCCTGAAAGTTGCTTCATGACCTTCTGCATCTCGCTGAATTGCTTGACGAGCTTGTTGACATCGGGGAGCGTCGTTCCGGAGCCCGTCGCGATCCTGCGCCGGCGCGAGGCATTGAGGACCGTCGGCTCGCGACGCTCGGTCGGGGTCATGGCACGGATGATGGCCTCGGTTCGCTTGAGGTCGCCGCGATCGACCGCGGCCTGTGCTTCGCCGGCCATGTTGCCCATCCCCGGGATCATCGACATGATCTGTCCGATGGGGCCCATCTTCTGGACCTGCTGGAGCTGCTCGAGCATGTCCTCGAGCGTGAAGCTGTTCTTGCGCAGCTTCTCCTCGAGCTTCTGGGCCTGGCCCGCATCGAACGTCTCCTGTGCCCGTTCGACGAGGGTCAGGATGTCGCCCATGCCCAGGATCCGGCCGGCAAGCCGGTCCGGATGGAAGACCTCGAGGGCATCCGTCTTCTCGCCGGTCCCAAGGAACTTGACCGGGACACCGGTGACCGCCGAGATCGAGAGAGCCGCGCCGCCGCGCGCATCGCCGTCGATCTTGGTGAGGATGAGCCCCGTGACCGGGACGGCCGCGACGAACGCCTGGGCGACGCCCACCGCCTCCTGACCGGTCATCGCGTCGACGACCAGCAGCGTCTCGATGGGCTTGACCGCGTTGTTCACGGCGGCGATCTCCGCCATCAGCGCCTCATCGAGGGAGAGGCGACCGGCCGTGTCGATGATCACGACATCGCGGACCTGGCGCTTCGCCGCCTCGACGCCTTGCCGGGCGATCTCGACCACGGACGTTCCGACCGGAGCACGGTAGACCGGGATCCCGAGGGTCTTGCCCAGGGTCTCCAGCTGGTCGCCGGCGGCCGGGCGATACGGGTCGGCAGCCACCAGGAGCGGTCGACGACCCTGCTTCACGATGTAGCGAGCCAGTTTCGCGGTGGACGTGGTCTTGCCGGACCCCTGCAGGCCGACCATCGCGACGACGGCGGGGTTGCCCGACAGGTGGAAGGTCCGATCACCGGCGGACAGCAGCCCGACAAGTTCGTCGTTCACGATCTTCACGACCTGCTGGCCTGCCGTCAGGCTGGCCAGGACCTCCTCGCCGACGGCACGCTCGCGGACGCGCGCGACGAAGTCCTTGACGACCTTGAAGTTGACGTCCGCCTCGAGCAGGGCCAGCCGGACCTCGCGCATGGCGGCATCGACGTCGGCTTCGCTGATCCGGCCTCGACCGGTCAGGGTGCCGAGCGTCTTGCGCAGCCGTTCGCTGAGGCTATCGAACATGGTCCCGGTAGGACTCCATCAGGTGGTTGACCGATCGGTCGGGGCGAGGCCCGGAGAGGCGCGCTCGCGACCAGATCGGGTGGTGCGCGGGTTCTGACGCACCGAAGCGTGCGCAGTGTACCGCAGCCCTTGTGGGGTCGCCGTCAGGACGATGGTCCCGGTGCGGTGACGAGGACGCACCGGCGGCGAGACAGGCTCACGCGAAGAGCGCGGCCACGAAGGCGTCGGGGTCGAACGGCAGGAGGTCGCCCACCTGCTCCCCTACCCCGACGAATCGGACCGGCACCTGGAGCGCGTCCTCGATCGCGAAGACGATGCCGCCCTTGGCCGTGGAATCGAGCTTGGTCAGCACGATCCCGGTGAGCCCGACCGCCTCGTGGAACGCCCTGGCCTGGGCCAGCCCGTTCTGGCCGGTCGTGGCGTCGAGGACGAAGAGTGTCTCGGGTCGGGCGCCGGGCAGACGCTTGTCGATGATGCGACGGATCTTCGTGAGTTCGTCCATCAGGTTCGACTTCGTGTGGAGCCGACCCGCCGTGTCGGCGATGACCAGGTCCGCATGCCGGGCTACGGCGGCATCGAGCGCGTCGTAGACCACGGCGCCTGGATCCGCCCCTGGTGCATGGGCGATCATCTGGACACCGGCCCGATCCGCCCAGATCCGCAACTGGTCACTGGCCGCGGCACGGAACGTGTCGGCGGCGGCGAGGATGACCGTGCGGCCATCGCCGGCATAGCGGCTGGCGAGCTTGCCGATGGTCGTCGTCTTGCCGGTCCCGTTGACCCCCACGATCAGGATGACCGCGGGCCCACCCTCCACGGATGCCTGCGGCGACCAGTCTGGTTCGCGACGGACCAGGAGCGCGGCAAGCTCGGCGCGGACTGCGGCCTCGGCGCCGCCGGGGTCGCGACGCTTGCGGGCGCGTTCGACAAGGTCGATGGCCAGCGCCGCGCCCACATCGCCGCCGATGAGCGTCTCCTCCACCTCGTCCCACGCGGGGCCGTCGGCGCCGCCGAGATAGCCACGAAGCTGGGTCATGAACCCGCCACGGGTCCGCTCCAGGCCGGCGTCGAGCGATCCGACCGGGGCTACGGCGAGGAAGGCCGTCGGGTCGAAGGCTGGGACGGCACGCGGCCCCGGATCCGGGGCGCGCGGCTCGCTCAGGACTGGCCCGCTCGGATCGGGTTCGTGCGGCGGCGCGTCGGGTCGTACCGGATCGAGGAGGGGTGGTGCCGCGGCGACGGACCGCTCCGCGGCACTGGACGGTGCGGCGGGATCGCCCGGCTCAACCGCCCCTCCTGGCGTCAGCTCGGCGGGAGCGGCGACCGGCTCCGGCGTCGTCTCGGGGAGTACAGGTTCGTCGCGTTGACGGCGCCAGAACGGCATCAGCCGGCGGTCGCGAGTACGGTGCCGCGATCGCGGGCGAGGGCCTGCGCCTCATCGAGCCTGAGGCTGATCACGCGACTCACGGAATCGTCACCGACGGTCACGCCGTAGAGCGCATCGGCCGCCTCGATGGTG
>JBBQLI010000150.1:0-3673 GCA_038327765.1 Candidatus Limnocylindrales bacterium | reverse complement strand
GTGCTCGACCCGCAGATGGCGATCCTCGACGAGACGGACTCCGGCCTCGACATCGACGCGCTGCGCATCGTCGCCGAGGGCGTCAACGCGATGCTCAACCCCAACCTCGGCGTCCTGCTGATCACGCACTACCAGCGCCTGCTCAACTACATCAAGCCCGACGTGGTCCATGTCCTGGCCCAGGGCCGCATCGTGAAGACCGGTGGCAAGGACCTCGCGCTCCGCCTCGAGGACGAGGGCTACGGTCCGATCCTGCGTGAGGCGGGCCTGACCGTCGATGCGCCCGACGAGGCGCTGCTGGTCCCGAAGGGCCCCGACCTCGACCTCGAACCGGCCGAGGCCGCCCGCTAGTCGGGGGGCGAACGATGACGTTGACCACCGATCCCACGGTCGTCGCGGCGCCGCTCGACGCCGCGACGCTGCGACGCGATTTCCCGATCCTCGACCAGCAGATCAACGGCCATCCGCTGGTCTACCTGGACTCGGCCTCGACCAGCCAGAAGCCGCAGGTGGTCATCGACGCGCTGGACACGTACTACCGCGAGTACAACGCCAACGTCCACCGCGGCATCTATACGATCGGCGAAAAGGCCACCGCGGCATACGAGCAGGCACGAGCCCGCGTCGGCCGTTTCATCAACGCGCCGGACAGCCACGAGATCATCTTCACGCGCAACGCGACCGAGGCGATCAACCTGGTCGCGTACTCGTGGGGCCGGCGGAACGTGGGACGGGGCGACCAGATCATCCTCACGGAGATGGAGCATCACGCCAACCTCGTCCCGTGGCAGTTGCTGGTCCAGGAAGTCGACGGCGACCTCGAGTTCATCCCGATCACCGACGACGGGATCCTCCGCCTTGACGTCCTCGAGGTCCTGTTGCGGCTGAAGCCGAAGCTCGTCGCGTTCACCCACGTCTCGAACACGCTCGGCACCATCAACCCGGTCCGCCAGATGGTCGAGATGGCCCATGCGGCCGGCGCACTGGTGCTCGTCGATGGCGCGCAGGCCGTGCCCCATATCCCGGTCGACGTGCAGGCGCTCGGCGCCGACTTCTACGCGTTCTCTGGCCACAAGATGCTCGGACCGATGGGTTCGGGGGCGCTCTGGGCGCGACGCGAGCTGCTCGAGGCCATGCCGCCATTCCTGTCCGGTGGCGAGATGATCCGCGAGGTTCACCTGCGCCGGTCGGACTTCAACGAGATCCCCTGGAAGTTCGAGGCGGGGACGCCGGCCGTCGGCGACGCCATCGGGCTGGGTGTCGCCACCGAATACCTGACCGGGATCGGGATGGATGCGGTCCGCGCCCACGAGCGTGAGCTCGTCGCGTATGCGCTCGAGGTCCTGCCGCGCCAGATCCCAGACATCGAGCTGTACGGGCCGCTGGACCCCGACCTGCGCGGTGGCGTCATTCCGTTCAACCTGCCCGGCATCCACCCGCACGACGTGGCCCAGGTGCTGGACCGTTCCGGCATCGCGGTCCGTGCCGGTCATCACTGCACGATGCCGCTGCACGAACGCCTGGATCTCGCGGCCACGGCCCGGGCGAGCTTCAGCGTCTACTCGACGCGAGACGATATCGATGCGCTGGTCACCGGTCTCAAGGACGTCCAGCGCGTCTTCAACGGCTGAGAGTCGACTCGTCGGCTGACCGCGGCCGATGCAGGTCGGCGAGGATGCTTTCGCGTCCAACGATTCTCTTACTGACGGTCTGTACCGTGGCGCGCGATGTCATCGATCAGGGCCGCCACGCTCGTTCCGCGTGCCGGCTGACGTGGTGGCGCGGACGCGCGCGAGGCTCGGGGTCGCGCTGGATCGAGCGGCTCTCCTGCCGCGCTCCCGCCTCGTGGCAGTGGCGTGCGCCATCGCCGTGGTCGCCCTTCCAGTGGGAGCTGGCCCGAAGCCGATCTACCGATCGCTCTCCGTGCCGGAGATGGCGATCGTCGCGCTGATCGGGCTCTCGGTCGGCTGGCTCCTCCTCGACCGCATGGTCGCCCTGCGGATCCACCTCGTGATGGTGCTCGGCGCCGTTGCGGCGATCGCCGTCGCCCTTGTCCTGGCGTCGCGATTCGGCCACGTGTCGTCCGTCCAGCGTGGCATCGCGATGACCCTTGCGGTATCGGTGGTGTTCGGTGGCCTCGCGCGCGGGATCGCGGCGAACCGTCGGAGCGTGGCCTCGCTCGTGGTCATCGGCAGCCTGAGTTCCTGGCTGGCCTATGACATCCCTCGGCTGCAGGTCGCTCCGTTGCGCGACATCCGGCTCTATCTCAATGCCGGAACGACCGCACTCCATGGCGCCTCGCCGTACATCACGGCCCCGATCGCCTCGGTCACGGACCCCGAGAAGCTGCCCTTCGTCTACCCGCCGTTCACCATCCCGCTCTTCCAGTTCCTCGCCGCGCTCCCGCGACCTGTCGTGATCGGCATCTGGGAGGCGGGCTCGATCGCAGCCGTCGTCGCGGCGTTCTGGCTGATCGGAGTCAGAGGCCGCTGGCTCCTCGTCCTGCTCGCATGGCCAGCGACAGCCGTCGGGATCGCGGTGGGCAATGTCGCCTCGTTCACATTCCTGCTGTACGCGCTGGGTTTCCGGTTCGGCGCAGCGCTCCTGTTGAGCGGGATCTTCAAGTTCCAGTCGGTCATCCCGGGCCTCTGGCTCGTCCTCCAGCGCCGTTGGCGTGAGATCGCGGCGGGACTGGCGATCATCGCCGCGATCGCCCTCATCACGCTCCCGATCGTGGGCGTCGGGGAGTGGGTGGCCTGGCCGTCAGCGCTTCGGTTCTTCAGCCAGAGCCTCCAGATGTTCCCGAAGCTGCAGGGAGCGGCGGTGGATCGGGTGTTCGGGCCGATCGTGTCTCTCGGCATCACCGCCGTGATGATCGCCTTCGCGGCGCTGGCGCACGGGCGGTTGTCGCTGGCACGGTTCGGGCTGGCATCGGTCGTGTCCTCGCCGACCCTCTACGCCCACGGTCTCTCCCCGTTGCTGCCGGGCGCACTCTTCCTCGGGCCGGAACTGGTGTGGTTGTTCCTCGGGTTGGGTCGCTTCACGGTCGGCTTCGGCGTCCCGGGCTCGTGGCTCGCGATGGCGCTCGTGGGTCTGGCGCTGCTCGTCGCGCGCGGCGACGACCTCCGGCTCCCGGCCGACCTCTCGCCCGCCCGGACCGACGTCCACCCGGCCGGTGCGTCCGGGCAGGTCTGGCCAGCCGCGCGGAGCGCTCCGACCCTGCCTGGGGCGTGACGTTCGGGCGCAGGGCCGGATCTAATCCCTACCTCCGTGGTCGGGATTGGACGAACGCGGTAGACTTCGAAGTCGATATGGACGATCTCTACCGCGACTACATCCTTGAGCATTACCGGCGCCCCCACAACTTCGGGGTCGTCGAGGACGCGGACGCCAGCTATGAAGGCGCGAACCCGCTCTGCGGGGACCGCATCACGCTGATGCTCGGGGTGAAGGACGGGATCGTGGATCGCGTCGGGTTCACCGGCCGCGGCTGCGCCATCAGCCAGGCCAGCGCGTCGCTGCTGACGGACGAGATCAAGGGCAAGCCCCTCGCCGAGGTCACGAACTTCCGTGCCGACGACCTCCTCGACCTGCTCGGCATCGACATCAGCCCGGCTCGCCTGAAGTGCGCGATGCTGAGCCACGACAGCCTTCAGCACGTCCTTGCGGATCT
>JBBQLI010000149.1:0-3823 GCA_038327765.1 Candidatus Limnocylindrales bacterium | reverse complement strand
GAGTCGCCGACTCCTGCGCCCACCCTTGCCGCGACCCTCGCGATCGCGACGGGTGTCACGATCATCGGCGAGTCGGCCGCGTTCTCCAGGGACGGAACCTGGTTCGCCTTCACGGCGCGACCTTCCGGGGCTGCGACCGGTGCCGACATCTACGTGTGGCACACCGGCGATCAGATGGCCCGCAAGCTCAGCACCGATGGCGCCACGATCTTCGCATCGTGGGCGAACGACCTGGTCGTCGGGAGCCGATCCGGCACCGAGTCGCGTTCCGATGGCCGCCTCGCGGCGACCACGGTGGTCATCGACCCGACGACGGGCAGCGAGACGGCACGAGTGGCAGGGCTGTGGAAACCGGTGGTCGACCCCACCCAGCGCTACGCCATCGGCTGGAGTGGCACCCTGCTGCGTGACCCCGCCGGTTCGGATCCGCGGCCTGCGGACGGCGACATGACGATGACCAGCTGGCAGCCCGACGCTTCAGGCTCCGCGACGAGCGTGAAACTGCCCGACATCAGCGGCCCGCTGGCCGACTTCGACGTCCGCTGGGACGAGACCGGGTCGTGGGTCGCGATCTGGGTCGCCGACCCCGGCGACGCGACGCTCGGGCGCCTGACGCTCTACCACGTGGATCTGGCCAGCGGCACGCTCGAACGTCCCAAGGGCGCACCCACCGAACAGCCGGCCCTCCCCGGGTTCTCGATGGGCAACGGCCGTCTGGCCTGGGCGACCCCCAGCGGCCAGGACGCCCAAGGGAGTCGGGTGCAGGTGGTGGCCTGGTCGGGTGATGGCGTCGGCACCGTCGAGACCGTGCCTGGCGAGGACGTCATCGTCGTCCGTTGAACAGGCGCCGGGTCGGCCTGACGTGATCGTCGTGCGGACGGCCGCGAACCGTCGTATCGTCACGGTCCCATGCGACCAAGCAGGTTCGTCGTAGGGTCGGTGCTCACCGCCGCCCTCGCCCTGGTCGCACTCCCCGGTCTCGCTGGTTCACGGGCCCCCCGAAGCCTCGAACCACTCCCGGTCAGTGCGTTCCAGCCGCTCCCGGACACCGGAGTCGCCGCGCGACAGCCGCTCGTCGTCGATGGCCTCGACGTGTCCGCGGCCGCGGCCGGCTCGATCTCCTCGGGATCCGCCCTCATCGAACCGGGTCGCTCCACGGCCACGGGTCCGAGCCATCGCGCGAAGGTGTCGCAGCCGGTCGGCTCGGCAGGATCCGTCCTGAAGCCACCCAAGTCGAAGCTGACCGGCACCGCCAGCTTCTACACGGGCGGCCACACCGCGATGCGCCTGCCCCGTGGCACGACGGTGGTGATCTGCGGCGGTGCGGGCTGCGTCGAGCGCGTCATCGATGACTACGGTCCGCAGTCCCCGAATCGCATCATCGACCTCGACAAGCACGACTTCTTCTACATCTGCGGCTGTCCGTCGTGGTCGGGGTTGACCCAGGTCACCGTTTCGATCTACTGACAATCGCACGGGCCTCGCCTGCGGGCGGTCCGGCGGGGTATCCTTTCGTCGACCCTTCGGCTAGCGGCCCCGTGAGGCCGCCGACGAGGCCCAGAGAGGCCGGGAAGGAGCGATGAGCGGCCGTCAGATCATGACCGCGGATGAGATCCGCCGAGCGACGATCCGACTGTCCCACGAGATCGTCGAAAAGCAGGCCGGCACCGATGGCCTCCTGCTCATCGGCATCCAGCGTCGCGGCGTCCCGCTCGCCCGCCGCCTCGCGGCTGCCATCCTTGAACACGAAGGCGCCACGGTGCCGGTCGGCGCCCTGGACATCACGTTCTACCGCGACGACCTCTCGCTCGTTGCCCAGCAGCCGATCGTGAAGGGGACGGAACTCCCGTCCGGCATCGACGGCAAGACGGTCGTCCTTGTCGACGACGTCCTGTACACGGGCCGGACCATCCGCGCCGCGATGGATGCCCTCGTCGACTTCGGGCGCCCGCAGGCGATCCGGCTGGCCGTGCTGGTGGATCGCGGCCATCGCGAGCTCCCGATCCGCGCCGACCACGTCGGCAAGAACGTGCCGACCTCGCGCGAGGAGCTCGTCAAGGTCCACCTCGAGGAGACCGACGGCGAGGACATGGTCGAGATCGAGCGGCTCCCCGTTCCCGCCGCCGTGGCGAGCGAGCCGGTCGGGTGAGCCTGGTGGTCGACCCGGACGCCAAGGTGGCCGTCCCGTCGGTCGACGTGGCACCGGATGCACAGCCCGTGGGCTGGCGCCACCGCCATCTGCTCGACGTCGACGGGCTGTCCGGAGCGGACCTCGAACTCGTCATGCGCACCACCGACGCCATGCGCGAGGTCCTGACCCGGCCGATCGCGAAGGTGCCCGCCCTCCGCGGGCGTCAGGTGACCATCCTCTTCTACGAGGCATCCACGCGCACTCGCGTCAGCTTCGAGGTGGCAGCCAGGAACCTGACGGCCGATGTCGTGAACATCGCGGCGGCCAGTTCGTCGGTGTCGAAGGGCGAGTCGCTCGTGGATACCGTGCGGACCGTCGAGGCGCTGGGTGCGCACATGCTCGTGCTGCGTCATCCCGTGTCCGGGGCGCCGTACCTCGCGGCGGAGACCTTCGGCGGATCCGTGCTCAATGGCGGCGATGGCTGGCACGCCCACCCGACCCAGGCCCTGCTCGACCTGTACACGATGCGTGCCCACCTCGGCGACGGGCCGCTCGCCGGGCGCAAGATCGTGATCCTCGGTGACCTGCTCCATTCGCGCGTTGCCCGCTCCAACATCTGGACGCTCACCGCGGCCGGCGCCGACCTCTGGCTCTGCGGCCCGGCCACCCTGGTCCGCGGCTTCGAGGCGTGGGCAGGGCGCGGCGCCGCGGCGAGTCGGCGGTTCCACGTGACCACCTCGGTCGACGAGGCACTGCGCGATGCCGACGTGGTCATGGCGCTGCGCATCCAGCGCGAGCGGATGGCCTCGGGGCTGCTGCCGTCGCTGCGCGAATACGCCGCACGGTACGGGCTGACGACGGAGCGCCTGCGGGCAGCCAAGCCCGATGTCCTGGTGATGCATCCAGGACCGATGAACGAAGGCGTGGAGATCGCGCCCGATGTGGCCGCGGGTTCGCACTCGGTCATCACGGACCAGGTCACGAACGGTGTCGCGGTCCGGATGGCGCTGCTCTACCTGCTGGCAGGCGCACAGGCGACGGGCCGGGAGAGCTCGCGATGACCGATCTGGAGATCAGCCGGGCGTGGCTGGTGGATCCCGCCGCCGGTCGTGAGGGTCCGGGCGAGATCGTGGTCCGCGACGGCATCCTGGAGGCCGTGACCTGGCTGACCGGCGTCGAGGCGGACGGGATCGATGCCAATGGGGTCATCGTGGCGCCCGGGTTCATCGACCTGCACACGCACCTGCGCGAACCCGGCAACGAGGACGCCGAGACCGTGGCGACCGGCCTTGCGGCGGCGGCCCATGGGGGCTTCACGACCGTGTGCGCGATGCCGAACACGACGCCTGCCCTCGACGAGCCCGGGGTACTGGCACGGATCCGGGCCGCCGCCGTCGCCTCCGGATCGCCCGTGGAGCTGCTGGCACACGGGGCGGTCAGCGCGGGTCGTGCCGGGGAGACCCTCGCAGCACTCGGCGAATTGGCCGACGCGGGTGTCGTGGGCTTCAGCGACGACGGCTCGCCCGTCCGGTCCGCCACGATCCTGCGGGCGGCGCTGGCGTATGCCGGTGCGTTGAACCTGCCGATCGTGGATCACCCCGAGGACCCGACGCTGACCGAGGGTGCCGAGGCGAACGAAGGGTTCGTGGCCACCGTGCTGGGGCTGCGCGGCTGGCCGGCGGCGGCAGAAGT
>JBBQLI010000148.1:0-3848 GCA_038327765.1 Candidatus Limnocylindrales bacterium | reverse complement strand
AGCGCAGGGAGACCGTGCCGGCGAAGGCCGGCAGGTCGACGGACGGCGGCTCCGCGAACGACAGCCGGATGCCGAAGCCTTCGGCCCGCGCATGCACGAAGTCGATGAACGCCGGGAGCGCCGCGAGCCGTGCGTACAGGTCGGCAGGGCCGAGGGCGGTGATCTGGTAGGGCGGCGCGAGATAGGCCGAGTTGACCAGGACGGACGAGCCGATGTCGATGATCGAGCTGGTGGCCGTGAGCCGCTCGCCGTTGACGGAGACGGCTTCGGCGCCGGCCAGCCACAGGTCGTCGACCACCGCGCGGATGTCGCGCGAGCCCACGAGGTAGTCGGACGCGTTGGCTCCCTGCGCCACCGGCTGGGTGGAGTCCTCCAGCTGCAGGACGATGCCCGTGCCACTCAGCGGGATCAGCCCGGCCGCGATGCGGGCCTGTTCGAGCGCGTCGTTGAGCTGCTTGACGACGACCTGGGATCCCTCGGACGCCCCCTCGGTGTCGCCGATCCTGGAGCGCAGGTCGAGGATCTGGGCCTTCAGCGTGTCCTGCTGCGACTGCAGTTCAGTCGCGGTCTCCAGCAACGGCGACCGTTCCTGCGTCGTGTAGCGGACGCGCGGGCCTTCGGCGGCGAGCTGCGCCGCGATGAGGAAGCCGAGCCCCAGGAGCGCAGCGCCGAGCGTCAGCTGCCAGCTGGGGACGCCGCGGATCCAGGTCACGATCCTCACTGCGTCGTCCGCCGGTACCGCCGGACCGCGATCACGATGACCAGCACGACGACGATCGCGAGGACCAGGACCGCGACCGGGACGCCACTGCCCGTGCTCCCCGTGTCGCTCCCGGTTCCGGCGGTGCCGGTCGTCGGCGCGGACGAGCCGCCCCACGCCACGGGCAGCGGACCGCCCGGGGCCACGAGCGGCCCGACCTTCGTCGGGACTTTGGCAGGCAGGTCGGCCAGCCACGCGTCGGAGAAGCCCGCCACGTCGAGGCCGATCGCGGCCGTGAACGCCTCGTCATCGGTCCGTCCGTCAGCGTAGGAGCGGATCAACCCCACCATGGCCGGTCGGCCGTAGATCCGCACGAAGTAGTCGATCGCCGATACGCTCTCCGAGTACGCCAGGCTGAAGCCCGCGGCACTCGTGGGAAACTGACCGATCAGGCCGGGCAGCGGCGTCAGCGACCCCGCCGATGCACCATTCTCCACGTCGCTGCGGTCGGATGGGTCGTAGCCCTGACTCAGGTAGACCGCGAGACCCTCGTTGAGCCAGCGCGGCGGGAAGTGATACGGGTTCCGGACCGCGGTGTCGAACACCAGGTGGGTCAGCTCGTGGGGGATGACGATGCCGACCCACGCGTCCCCGATGGCCGCCGGCGTGATCAGCGCGAATAGGGTCCGGATGTCCGCATTCGCCTCGCCGCCGACGTTCTCACGCGTCCCCGGTCCGAGTGCGTCGTAGAACGACGTCTGGTCCGCGTAGATGTAGAAGTCGACCGGACGTTCCTCGGTCACGCCCAGCAAAGCGCCCGACGAGCGGATGGCGTCCTCGCCGATCTTCAGGGCGCGTTGCCCGAACGCATCGTCGCCCTGGTACCAGTGGACTCGCACGATGGAACCCTTCAGCGTCTGCCACTGGAACCGGTCGTCGCCATAGGTGAACCGTAGTTCCGGACCCTCGATCGTCGCGTCGGGATGGTCGCGCGGGATCAGCCGCCAGCGGGCGACCATCGGCGTGTTCGGGAGGATGTGCGCGCTCCCCGAGGTGGGCACCGCATCAGTCAGGGTCGCTTTCCCGGCCTCGTGGACGGCGGCGACCGGGATGACCTCGGGGCCGGTCGCGTCGGCCACGGTCAGGAGCAGCTCGGCCGACGAGATCGGCACGCTCAGGGTGACGGGCTGCGTGAAGACGATGTCGTGCCCCAGCGAGCCTGTCGCAGTCGGCTGACCGAATGTCGCCGCATCGGCACCCGCCACTTGAGCGGGACCAGCGGCCAGCATCGCCCACGATGCGACCGTCGCGACCGCGAGGAGCAGGCCGCGCGCGCGTGGCATCACGGGGCCCATGCGAGACCGGCCATCCGCAGGAAGCCCAGACCGTTCTGGCCGGCCCCCAGCAGACCGTCACGAGCCAGCGCCCATCCGGAGCCGTAGGCGATGGGGACCACCGGCACGTCCGACTTCACGATTGCCTCGGCACGGTCGTAGGCTGCCGACGCGGTGGCAGGGTCGGTCGCGGCGCCGGCATCCGCGATGGCCTGATCGAAGGCCGCGGACGTCCCATGGCCATAGTCGTTGGTGGAGTCGCTGCCCAGCAGGACACCGAGGAAGTCGTTCCGACCCGGGTAGTCGGCGATCCAGCTCAGCGACCAGATCGCCGGGGGGTCCTGGGCGAGCCGGGTGAAGTAGGTGTCGAACCCTTCGGTCTCATAGGTCACGGTGATGCCGAGCTCGCGCTTGACCTCGGCGATGACCGCGGCGTCGAACGGACCGCCACCGGTCAGCATCGTGACCGCGGGGAAACCCTTCCCGCCCGGATACCCGGCTGCGGCCAGGAGAGCGCGGGCCGCCGCCGCGTCGTGGGTCGGCAGCGCGTCCGTGGTGGATCGGCCGGGGATGCCCGGCGGCACCATCGACGTCGCGACATCCGCAGCGCCATCGATCGAGCCGAGGAGCGCGATCCGGCGCCAGTCCACGGCCATCCCGAATGCCTGGCGGACGCGCGCGTCGTCGAACGGCGGCGTGCTGGTGTCGAACCCGTAGTAGTCGGTGGCCAGCGACGGGATCGAGCGCAGCGCCGGCCCGAGGGTCGGGTCGTACGCGATCCACGAGGCATCGACGCTGTCGATCGGTGCGTAGTCGAGGTCGCCCGCGGCGAAGATCTCGACCGGCGACGTTCCGGCGGTCTCCGTGACGAGGTCGATCTCCGCGATCGCCGGGCGGCCCGCCCAGTAGTGGTCATTGGCGGTCAAGGTCATCCCTGTAGCAGTCGCGGCGGACGGGACGTATCCGCCACTCCCCACGAAGCCGCTCCCGGGGCTGAAGGGACCGGCCTGGCCGGCGCCCGGCGGCACGATCCCGAAGGACGGACTCGCCACCACCTCGACGAACTCCGCCGCTGGCCGGACAAGGTCGACCGTGACCGTCCGTGCGCCATCGTCCCCATGGAGACCCACCGTTGCGGCGTCCGTGCTCGCGCCATGGAGATAGGCACTCGCGCCGGTGATCGCGAGCGCGAACGACGCGAGCGGGGATGGATGCGCCGGATCGATCAGGCGGAGCCAGCTCCGAACGACATCGCTGGCGCGCAACGGGGACCCGTCGGAGAAGGTCAGGTCGGGGCGCAGGGTGAAGACGATCCGCTTCCCGGCCGCCTCGACGGTCCAGCCCTGGGCAAGCGCGGGTCGCAGCGTGAGCGTCGCGTCGAACGTCGTCAGGGTCTCGAACAACTGGGCCGTGATCGCCGCGCTCGATGCATCGCCTTGCGCCGCCGGGTCGAGGGTGGTCGGGGCAGCGACCAGGATGCGCGCCGGTCGATCCGCACCGCGCGTGACGACGGGCACGGACTGGGAGACCGCGATGAGCGACAGCCCGATGAGCACGGCGAGGACGGACGGACGGCGCACCGCGGGAGTATACGGGCGACCTCGCCACCGACCCGTCGGCAGGCATCCGGGGCGTGGTTCCCGGACATCCGGGACGTGGGCCTGACCGAACCCGATACGATGCGACCACCGCCACGAGAGCCAGCCACGTGACCCTGCGACTGCGCGACACGATGACCCGTTCCGTCAGGGCGGTCGAGCCGATCGTCGCCGGCCGGGTCGCGATGTATACGTGCGGCCCGACCGTCTACCGGT
>JBBQLI010000147.1:0-3852 GCA_038327765.1 Candidatus Limnocylindrales bacterium | reverse complement strand
CGGACGACCCGGGCGGTCGGGAAGCGCTGCGCGAAATCGATCAGGTAGTCGCTCGTGGCACCGGTGAAGGTGTAGATGGTCTGGTCCTCGTCGCCGACGACCGCCAGGTCCTGGCGACCGCCGAGCCACGCGTCGAGGAGCGCCTCTTGGAGAGGGTTGGTGTCTTGGTATTCGTCGACGGAGAACCAGCGATAGCGGTCGCGGACCTCCTCGGCGATCGTCGCGTCGCCCTCCACGAGGCCGATCGTCAACTCGAGCATGTCCTCGAAGTCGATGCGGGCGGCCCGCGACTTCGCGCTCTCGTAGCGACGGTAGAGGCCGGCCATCAGGTCGGGCGGCAGCGAGGCGTCGCGAGCCTCGGCGATGGCGCGCGTCTCGTAGTCGCCCGGCGCGATACGGCGCGCCTTGGCCCACTCGATCTCACCGGCCAGGTCGCGGACGGCGAGGTAGCGGTAGCCGCCGGGCAGACCGGCGGCCAGCGGCGCGAGGATCGGCACCTTCGATTCGAGGATCGAGGGCGGGTCCGAGCCGTGGGCCCTGGGCCAGAAATGGCGGAGCTGGCGAAGCGCCGCGGCATGGAACGTGGCCGCCGTCACGCCCGGCTGACCGAGCGCGGCGAGCCGCCCGCGCATCTCGCCGGCGGCCTTGTCCGTGAACGTGACGACCAGCACGTCGCGCGGCCGGACGACCTCCGTGGCAAGCGCGTAGGCCACCCGCCGGGCGATGACCCGGGTCTTGCCACTACCCGCGCCGGCCAGGATGCACAGCGGTCCCGACGGGATCGTGACCGCGTCGCGCTGGGCCGGATCGAGGTCGGCGAGGAGCGCGTCGGGGTCGTGGTCTGGCACGTCGTCATCGTAGCCGGGTCGGCTGCACTGCCGGTCATCGGGTACCGTCTGGGGCATGGAGCTGCGTGGACGCGAGGTCACTCTGCGATCGACCACGCCCGAGGATGCGCCCGCCCTGGCGGCGATCCTGGCCGAGCCGGAGGTCGCCCGCTGGTGGGGCGACTTTGACCTCGAACGCGTCCTCGATGACCTCATCGACAGTGAGCCCACCGACCTGCCCTTCGTCATCGAGCACGACGGCCGGATCGTCGGCTACATCCAGGCGGTCGAGGAGCTCGAGGCCGACTTCCGCCATGCCGGCATCGACCTCTTCCTGCGCACCGACGCGCAGGGTCGGGGACTCGGCCCGGACGCGATCCGGACGCTCGCGATCGAGCTCATCGATGGTCGCGGCCATCACCGCCTGACGATCGACCCGGCAGCCGACAATGTGCACGCGATCGCCGCCTACACGAAGCTGGGTTTCCAGCCGGTCGGCCGGATGCGGGCCTACCAGCGGCTCCGCGACGGGCGCTGGGTCGACGGGCTCCTTATGGACCTGCTGGCCGATGACTTGGTGCGCTGAGACGGCTGGTCTGCCGAAACGGGCTTGTCAGCCGCGTCCGGGTCGCTAGGATGGGGCAGGCCCGAGGGCGGCGGGAGGCAACCGACCCAGAACCGAGGTGGGAGGCAACACGCATATGACCGATCCGACCCCAGTGGATCCGGCCGCGCCCGAGATGGCGACGCCACCGCCAGCCGCTCAAGCACCGGCAGCCTCGACTACCTGGACGCCACCGGCGTCAACGAACGCCTTCGTCTATGCCGATCTCCCGAACCGGGTCATCGCCTACATCATCGACATCGTCGTGATCGTGGTGATCAACGTCGTCATCGGCATCATCCTTGCCGCGATCGGACTCGCCGCATCGAGCGGGACAGGTGCTACGGCGGCGGGCAGCTTCGTCGGCACGATCATCTTCGCGATCGTCAGTCTGGCCATCAGTGGGGCCTACTTCATCTACTCCTGGACTCGCAATCGCGCCACGCTGGGCATGCGCGCCCTCGGCCTGCAGATCGGCTCGGCGCCCAATGGGACGACGATCACGACCGATCAGGCTGTCAGGCGCTGGCTGGCCCTCGGCGCGATCTTCAGCATCGCCCAGGTTTTCAACCCGATCCCGCTGATCGGGCTCATCCTGAGCGTCGCAGCGCTGGCATGGGTCATCTTCCTCCTCTACACGACCTGGAAGAGCCCGACCAAGCAGGGTTGGCACGACGTGTTCGCCAACACGATGATCGTCAAGGCGACCAAGTCCGCCGGCTAAGGTTCCGTTCGACCCTGGCCCACCGTCAGAAGGGGGGCCAGGGCACGGCCGGCCAGTCCGGCGAGGGGTAGGGAAAGCGGCCAGAGGCCAGCAAGGACTCGGTTCGCCGCGTCGTCGCGCGGATCTCGAGGCGCGACAGCAGGCCGGCCAGCGTGACGGTCAGGTCGCCCGCCAATGCGTCCCGCACGCGTTCCAGCCCCTCCATCTCGTCGGATTCGAGCGGCCGGCCGCGCCAGCCCCACAGGACCGTGCGCAGCTTCGGCACCGGCGAGAAGGTCACGCCGTGATCGACGCCGTAGATATGGTCGCCGCCGTCGACGGGCAGGATGTGCCCGCCCTTGCGGTCCGTGTTGTTCATGACCGCATCGAGGACGGCCATCCGCCGCAACCGACGGTCGTCACCGACCACCATCGACACGACGTCGACCTCGGGATCGGCCTCGATGAAGGCCTGGACCATCCCCTCGCCGAACGGCCCGTCGCGCAGGATCGTCGGCGGCACGATGCCCCAGCCGGTCGCCTCGGAGACGTGCCAGGCCGCGACCTCGCGTCGGGCCAGCGTGCCGTCCGGGAAATCGTCCAGTGGCCGCTCGCCGAGGACCGGCTTGTAGATCGCGTCGACGATCAGCACGGGCTCCGGCTCCGGGCAGCGGCGGGTGACTGTCACGAGCATCGCGTTGTTCGACGACTCGACGATCCGCCCGACGATCTCCAGGTCGCCCTCGCGAAGCGCATCGAGCGTCGTGCCGCGATCGATCACGGATAGCGTCCCGCTAGTTGACGTAGTGGCCGTTGCGTCGCGGGCAGATGTGGCCCTGCGGGTCGAGCGGTGCGCCGCACAACGGGCAGGGCGGCCGGCCCGCCCCGACGATCCGCGACGCGCGCGCGACGAAGGACCGAGCCGCATCGGCGGTCATCCGGACCCGCAGCAGGTCGGGCCCGTCCTCATCCTCGTCATCGTCCTCGTCGGGGTCGATCTCCTCGCCGTCGTCCGACTGGGCACGCGCCTCGACCAGGACGCGCTCCGCGTCGCCATCCCAGCCGAGCGTCAGCGAACCGGCCCGGAAGGCCTCGTTGATCGGCTCGTCGAGAGGGCCCGTGTCGTCGTCGAGGGCCGCCCGTTCGGCCTCTGCCGCAGCCTCCACGCCGCGCCGCTCGAGCTCGCTCAGGAGGTCGCCCAGCCGGTCGGCGAGGACCGCGACCTGGGTCTTCTCGAGGACGATGCTGACGACCCGGGGACCGTCGCGCGCCTGCAGGAAGAACGTCCTGTCGCCCGGCCGGCCGACGGTGCCGGCGACGAAGCGCTCAGGGGGATCGAACAGGTAGCGACGTCGGGGCATGACTGGACTCTATACCGATTCTCGGGTCGCCCGTCTAAAGGCTCCGGACCGAAAAACAAACGGTCAGGTGGCTCCTCGATTACCTCGACCGCTCGATGTGCACCGGACCCCTGAAGCCCAGCATCGCAGCATCACCGGGGACCTGAGCACCGGAGATCCCGAGAAGGACGGAAATTCGATGACGAAGCATGAGCGACGACAATTCTTCGATCGGCTGGTCCAGCTGCGCGCCCTGTATCGACTCCGTGGCAGCGATGATTCGACCGCCGAGATGTCGATCGACGAGGCGATCGCGTACGCCGAGCGACTCATCGACGACGCCGACGCCCTCGCCGCGACGATCGGGGCCGAGGCCGA
>JBBQLI010000146.1:0-3930 GCA_038327765.1 Candidatus Limnocylindrales bacterium | reverse complement strand
GGATCTGGCGGCCGCCCTCGATACGATCGCGCGCGCCTGCGTCCTGGTTGCGCTCGCCGGTGTCGGCCTGTCGATCCGCTTCGACGAGCTGCGTCAGACCCGCTGGCATGCGATCGCGATCGGCCTGGTCGTGGCCGTCGTGGTCGGGCTCGGCAGCCTGGCCGCGATCACGACGTTCGGCCTCGGCGCGGGGATCGGCAGCTAGGCCGCAGCCGGCCCCGGAGACGGTCGATGGAGCCTGCCCTGCTATCGTGCTGGGGTGGAGACCACGCTCATCGAACCCCGGATCGACGCGCCACTCCGGGCTGAATGGCTCGGTCGGATCGCGTACCCGGAGGCGTATGCGCTCCAGCGTCGGCTGGTCACCGAACGAGCGGAGGGACGCATCGGGGACCGCCTGTTGCTGCTCGAGCATCCGGCCGTCCTGACCCTCGGCCGCGGCGCGGACCCGGCCCACATCCTGGCGACGCCGGCCGAGCTCGAGGCGCGTGGGATCAAGGTGGTGCAGGTGGAGCGCGGTGGCGAGGTGACCTACCACGGGCCGGGTCAGCTGGTGGCCTATCCGATCGTGGCGCTGCACGAACGGGGCCTCCTCGTACGACCGTTCGTGCGGGCGCTCGAGGCAGCGCTCAGCGCGACCTGCGCCGCGCATGGCGTCGACGCCGACCGGCGCGATGGCCACCCGGGTTGCTGGTGCGCGGTCGATACCGCGGATCCGCGCAAGATCGGCGCGCTGGGCCTGCGCATCGAGCGTGGCGTCTCGTTCCACGGCATCGCCCTGAACATCACCGTGGACCTCGCGGATTTCGACCTGATCGATCCCTGCGGGATGCCGGGCGTCACGTCCACTTCGATCGCCAACGAGCTGGGCGAGACGGCCACGCTGCCGTCGACCGCCTCGGTCGAACGCGCGGGCACGATCTTCGCGGACGCGTTCGGTGCCGCGATCGGTGCCAGCCACGACGCGACGGCCTGACCAGGATGGCCGCCGGACTCTTCGAGCTGCGCAAGGACCCCATCACGGGCTGGTGGGTCGCCACCGTGGTCGACCGCGCGTTCCATCGGGATCGCTTCGCGCGGCCGGCCGAGTCGCTGGACGACGCCCTCTACGGCTGCCAGAACTGCGTGACCCCGCCCGGTGATGGCATCCGCACGAGGATGCTCAAGGACTTCGCCTTCCATGTGGTCGGCACGGACGGTGACGCTCGGAAACTGGACGACGGGCTCGCCCAGGTCGCGCTCGCCCAGGCCCGCGCCACCGGTAGCTGGCGGACGGTCGTCGCACCGCCCCATGAACACCGGCCGCTCCACGCGGTCGGTAGCCGGATCATCGAGGGCCTGCTCCAGGGAGCCCGCGACGCCCTGGTCGAGGCGAAGGCGCTCGGCCAGACCGATTACCTGACCGTGGTCCAGAACTGGGGCGTGCAGGCCGGCGCACGCACCAACCACCTCTGCCTTGACCTCTACGACCTGCCCCAGATCCCGCACCGCATCGCCGAAGAGCTCGGTGGCGCGGCGCGCTTCGTGATCCGCGAAGGCGAATGTCCGTGGTGCCGGCTCGTCCGCGACGAGATCAGCCGCCCAGATCGACTGGTCTGGCAGGACGCGGACAGCGTGGCCTTCGCGCCGTACGCGTCGCGCTCGTCGTTCGAGATCTGGATCGTGCCGCGTCGCCACGATGCCGATTTCAGCCGGACCGGCCCGGCCGAGATCGCGGCCACGGCCGAGGCGCTCCGCCAGGTCCTCACGCGCCTCGCGACCAGCCTCGACGGTCCGCCCTACAACCTTGTCCTGCACACGGCGCCGCTCAGGGAACAGGTCGACGCGACCTATCACTGGCATTGGGAGATCCACCCGCGGTTGCGCGAGATCGCGGGTCTCGAGCTGGGAACCGGATTGCCGGTCAACCCCGTCTCACCGGAGGATGCGGTGGAGGAACTCCTGGGCCGCGCCGACGCGCAGGGAGGTGCGACGGATTGAACGGCTTCGTGCCCGGTACCCGCCGGCGTCACACCGGGGGGATGCCCAGCGTCCTTGGCCCTGCGAGCGCACAACGCCCATGTCGTGCGTTCGATGACGTCATCCGCTCGGAGCCCCTGTGGCCATCGACCGTTCGCTCAGTCATCTTCGCGACCCGCTCGGACGCACCGGAGCGAGCCCTGTCCGACTCGGCCGTGCTGTGACTGGGACCTGGGATCGCGACGAGGCTGCGATCTTCGTCGAGACGCTGTTCGCGAAGCACCAGGGCGAGATCTTCGCCTATCTCATGCGGATGATGCGCGACCCGGAAGTCGCCGCCGACATGACCCAGGACGCATTCATCAAGGCCTACAAGAACTACGAGACCCTCGAGAAGCCCGAGAACGCCCGGGCATGGCTCTACCAGATCGCGCACCGGGTGGCCCTCGATGAGATCCGTCGGCGGAAGATCATCCGGTTCTTCCCATGGACCGGTGAGTCGTACGGCTCGGCACCATCGGCGGAACACCTGGTCATGGATTCCCACCTGTCGGGCGACATGCAGCGCGCCCTCGAGCGCATCCCGGAACGACAGCGTGCGGCGCTGCTCCTCGCGGAACTGCACGACCTGACCGGCCTTGAACTCGCTTCCGCGCTCGGCGTCAGCCACGTGGCGGCGCGAGCGCTGCTCACCCGTGCCCGCGAGAGCCTGCGTCAGGCACTTGCCGTGGAGCGCGCCGCGGACCTCGCGGCAGAGGCCGACGCCGATACGGAGCGCGCCGCCGCCAACCACCCTGGACGGACGCGATGAGCGGCTTCGGACGCGTGCCGCGCAGACCGGACTACTGGGCGTCCCCGCATGACCGCGCCAAGGCGCGCGCCGCGGAGCAGATCGACGCGCCACTCGAGCCCTCGGAGGCCAGGTGGCTCGCCACGCATCTCGACGGATGCGCTGCGTGCCGCTCGATCGCTGCCGCCTATGAGACGGACCGGGTCGCGCTGCGCGGCCTGCGTGACATCCCGGTCGAGCCGCCCCGGGACCTGTGGGCACGGACGGCCGCCGCCATCGAGCGCGAGTCGCGCGGGCAGGGACGAGCCACCACGGGATCCTCGGATCGTGCGCGACGCCCGCGTGTCCCGCTCGGGGCGATCTCCGGACTCCTGATGGTGGTCATCGTGGTCGGCGCCACCGCACTCCGCGGCGGCTGGTTCGACCAGACGGCCATCGCGCCGAGTTCCGCGGGCGGGGTCGCCGTCGTCCCGAGCACCGCCGGCCCGAGCCTGGTGGCCCTGGCCACTCCGTTCACCGTGTCGGCCGGGGACGTGAGCTGGTTCCACGCCGGATCCGATGGCACGTACGCCTTCAACATCTCCGCGATCAAGCAGGTCTGCCCGGTCGACGACAAGCCCGGCTGCGCCACCATCGACGACTCAGCGGCGCATCGCCTGGTGCTTGCCAACGCGCCCAAATCGGTGATCGGGTCGCCGACGAAGGACAATGCGATGGTCGTGGCGCGCGATGCATCCGGGCAGGACCGGGTGCTGCTTGTCGCGCTGCCGACCGTGACTCCGACCAGCGCCCCGACAGCGACATCCACACCGACGGCATCGGCCACCCCGACGGCCTCCGTGGCACCGAGCCCGAGCCTCGTCCCGAGCCCGACGGTCGGGGCGTCCGCCTCAAGCGCATCGCCGAGCCCCTCACCCGAAGCGACTGCATCGGCAGGCCCGTCCGCGACACCGAGCGGATCCCCGGTCCCGTCCGTCACGCCCGAGCCATCGCCGTCCGACAGCGCGCTCCCGAGCGAGATGCCGTCGGCCCCGCCGTCGGAGTCGCCGACTCCTGCGCCCACCCTTGCCGCGACCCTCGCGATCGCGACGGGTGTCACGATCATCGGCGAGTCGGCCGCGTTCTCCAGGGACGGAACCTGGTTCGCCTTCACGGCGCGACCTTCCGGGGCTGCGACCGGT
>JBBQLI010000145.1:0-3976 GCA_038327765.1 Candidatus Limnocylindrales bacterium | reverse complement strand
CCACGTCGCTCAGCGCGTGGTGCCCGGGATGCTCGAACGTGGCTGGGGGCGCGTCGTCGCCGTCTCCACCCCCATCGCCACCACGCCGAACGCGAGGGGTGCGGCGTACGCAACCGCCAAGGCCGGCCAGGACACCTTCGTGCGAGCGCTTGCGCGCGAGGTCGCGAACACGGGCGTCACCGCGAACCTGGTGGTGGTCCGCGAGATCGATACGGCGCATCTGCGCGAGACTGCGCCGACGCCCAGGAACGCCGGATCCACGACGCCCGACGAGATCGCGGCAGCGATGCGCTTCCTATGCTCGGACGAGGCCGCGGCGATCAACGGCGCGCGGATCCCGCTCGACGGCCGCTAGTCCGTCCGCGCTCGGCTGATACCGCTCCCCCGACGTCAGGCCGCGGTCGAGATCCCCAGCTCGTCGAGCGAGTCCAGGAGTTCGGCCGGGTCGCGATAGACCCGGAACGCGCCCGCGGCGCGCAGTTCGTCCTCGCCGTATCCGCCGGTCAGCAAGCCCACGCTCAGCATGCCGGCACGGCGCGCCGCGAGCAGATCCCAGACGGCATCGCCCACCACATAGCAATCCGCGATCGCCACGCCGAGGCGCTCCTGACACGCGAGGAAGAGGTCCGGTTCCGGCTTGGCCCGCAGGACGTCGCCGCGCTCGACCACGACCGTGTCCGCCGGCACGCCCAACGAGACCAGCGACGAATCGATCTCAGGCCGTCGTCCCGAGGTTGCGATCCCGTGCACGACATGACTCGCCCGCAGCGCCGCTAGCAGGTCGACGGCTCCCGGCAGCGGTCGGCGGACGGGCAGGATCTCGCGGAAGATCTCGCCATGGCGGCGTTGCAGGGCCTCGGCCTCGGCATCGGTCAGGCTCCGGCCGATCTCGCGCGCCACAGCCCGCGCGAACAGCCCGCCACTCATCCCGATGCGGCGGTGGATCCGCCAGCCATCCACCGGATGCCCGCCCTCGAGCAGCGCCCGCTGCCAGGCGAACACATGGGCGTAGACCGTATCGACGAGGGTCCCGTCCAGATCGAAGATCAGCGCTCGCATGGGGCGATGGTATGACCGCCGGAGGATTGGGGTTCAGCCGTGGCGACACCCGCCGGCCGTTCAGTCGAGGTGGAAGACTTCGTCCAGCCGTCGATGGAAGCCGGTGGCCGGGTCGGTCAGCGGGTCGATGAGGTCGTCGCCCATCTCGGCCTGCCAGCGCGCGTTGACGTCGCTCGCGCCCATCGTGACCCGGAAGCGGTCGAAATCGTCCACCTCCAGGTACCCGAACAGGTCGTTGCCGCGCAGGAAGATCGAATAGTTCACGGCTCCCGCCGCGCGGAGCGCATCGAGCATCTCCGGCCAGACCGCCGCATGGCGCCGCCGATACTCCGCCTCGGCGCCGGGCTTGACCTTCATCGCGAAGCCGATCCGTTCCATGGTCACCTCCGTGGGAATCGGCGAGGCCCCGACAGCTGCTGCTCCCGGGGCCTCGATCGTGCGCTCGTCGAGCGCTGACTACAGCGCGACGCTAGAAGTTGAACTGATCGATGTTGGTCGAGTCGAACCGGAAGGCCGGCCCGAGGATGACCGTGCTGTCCTTGCCGATCGTGTAGGGCTTGCCACCGTTGAGGTTCGGGACGGTGAACGTCTCGCCCTCCTTGCCGGTGATCGTGCCATTCACGAGCAGGCTCGCGACGTAGTAGCTGAGATAGCCGAGGTCCGGGACGCTCCACAGGCCGAAGACCGGAGAGGTCCCATCCTTGACGAACGCCTTCATGTCATTCGGGAAGCCGAGGCCGGTGACCTTGACTGCGGCCTTGGCCTTGCTGACGACCTGCGCCGCAGCGAGGATGCCGACCGTGGTCGGAGCCACGATGACCTTGAGGTTCGGGTACTTCTGGAGGAGCGCCTGCGCCTGCGTGGTGCTCTTCTGGGCGTCGTCGTCGCCGTAGACGGTCTCGACGAGTTTGAGGCCCTTGAGCTTGGGATCAGAGGCGAGGGTCGACTTCATGAGGTCGATCCAGGCGTTCTGGTTGGTGGCCTGCGCGCCGGCCGAGAGGATGGCGAAATCGCCGGTGCAGTTCGGAGCCAGTTCGCATGCCCAGTCGTCAAGGAGCACGCCGACGCCGCTGAAGTCGACCTGGTTGACGAACACGTTGTACGCCCCGACGGCCGGGCTGGAGTCGAAACCGACCACCTTGATGCCCGCAGCCATGGCCGCCTTGAGAGACGGCGCGACAGCGTCCTTGTCGTCAGCCGAGACGATGATCGCCCCGACCTTCTGGGTGGTGAGGTCCGTGATGAACGGGACCTGGCCAGCGGGGTCGGTCGCGACGTTCGGTCCGACCTTGGTGACGGGGGCGCCACCGAGTTCGGTCGCGGCCTTGTCGACGCCGGTCTTCGCGGCATCGAAGTACTTGTTGACGATGTCCTTCGGCAGGTAGCCGACGGTCAGCGGGCCGGCTGCGGCCGACCCTGCGGGGACCGGCGTCGCAGCCGCGGAGGCCGACGGCGCCGGGGTCGCCGGAGCTGGCGTGGGCGAAGCGGCCGTACCGCAGGCGCCGAGCACCAGGCTCAGGCCGACGGCAAGCGTCGCCAGTTTCATGGATCGATGGGTCATGGGTGTGGTCCTCTCCTTCTGTCCTTCGTTGATGTCCGATCAGGCGGTCACGGATCGCGGCGGCGGGTGCCGACCTCCTCGAGCACGATCGATGGCCGATTTGACCTGATGGGCAAAGGTGGGGATGACGACCGAGACGATCAGGAGCGACCCGACGGCGATGCTCTGGGTCTCGGCCGATACGCTGGCCAGACGAAGGGCGTTCTGCAGGATGGCCAGCGTGAAGATCGCCAGGACGACGCCGGGGATGGTCCCCGAGCCACCGAAGATGTTCACGCCACCGAGCAGCACAGCCGTGACGACGATCAGGGTCAGCCCCTGGCCGGCGTCGGCCCGCGCCGTCGACAGGCGCGACGTCAGGATCACGCCCGCGAACGCGGAGATGATCCCCGACAGGACGAAGAGGGCGACCTTCACACGGACGACGCGGACGGCGGAGTACGTCGCGGCATCGGCGTTCTTGCCGATGGCGAAGATCTGGCGGCCGATCCAGGTCCGGTGCAGGACGATGGAGAAGACGATGGCGAGCGTCAGGAAGATGACCAGCGGCCACGGGATCACCGTCCCGGGCACGTGACCGAAGCCGAGCTCGGTGAAGGCTTCGGGGAAATCGCTGATCCCGCGTGACTCAAGGACCACGAGCGCCAGGCCGCGAAACAGCGCCAGTGTGCCCAGCGTGACCACGAGCGACGGGAGACCGGCGCGGGCGATCAGGAGGCCGTTGAGCAGGCCCCCGAGCGCGCCGACCACCAGGACCGCCGGGATCGCCACCTCGAGCGGGACGCCGGCCGCATAGAGATAGCCGAGGACCGCGCTCGACAGGCCGGCCATCGACTCGACCGACAGGTCGATCTCGCCGGCCACGATGATCAGCGTCATCGGCAGGGCCATGATCGCGACTTCCATCAGAGCGGCCGTCAGGTTCGCGAAGTTGCCAGCCGTGAGGAAGAATTTCGAGAGCGTGGCGCCCAGCACGATCAGGAACGCGATCATCAGGACGAGCAGCATCTCCCAGCGCGCGAGCCAGCCGAGACCGATCCGGGTTCGAGGGGTAGTCGGGGAGAGCGGCGCGGTCATCGGGCGCGACTCGTCGCGGCGGCCCGCTGGACACGGCGCAGGATGATCGCGTCAGCCGAGACGGCCAGCAGGATCACCAGGCCGTAGATCGCCTGGAGCCAGAACTGAGAGAGGCCGACGAGCAGCAGCGCATTCGCGATGAATCCGAGGAAGAGCGCTCCGAGCGCGGCCCCAACGACGGTCCCGCTGCCGCCGAAGATGTTCACGCCCCCGACCACGACGGCCGCCACCACCTGGAGCACGACCCCGTTCGCCGCCGTGCCGTTGATCGTCCCGAAC
>JBBQLI010000144.1:0-3989 GCA_038327765.1 Candidatus Limnocylindrales bacterium | reverse complement strand
TCGTGCGTTCGACAGACGCGGTTTCGCGACAGAAGCCTCGTGGACCGATCCCCGGGATGCATTGACCGCCCGACCTGCCGCGGCCCCACGCTCGAACATGCCGAGCGTGCGTGTGTCAGCAGCACCGGCACGTGACGGGACGGGGCCGACCCCGCCCGCCCCCGTCGTCGGTCGCCCGACCCCGACGCCTCCGCCCGCCCCCGTCGTCGGTCGCCCGACCCCGACGCCTCCGTCCGCCCCCGCCGCGGCCGCCCGGAACCGCGGGAGCTACAGCCCGCTGTACGCGTGCAGGCCGCTGAACCAGAGCGAGCCGGAATACGTCACCAGCACCATCCCGAAGCCCACGACCAGGAGCAGTGCCGCCGGACGACCGGCCCACGAGCGCTGGTTTCGAGCGTGCAGGTAGACCGCGTAGACCAGCCACGTGACGAGCGCCGCGGTCTCCTTCGGGTCCCAGCCCCAGTAGCGCGACCACGCGATCGACGCCCACCACGAGCCCAGGATGATCATCGTGGCGAAGATCGGGAACCCGATGATCACGGCCCGATACGCGACTTCGTCGAGCACCTTGTGTGACGGCAGCCACGCGAACCGGTCGTTCTGGCCCTGGATCAGGTAGGCGACGCCTGCGGCGAACGCGGTCGCGAAGATGCCATATGCCGTGACCGCCATCCCGACATGGATCGTCAGCAGGGGCGCGTTCTGGAGGGCCGGCACGAGCGGCTTGATGTCGGACGGCAGGCTCGACGCGTACAGCAGCATGGTCAGCGCCACGCCGGTGGGGATGAACCCGATGGAGCGGATCCCGTAGTGTCGCTGCAGGAAGAGATACCCGCCGATCATCGAGAATGAGAACGCGACCGTGAACTCGAACATGTTTCCCCAGGGACCACGTCCGACGATGTAGGCCCGGATCAGCATCGAGAGCCCGAGCGCCAGCCACGCCACGACCGTGATGCCGAGCGCGGCCCGCGACAGGGGTGTCGGCAGCGCGGCGGATGCCGGTCCAGCGGAGGCCGTCCGTTCACGTTGCGTCACGAACGACCCGCTCACCACGCCCGCATAGGCCGGCTGCGGTGCGATCACGATCGAGGGGAAGGTCCGCCGTCCATTGGCCAGCATCACGGCATGACCCACATGGGCCGCGAAGCCCAGCCCGATCAGCAGCGTGCCGACCGAGAACAGGGTGGAGGAGAGCAGGTCCAGCGACATCGTCGGCCTTCCGTTCAGGCGGCCGCCGCGCCACCCGGCTTGGGGCCGGCGGTGCGGACGGCGATGGCACGGGACTTGACCTTGAGTACGAGCCCGCAGTTGCTGCACGTATCGACGATCGCGGCTCGTCCCAGCTGGCACATCGGGCAGATGACCGCGAGGTCGTCGCCGCAGGTCTCGCAGCGGGTGGTGCCGGACATGTAGATGAGCGCATCGCGTCGGCAGTGGGGGAGTCCGACCGGGAAGATCGGCTCACCGCCGGCATCCAGCTCAGCGACGCGGGGCCCCTCGACGAACCCGACCTTCGTGCGCGGCTTGCGCGCCATGTAGATGACCGAACCGAGGAGGGTGAACGTCAGGAACGGCGCGACGACGCCGAGAAACACGAAGACCGGCAGCAAGCCGATCAGGGCGCCCCAATCGGGGATCACGAAGGTGGCGGTGACGTTCAGGATGGACGTCCACAGTTGGTTCAGCGCCTCGATCACAGCGGCATCCTAGCAGCCGGACCGGGGACGTGGCGCGCGGCGCGGGTTGCCTCGTTTCGTGGTCGCGCCACGGCCAGGCCGCCAGCCCGTTCGGGCGTCATCGGCCGGTCCCTCTGCCTCACCCGGAGCGCCCGCCGAACCGCTTGCGGACCCGCCGGGCCCGCCTCCCGAGGACGACGGGATCGATCCCTTCGATGGCGCCGGGCGCGGCCGTCCGGCCCCGATCGTCGACCCGCGCGACCGCCCGATCGCCGCGCCGCCGCCAGTCCCCCGAGCAAGCCGTCCGAGCAGCCATGCCGCACCGGCGGTCCGAGCCCCTCGCAGCCGCAGGGCGTGGCGCAGGTCGCGGTCATCGGTGACCACCAGGACGCTGGCCGTGTCGATCGGCCCATGCGCCACGCGATATTCCTCGACCAGCGAAAGAAGGACCGCATCCGCCGTCCGCGGACCGCTGTAGCGCACCTTCATCCCGTTCGCGATCCGCTCGCCGCGCAGGCCGCGTTCGGCGGGACCGTCGAACACCACGTCGATCGTGATCAGTGCCGGCACCGCGCCGCGCAGTCGCCCGATCAGAGCGGACCGCGGCGCGGCTACTGGCGCCTTCGACAGCGCGTGGAGCAGGTTCGTGCCGTCCACGAGCAGCCACTCGGTGCTCGTCAGCGGGTCGGCGGGGAGGGTCGACATGGCGCCCATCGTACGCGGCCGGGGCCGCGCGGCTACGATTCGGACCCGTGAGCCTTCTCTTGCTCGTCGATCTCGACGGGGTCGTCTACCGCGGTTCGGAGCCGGTCCCGGGTGTCGCTGCGGTCCTCGCCGACCGCGCCGCGCGGGGCGACGACGTCGTCTACGTCACCAACAACTCGATGCACTACCGCGCCGACTACGTGACTCGCCTGAAGGCGATGGGCGCCCCGGTCAGTGCCGGCAACGTCATCTCGTCCGCGCGCGCGACCGCGCTCTACATCGTCCACCACGAACCGCAGGTCCGACGCGTCCTGGTGCTGGGCGCCAGCGGCCTCGAACGCGAGCTGCGGGACGTGGGTCTCGACGTGGTGACCGCGGGCTACGCCGCCACGCGGATGCATCAGGAAGGCATCGACGGCTGGACGGCGGCCGGAGCACCGGACGCGGTCGTGAGTGGGCTCGACCCGAACCTCACGTACCTGCGGCTGTGTGCCGCCAACGACTGCATCCGCGCCGGTGCCCGGTTCATCGCCACCAACCGCGACCCGGTCTATCCCACCGAGAAGGGCTTCCGGCCCGGTGCCGGCAGTCTGGCCATCGCGCTGGAGGCATCCAGCGGCGTGACCCCGCTGTCGATCGGCAAGCCGTCGTCGCATCTCCTTGAACTGGCCGCCGAGGCCGTGGGCCGCATCCCGAATGAGGCGATCATGATCGGCGACGGCATCGGCACCGACCTTGCCGCGGCCCGGGCCGTCGGCGCGCGCTGCATCTTCATGCTGACCGGGGTCACCACCCGCGACCAGGTCGAGGCACTCCCCGAGGACGAGCGGCCGTTCGCCATCGCCGCCGATGCCGCCGAGCTCGGCGCCGCGCTGGATCGTCTCGCCGGAGAGTAGCCCCGGTCAGACCTTGTTCAGCAGCCTCGAGAGGAACTGCTGCGTGCGCGGGTCCTGCGGCGCATCGATGACCTGCTCGGGCGGGCCGGCCTCCACGAAGACGCCTTCCTCGATGAAGTAGACGCGGTCGGCGGCTTCGCGCGCGAACGCCATCTCGTGGGTGACGACGAGCATCGTCGACCCCTCATGCGCCAACTCGGCCATCACCTTGAGCACTTCGCCGACGAGCGTCGGGTCCAGCGCCGAGGTCGGCTCGTCGAACAGGAGCACCTTGGGCTCCATGGTCAAGGCCCGCGCGATCGCGACACGCTGTTTCTGGCCACCGGAAAGGCGTGCCGGATACTCGTCGCGCTTCTCGCGGAGGCCCACCTTGTCGAGGACCTTCTCGGCCGTGGCGATGGCCTGGTCGCGCGGCACGCCCTTGACCCGGACGGGCGCCTCGATGAGGTTGTCGATGACCTTCATGTGCGGGAAGAGGTTGAAGTCCTGGAAGACCATCTGGGCGCTGATCCGGATCTGGCGGACGCGCTCGGCTTCCTCCTTGGTCCTGCTCCGCAGCGGCGTGGCCTCCATCTCGACCCCGTCCACGACGATCCGGCCGACGCTTGGGTCTTCAAGGAAGTTGATGCAGCGCAGCAGCGTGCTCTTGCCCGACCCGGATCGCCCGATGAGACAGATCGTCTCGCGCGGGTAGACCTCCAGGTTGCAG
>JBBQLI010000143.1:0-4025 GCA_038327765.1 Candidatus Limnocylindrales bacterium | reverse complement strand
CGCGCGGGCGGATACGCGCCGCCCGCGTTGACCGTCGTGAAGGACATGGACCTCTATCGCCTGCTCCGGGCCGCCGATGCCCACCTTGGCCTCCACTCGACGGTCCTGACGGACGCCGTGGTGGCTGGCACCTGCAACCTCATCGCTGCGGTCGAAGCGAGCGGGGACCTGCTGGGATACGTCGCCGCTGGTGTCGCCCGACCGGTCCGCAACGCCGCCGAGCTGCGGGCCGCACTCGACGACCCGCGTCCTCCCGACGCGGCGGCACGGCGCGCCTTCATCGACGACCACTTCCGGCCCGGCAAGGCGAGTCCGCGTATCGCGGCCGCGATACGGGCGTCGCTGGACGGACCGGTCATGTCCGCGGCCGTGGAGCTGGCCTGATGTGGAAGCGGCCGGTCCGTGCCCTCATCCGACGCGGACTGCGCGTCGGGCGGCTCCGCGCGGTGGTCGAGACAGAACTCCGGGTGGCCCGCCGACCGGTGCGCGCCCGGACGGACGGCCTGCCCGATGTCTTCGTCGACGGCCATGGGGTCCGTCATCCGCTTGACCCCGCATTGCGCGATGCCCTGAAGCCGGCCTGGCGAACCATGCTCGACCCTCTCACCGCCGCGCAGCCGCCGTCGGACGAGGCACTCGCCGGCCGGGCGACCAAGGCCCGCCGATCCGTGCGCGAGGCGGCTGCGATCGTCGCCGCCAGCACGGGTGTCGAGCTCGGCGGTCGGATCCTGGAGATCGGCTGCTATGACGGGGCCGTCGCCTTCCAGTTGACCCGGCTGCCCGCGGCCGAGGTGGTCGCCTCGGACCTGGCGCGCTATTACGTCGTCCAGCGTCCCGGCGAGCCGGCCGAGACCGACATCCGGCCCCAGCAGGCCACCCTCGCCACACTGCGCGCCCGGGCCCGAGCCGCGGCGGGGGCCGGGACCGGCGTCGTCGACTTCATCGAGGACGACATCACCGCGTCAGGCCTCGAGCCAGGCACGTTCGACGCGATAGTCTCGTTCGAGGTCCTCGAGCATGTCGCCAGCCCGCAGGCCGCGTTCGGGGCGATGGCGCGCCTGCTCAAGCCCGGCGGGATCGGATATCACGACTACAACCCGTTCTTCAGCCTCATCGGTGGGCATTCCCTGTGCACCCTCGATTTCGCGTGGGGTCACATCCGGCTCGACCGCGTCGATGTGGAGCGCTACGTCCGTGAACTGCGGCCTGACCACCTGGCCCAGACGATGCGCTTCTTCGACGAGAGCCTCAACCGGATGACGCTCGTGGATCTGCGGTCGGCGATCGAAGGGGCAGGTCTCGAACTGTGCTCCCTGCTCCCGTGGACGGATCGGGCACTGGTCGGCCGGTTCGAACCCGCCGTCCTTTCGGAAGTCCAGCGAAGCTACCCGACGGCGACCGCGGAGGACCTGCTGGCGAGTTTCGTCTCGGTCGTGGTCCGTCGGCCGGCGTGACGACCAGGACCGTCGCGATCGTCCAGGCGCGGATGGGGAGCACGCGGCTCCCCGGCAAGGTGCTGCTGCCCCTTGGCGGTGAGCCGATGATCACGCACGTGATGCGTCGCGCGGCGCGCGCGAGGAGTCTCGACGAAGTCGTGGTCGCGACCACCGGACTGGCCGACGATGACGCGCTCGTCGACCTGGCGACTGCCGAAGGGTGGCCGATCGAGCGTGGGAGCGAGACGGACCTGCTGACCCGCTATGTCGATGCCGCCCGTGCGCACGACGCCGACGTGATCGTCAGGATCACCTCCGACTGCCCGCTGATCGACCCTGGGGTGATCGATCGCACCGTCCGAGCGTTCCAGGGCGGATCCGTGGACTACGCCAGCAACACCCTCGAACCGCGCACCTATCCGCGCGGTCTCGACGTCGAGGTGATCGGGCGTGCGGCGCTGGAGCGTGCGGATCGCGAGGATCGCGATCCGGCGTGGCGCGAGCACGCGACACCCTATCTCTACCGCCATCCGGAGCTCTTCCGGCTTCTCGGCGTCCCGGCGCCGGCACGCGAGGGAGGCCAAAGCGATCAACGCTGGTCGGTCGACACCATGGAGGACTACCGACTCGTCGAACTGATCTTCGACGCGCTCGGCCGTGACGATTTCTCGTGGCTCGAGGCGCTGGCCGTCGTCGAGGCGAACCCGTCCTGGGCGTCGATCAACCGCCACGTGGTCCAGAAGGCCATCCCAGCCGACCGTGACCCTGGAACGCGCCGGGCGGACGGGTGAGCGCCCGCCATTTCATCGTCCGCGCCGATGGTTCGATGTCGATCGGGACCGGCCACCTGATCCGCAGCCGGACGCTCGCCGACGGCCTGGTCCGTCGCGGCTGGCGGGCGACACTCGTGACGCGCGGGCTGCCGACCGGCCTCGTCGACGGGTTCGCCAGGGCGGGGATCGACGTCCTGGACCTCCCCGGCACCAGCACGGTGGAATCGGAATGGGGGGCGATCGCCGACCACATCACCGGCGACCGGGCGGTCATCGCCGCCGACCACTATGGTCTCGACGCGACCTGGTTCGACGGGCTGCGACGAACGGCACCCACGGCGGTCCTGATGGCGATCGACGATCTGGCGAACCGGCCGTTGCCGGTCGACATCCTGCTCAACCAGAACCTGGGGGTGACCTCGGCCAGCTACGTGGATCTGGTCCGGCTGGACACCCGCGTCCTGACCGGCCCTGCCTATGCGCTGCTGCGACCGGAGTTCGGGCGCCTGCGCGCCGCAGGTCGCGTCCGAGACGGCCGGGTCGAGCGCATCCTTGTCTTCATGAGTGGCGCGGACGCGACGGATGTGACCTCGCGGGCGATCCACGGCCTTGCCGCGCTCGGGTCGTCGGTCGATATCGTGCTTGGGGCCGCCTATCCGTGGCTTGACCGCACGCGCGCCTTCGTCGCCCGCCAGCGCGGTGCGACGCTCCATGTGAACACCGACGATATGGCGTCCCTGATGGATCGGGCGGATCTTGCCATCGGGGCGGCGAGCTCGGCGAGCTGGGAGCGGTGTGCGCTCGGACTCCCAGCGGTCCTGGTCACGTTGGCGGACAATCAGGTCGATGTGGAACGGCGACTCGTCGAGTCCGGTGCGGCCATCTCGATCGGCCGCGACGCTGACGTCACCCCGGATGACATCGGGCGCGCCGTCGGTCGATTGCGTGAAGACCCGACGCGCGTGGCGGCCATGTCCAGGGCGGCTGCACTGGTGACCGACGGGAACGGCACCAGCCGGGTCATCGCGGAGATCGAACGGCGCATGCCGCGCGAGAGGGATCCGCGATGAGCGAGGCGTCCGGTTCCGTGAACCTCCGACCGCTCGGTCTCGACGACATGGTCCGTGTCCTTGGGTGGCGAAACCTGCCGCAGGTCGCGGCCTACATGTACACGGATCACCGAATCTCCGACGCCGAACATGCGCGCTGGTTCGCCACGGCGATGAACGATGACACGAAGCGGTACTGGATCATCGAGCTGGACGGCGAGCCGGTCGGTCTGGCCAATCTGTACGACATCTCGCTCGCGCAGAAGCGTGCCTCGGTGGCACTGTATATCGCCCGGGAGACCGCGCGGGGCGCAGGCGTCGGCTCGGCGACGGATGGGCTCCTGATCTCCCAGGCGTTCGAGATGGTGGGCCTGGACAAGCTCTGCGCCGAGGTGCTCGCAAACAACGAGCGCGGGATCCGGGTCCACCAGCGGAACGGGTTTGCCATCGATGGCGTGCTCCGCGGCCATGTCCTCAAAGCCGGCGTCCGTGTCGATGTCGTGACCATGAGCCTGTTCCGCGAGCAATGGCTCGCACGGGCAGGCGGAGCGGTGGAGCCGTGACCATCCCACCGCACGACCTCACCATCGCCGGCCGTCCGATCGGGCCGGGCCACCCGGTCTACGTCATCGCCGAGATCTCCTCGAATCACGGTCAGGACTACGAGACGGCTGCCACGCTGGTCCGCGGCGCTCACGCCGCCGGCGCCGATGCGGTCAAGCTCCAGACCTATACCGCGGACACCATCACCATCGACAGTGATGCCC
>JBBQLI010000142.1:0-4028 GCA_038327765.1 Candidatus Limnocylindrales bacterium | reverse complement strand
CCAGTCAGGCGCGTTGATCGAGGCCGGTGGGTTCGGCCCGAGCTTCCTTGGTGCGAAGGTCGCCTACGACGGGACCGAATTCACCGTCACCGACGGCCCGTTCGCCGAGGCCAAGGAGCTCATCGGCGGGTGGGCCCTCATACAGGCTGCATCGAAGGACGAGGCCATCGTCTGGGCCAAGCGCTTCCTCGGGATCGCGGGCGGCGGCGATACCCGCATCCGTCAGGTCTTCGGCCCGGAGGATGGTCCGCCCGCCCAGGGCTGAACAGACGGCGTGGCGGCGCGGACGCCCTGCGCCAGGTCGTCCGCGCGCCCATCCCCGGAGACGCCCCAGCTATACAGCAGTCGTACACTCGGCTCGGTCGCGTCCGGTGGAGCCACCTGACGTCCGCACCGGGACCGTACGGGAGGCATCGATGTCCACTCGTCTGCCGAGGCTGACGTTGCGAACCCTCGTCGCCGCGATGACCGTACTCATCGGCTCGTCGGTCGGCTCCGGATCGATGTCGCCGGCCGCTGTCTCCTTCGATGCTGCAGCGGCGCGAACGTATGTCGTGAACAGCACCGCCGATCGACCCGATACCGATGTCGCTACCGCCGCCTGCTCGGATTCGCACCATCGATGCACGCTGCGGGCGGCCGTCATGGAGGCGAATTACCACCCGGGAGCCGACACGATCAAAGTGCCGAAAGGCACCTACACCCTGACGCGGAAGGGGCGCGATGACGGCGCTATCGTCGGGGATCTCGACATCACGGACAGCGTGACCATCCTGGGCGCGGGCAGCAGCACGACGATCGTCGATGGGAATGGCTCAGTCACGCTCGATCGCGTCTTCCAGGTCCTGCCGAGTGCCACGAACGTGACGATCGCCGGGCTGACCATCCGGAACGGGGCACGGACGATCGATACGTTCGATTCGGGTGGCGGGTTGAGCTGGCAGGGCGCCGATTCGACCGGACACCTCTCGCTCCGCAATCTCGTGATCGAGCGGAACCACGCGAAGTACGGCGGGGGACTCGCTCTCGAATCGGGCTATGCGGACGTCATCGACCTCAACGGCGTGACCGTTCGAGGCAACGTCGTCACTGCGGCGGCCGGCGGGGTCGAGATCGCCCTGGCGGACAGCACCTCCTTCACGCTCCGAAACAGCCGGATCCACGGCAACGTGGCCTACCAAGGTGCAGGCATCGACATCTCGGGAGGTACCTCGAGCCTCGGAGCTCCAGCGGTCGTGATCCGCGGGACCACCATCGATGCCAACCATGCGACTGGCATCGCGGGCGGGATCGAGAACTACTCCGGCCAGCCCGGGCACCCGGTCGTCGTGGCGGATAGCGAGATCGATGGCAACGTCGGGTACGAGGGTGGCGGGATCGAGAACCATGGGGTGATGACCCTGGCGGGTGTGACCCTCGCCTCGAACCGGGCCACCTCGAAGGGTGGTGCCTTCGCCGCCGACAGCGGAAGCGCGACGGACTTCACCAACGTCACCATCGATGGCAACGCCGCTGCCGATGGCGGCGCGGGGATCTACGCCGCGGTCTTCCTCGCCGCGTACCCCACCATCGCGCTATCGAGTGTGACGATGAGCCATAACACCTCAACGACCTATGGCGCGGCGATCTACCTCGATCCCGGCGCGCTGGTGTCGGTCACCGACACCCTGATCGCCAAGGGTTCGACCGGAACGAACTGCAGCCCCTCCGTCGGCGGGCTCGGGAACCTGTCGGATGACAGTTCCTGTGGTTTCGGCGCCGGCGATGGGATCGCCGATCTGAAGCTCGGGCCACTCGGGGATCACGGCGGTCCGACGCGGACGCGCCTCCTGCTCGCCGGGAGTCCGGCCATCGACGCTGGTCCTAGCCTGGGCGGTCCCGCCACGGACCAGCGCGGTTTCGTTCGCCCGCAGGGGCTGGCCGACGATACCGGCGCCGTCGAGATGTGCCAGACGGCTCCAGCAGCCCCGAGCCTTCTCGCTCCCAGGAACGGGAAGGTCTCCAAGGTTCGCACCGTGACACTGGATTGGGGTGATGTGCCGTGTGCCCAGACCTATGTCGTGGTGATCCGGCATGGCTCGAAGACGGGCCGGTTGGTGACCGTCATCCGTGGCCTGCATCCGTCGACGTACCGCACGGTGACCCCGCACCACGGCTGGACCTACTACTGGCAGATCCGGGCGGTCGGTGACGCAGGCACGACCAACTCGGCCTGGCGGCGCTTCCACGTCAAGTAGGACGCAGGTTCGCCGATCATCATGCTCTGGCACGGCACGAGGGTCGCCTACCGGCTACTGCGTCGACGCCTCGCTCCAGCGCTGGCCGCCACCACGACCATCGCCGTGGTCGTCGCCGTCTTCGCGATCGTCGTCACGAGCCCTCGCGCGGGAGTAGGCTGCCGCTCCAAGGAGGATCGATCCAGAAGGTTCGTCGTCCGGCCCGTAGCCCACGTACGACTATTGGATGGGCACCCCCAGCCACGAGGTCGCGCCTGACGCGTCAGCCACCACGAACCCCGCCGGGCCGAGCGCGGCCTCAGCGACTCCGCGCACGGTCGGTGCACTCGCGTCGGCGGCCAGGATCTGGGTACGGAGATCGTGCGTGAGCACCCGGATGACGAGCTGGCCCTGGTCCGTCGATCCGATGATGAACGTCCGTGCGCCGTTCGTCAGGGGGTAGCCCAAAGCGCGCGTGAGCACCTCGCTTTGGCGCCAGATCACGCCGTCGCTCGACGTCCAGTCGCGACGGGTGCCGTTCGGCGCGTCCGCGCTGAACGCGATCTCCTCGGCGAGGACGGTCTGGTCGTTGAGACGGTCGACGGAGAGGATCGTATCCGTCCCGATGACCTCCTCCGGGAGGACGGCAGCCGTCCAGGCCGAGCCTGTCCGCGATGACCAGACCGACCCGGTGTCGTGCGCCGCTACAGTCCCGGTCGTCTGCTCGCAGCCGGACGACGCGACGCCTGTGGTGCTGGCGAGGACGAAGCCGCCCCGGAACGACACCACCGAATCGGGATTGGATGCGCCGCTCGGAATTGGGCTCCTGGACCACGACGCGCCGTCCGACGACGTCCACACTGTGCGCCCCTTGCCGGCCGCGGAAACCGCGATGTAGCCCGACGATCCCGCGGAAACGCTCGAAAGCGAGTCGGCGCCGAACACGCCCTTCAGGTCGATCGGCGTCCAGGAGGTCCCGTCGGAGCTGCGCCACATCCGTACCGCGGGCTTGTGGATCGCGCAGCCGCTCTGCTCGGCCGTCGCGAGCAGCCCTGCGGGACCTTCGACCACACGCGTCACGACAAGCGGCAGGTCGTCGTTGCCTGGGTCGAGTTGTCCCGATGCGTGCCACTGGAGACCGTCGGCCGACGACGTCACAGACGGACCCTGCAGTCTTCCGTTCGCATTGTCATACGCGCTCGTGAAGCCGAGGTAGCCACCGCGCCAGCCAAAGACGAAGAACTCCCGGGCCACCGCGGCCTCGATCGCGGCCTCGACTCCGGGCATGCCACCTTCGACCCAGCGCACGCTCGTCGGTTCGTCCTCGGCCGGGATGGCGGTCGGGGCGGTTGAGGTCGATGGCGTGCGCGGTTCGGGTGTACTCGAGGGCGAACGCGTGGGCGCCCCAGGGAACGAAGGGCCAGGCCCGGCGGTGCATGCGGCAAGCGAAGGCACGAGCAGCGCTGTGACGGTGATGACCGTCACACGATGGGCGAGTGACCGGAGGCCCATGCGGCTCGCATAGGATCGTGACATCGATCGGCCCTCTCTGTCGCCCAGCGTACGCGTTCTGGCCCGACCGTACGACGGCCGGTCGGGCCATGGTGTGTTCCCTGCCTGGACGGGCGAGCCGACTCTCCCTTGCGCAGACCCGCGAGCGGCTCCCCGCCGGGCTACCATTGACCTCCCGATGACGATCGCCCCGAACGACTTCACGCACCTGCATGTCCACTCCGAGTTCAGCCTCCTCGACGGGCTCGGACGGATCACGGAACTGGTCGACGCGGCGGCCCAGAGCGGCCAGGATTCGAT
>JBBQLI010000141.1:0-4121 GCA_038327765.1 Candidatus Limnocylindrales bacterium | reverse complement strand
TCGTGGAGCTCTCCAAGGAAGGCGTCTGGGTGGCTGACGTCGACGGTCGGACCACACTCGCGAACGGCCCCGCGACGGAGATCCTCGGCTATCGGCCTGGCGACCTGATCGGTCGCAACATGCTCGAAGCCCTCGATCCGGAGGTGCTGGCCCGGATCAGGCCCTATCTCGGGACGAATCCCCCGACGGAACCACTCGATGACATCCCGGCACGACGCGCCGATGGCTCCAGGGTCTGGCTTTCCGTCGCGGCCACGAGACTTCGCAACGATTCCGGCGAGCCGTTCGGGACCATGGCGATGTTCAACGACGTCAGCCATCGCCATCAGCTTGAGCAGGATCTGCGGGCGTCCAATATGGAGCTGGACCGGCTGGCCTATCTGGACGGCCTGACCGGCCTGCGCAATCGACGTGCCCTTGACAGCGAGATCGAGGAGCACGCTGGATCCCGGCGCCAGGTGGGGATCCTGATGATGGACATCGACCACTTCAAGCGTTTCAACGACGACAACGGGCATCCTGCCGGCGACCGTGCCCTGGTGGCCGTGGCGGGGGCGTTGACCTCCGCGCTCAGGCCAGACGACAAGGTCTACCGATATGGCGGAGAGGAGTTCCTGATCATCGTGGAGCGGGCCACGGATCAGCAGGCGATGGTCGTCGCCGAGCGCGCGCGTTCGGCGGTGACGGCGCTGCGCCTGCCCCGGTCGGCCAGCCAGCCGAACCTCCCACTCACGATCAGCATCGGCGTCGCAACGGGCCAGCCCGCGCAGGTGCCGATGCGCGCGCTGATCGCCGCAGCGGATGGCGCGCTCTACCAGGCGAAATCCCGTGGACGCGACCGGGTGGAACTGGCAGGCGCGGCAGCCGTCCCTCGCGGCGAGACGCGACCTCACGCAGCTCCACCCTCGAGGGTCGCCTCGTGACCTTCTGCTATCCTGTCGGCCGGTCTGGCGGCCAGCCCGCCAGCCACGGGGCCGCATTCGTCTAGAGGCCCAGGACACCGCCCTCTCAAGGCGGAGATCACCGGTTCGAATCCGGTATGCGGTACCAATGACGCTTTCTTCCGACGCCCCCGGATCCCGCCCCGGGGGCGTCCGCTTTTCCGTAGACTCCGGCGATGCGACCAACCGACCGCCGCCGCCTCGTCATCCTCACCGAAGGCCAGTTCGGGGCCCACAGTGCCAAGACCGCCTACGGCGTCATCCGCTACGGCCGCGACGATGTGGTCGCCGTCCTCGATTCGACCCAAGCCGGCCGCGACGTGGCCGAATTCCTGCCCGGTCACCCCGCACCGATCGTAGCGTCGCTCGCCGACGCGTTGGCGCTGCCGAACCCTCCTGATGCCCTCCTGATCGGCATCGCCCCGACCGGTGGCAAGTTCCCGGCCGCGTGGCGCGGGATCGTCCTCGATGCGATCACGGCTGGACTGGACGTGCTGAGCGGCCTGCACACGTTCCTTGGCGACGACCCCGAGTTCGCGGCCGCGGCCGAGGCTCGTGGGACGTCGATCGTGGATTACCGGCGGCCGCCGGAACGCATGGAGACGTCGGTGGGTCGCCGCCACGGACCGGGCAAGCGGGTGATCCTGACGGTCGGCACGGACTGCGCGATCGGCAAGATGTCCGTGGCCCTCGAACTGCGCAAGTCCGGCCTGGCGGCTGGCCAGTCGACGGTCTTCGTCCCAAGCGGCCAGACCGGGATGATGATCGAGGGCTGGGGCGTCGCGGTGGACCGGCTCATCAGCGACTTCACCCAGGGCACGGTCGAGTGGCTCGTCGAGCAGGGCGAGGGGATGGGCGACTGGGTCCTGGTCGAGGGCCAGGGCTCGATCGACCACCCGGCGTATTCGTCGGTGACGCTGGGGCTGATCCACGGGGCCACGCCGCACGCGATGGTCCTGGTCCACAAGCCGGGACTCCTGCAGCACGATTTCGACCATCTGCCCGGCACCTCCTTCCCCATCGCCTCGCTGCCCGGGTTCATCGAACTGCATGAGCGGATCGCCGGGCTCATCGCGCCGTCGAAGGTGGTCGCCATCGCGCTCAACACGTCGCTCTACCCGGACGACGATGAGGCGCGCCGGATCATCGCGGAGATCTCGGCAGAGACCGGCCTCCCGGCTGACGACCCGGTCCGTTTCGGCGGCGACGTGCTGTGGGCGGCCATCCGTGCAGGCGTGGACGCCCTGCCGTGGGTCGCGGAAGCGTGAGCCTCCACATCACCTACGAGGTCCTCCACCTCTCCCTGCGCGACCCATTCCGGATCGCGCGCACGGACCATCACACCGGCGACGGCGTCACGACGGTGGTCGTGGAGCTGTGCGACGACCGGTTCCCGGGGATCGTCGGGCTTGGGGAAGGCTACCCGGACCGGTTCTACGGGGAGACACCCGAGACCATGGCCGCCGTCCTGCCGTGGCTCACCGCAGGGATCGAGGGCTTCGAACCGACCGCGGACGGCGTGGCGGCCGCGACGACCGCGATGGCGAGCTCGATCCGCTGGAACGGCGCCGCCAAATGCGCGCTCGACATCGCCCTTCACGATCTGGTCGGGACGCTCCTCGGGATCCCGGTCCACGAGCTCATCGGACTGCCTGCGGCGATCCCGCCGACCGATTTCACGATCGGCATCGACGAGCCGGCCATCGTGGCCCAGCGGGCGCAGCGGGCCGCGGCGTTCCCCGCCCTGAAGATCAAGCTGGGCGGGCCGCAGGATCTGGCCACCTTGCGCGCGGTCCGCGAGGTCTTCACGGGTCCCATCCGCGTCGACGCCAACACGGGCTGGACCCGCGACGATGCCGAGCGGCTGCTCCCCGACGTGATCGCGCTGGGTGTGGAACTGATCGAGCAGCCGTTCGCGGCACGCGCGTACCGCGACCTCGCCTGGCTCCAGGAGCGCTCCTCGATCCCGATCGTCGCCGACGAGAGTGCCGTCACGTACGAGGACCTCGACGCGCTCGTCGGTATCGTCGCTGGCGTCAACGTCAAGCTCGCCAAGTGCGGCGGCATCGGCGCCGCCAACGCGATGCTGTCGCGCGCCCGCGGACTCGGCTTCAAGACGTTCCTGGGATGCATGGAGGAGACGCAGGTGGGGATCGCCGGCTCGGCGGCAGTCGCGTCGCTGGCGGATTGGGTGGATCTGGACGGCTGCCTGCTGCTGGCGGACGATCCATTCGAGGGACTCGAACTCGACGGCGACCATCGCTGGATCCTGAGCGATCGCCCGGGTCTAGGGCTCACGCGGCAGACCGTCTGACGGCCTGCACGTTCGAACGGAACGGACGTTCGCCGAACGTCCGTTCGTGTGGATAACTTGGTGGACGAACTGGTGGACAAGCCCCCTTCCCGCTGCCCTCGATCCGGGCCTACCATGAACGCTCACCGGTCGAGGCCACAGGGGAGGGCGACCGGCACAGCCCGGACCAGCACCAGGCGAGCGGATCGATCCGTCCGTTCTCGTCGGGAGGTGCTTCGTATTGCCTCCGAACGGTTCGACCGTGGTCGTCCCGGGGGCGCCAAAGGGAGCGCGCGCACATCGATGGAACCACGCACCGCCAGCCCACGCATGCCCGATCCGGTCGCTCTTGAATTCGTGCGGTTCTGCTACCGCCGGAGACGGGTGGGCTGGCCGGAGCTCTATGACGAGATGTGCGCAGTGGCGGCTCGTGGCCTGTTCAAGGGGATGGTCGCCGATGACCTGGCGGGGCTGGGGATCGGCTTCAGCCTGTTCGACATGCCGGCACTCTCGATCCTGGCCGGCGGCGTGATCGCCGAGGAGCAGGCAAAGCGGCGACCCGTGGCGGTGACGATCAGGGCAGAGCTGCCGCCACTGGTCATCGAACCAAGTGGGCCGGGGGTCGTCGAGGTCGCCGCGATCGAGGCGGATGTCGCCGGACACATGGTCGTGTCGGCCACGTCGGCGGTCGTGCGCGACGAGCGCACCTTCGATGTGCCGATCCGCATCTCGCCGGTGCCGGTCGCGGTCTAGGCGCCGGTCCGCGCTCCGCGGGACGACGACTCCGGCTCAGGCCCGGATGCGGCGCCTGGCCATCTCGCCTTCGATCTGGCGCTCCGCCTCGACGTAGCGGTCGATCTGTTCGCGGAGCTGGTTCGCCTCAGGGG
>JBBQLI010000140.1:0-4134 GCA_038327765.1 Candidatus Limnocylindrales bacterium | reverse complement strand
ACGACGGATCGAGGCATCGCCGAAGAGGTGGTCCAGGACACGTTCCTCGCCCTGTGGGATCGAGCGGAGTCGTTCGACCCCCGGACCGGCTCGCTCCCGGCGTGGCTGCACACGATCGCGCGCAACCGGACGATCGATCGGTTGCGCGCGGCCGGACGTCGTCCGCAGCTGGTCGGACCGCAGCGCTCAGCGGGCCCCGACGACACGGAGACCCAGCTGCTCGAACGCGCCGCGGCCGTCGGGACGATCGTGGCCGGCTCGCAGGCCCCGGCAAGCCCCGAGGACTCACTCGCCTCGAAGGAGACCCGGGCCACGATCGACCTGGCCCTCGGCGAGATGGCGTTCGAGGAGCGGACCGTGATCGTGCTGGCCTACCACGAGGGCCTCTCGCAGACCGAGATCGCGGAGCGGCTCGGCTGGCCACTCGGTACGGTCAAGACGCGGACGCGGCGGGCCTTGCGGCGACTGCGCCATGCGCTCGAAGAGACGACAGGCATGCCGGCACGTGTCGGCGAGGACGGATAGGACCCATGGACCACGACGCGATACGCGACGCACTTGATCTCGCGGCAGCCGAGCCCGGCGGGCTCGATCGGCTCATGGCCGGCGATACGCCCGAGGCGATGGCGGTCGCCGCGCATCTCGTCGGCTGCGCGTCCTGCACGCTGGAGCTGGACCGGGTCCGACGCGCGAGCAGGGTCATCCGCGATGTCGTCGCGACCACGCCGCCGGTCGAGCTGCGTGAGCGGACGCTGGCGTACGTTCGGGCGCGCGGCGTGCCGCGCGGCGCCGCTGCCGCCCGCTTGCATGCCGAGCCGTCGGTCGTCGTCGCCCCGCCGGTCGTCGGATCCGCGCCATCTCCGGCACCGTCGTCGATCCGGACCGCCCGTGACCGACGCCGGCTCGCGCTGGGCTGGATCGGCGCGGTGGCCGCGGCCGTCGCGCTCTCGGTGGTGGCCACGTCATTCATCGTCGGCGGTCGCATCGATGACCGGCTCGCGGCGCAGGATCAGGTGATCGAGCACCTCGCCGATGTCACGACCGCGACCGTGAACCTTGCTGCCGAGGCGGACGTCTCCCATATCCGGCTGGCCAGTCCGACCGGCGGTGACGTCGAGGGCACGCTGCTCTTCTCCCCGACGACCACGCAGGTCGTGGTCGTGGCCACCGGGCTCACGCAACCCGCCGCCGGGATGGAATACCACTGCTGGGTCCAGACCAGCGGATCCGGCGCGCGTCAGGGGATCGGCAAGATGTTCTTCGGCGGGGGTCTGGCCTACTGGGTGGGACCGTCGTCGGCCGTGGCCGGACTGGCCGGTGCCCCGCGATTCGGGGTGTCGCTCGTCGCCGCGGATGGGTCGGTCGTGGGCAGCGATCCGGTGCTCACTGGCTCCTGATCCGGCTCGGGATCGGGCGGGACGGCCGCCAGGTACGCCTGGTGGAGGACCAGCATCCGTTCCGCGGCCGCGACGTCCACGCGATGACCCTCGCGCTCAAGGACCGTCGAAAGCCAGAGCGCCTCACGCGGTCGTTCGTGGTCGTCCACGTCCGCCTCGCGTCGGCGCGAATCGGCCACGACGAACCAGACGAGCCCGCCACCCACGACGAGCCCGACGATCAGCAGCCACCAATTGAATTCTGCGTTCACCGCGGTCGAGTATAGGGAAGTCGCGAGCCGGAGCCGGCGCCCGCTACACTTCGGCGGATGTTCGACTTCCTGCCGAGTTCGACGGCGCTCCAGCTGGGACCGCTGACCATCGCGTGGTACGGGATCGGCTATGCGGTCGGCCTCGCCGCCGCGTACGCGGTCATGGTCCGGCTCGCGCGACGGGCGGGGGAGGACCCGGAGATCCTCGCCAACGCGATGATCATCGTGGCGATCGCCGCGCTGATCGGTGGTCGCGCCTATCACGTCATCGACCAGTGGGCGCTGTACAAGGACGATCTCCTCAAGATCGTCCTGCCGCCCTATTCGGGTCTCGGCGTCTACGGCGGGATCATCACGGGCACGATCGCGGCCTGGTGGTACGCGCGACGGATCGGCGCCCCGTTCCTGCGCTGGGCCGACATCGTGGCGCCCGGTCTGTTCGCGATGCAGGCGATCGCCCGCTGGGGCAACTTCTTCAACCAGGAGCTCTACGGATCGCCGACCTCCGCGCCTTGGGGCATCCCGATCGATTGCGCCCACCGGATCCTCGATTATCCATGTGCCACCTTCCCGGAAGCCACGACACGGTTCCACCCGCTCTTCCTGTATGAGTCGCTCTCGGGTGTGCTCGGGTTGATCGTGCTGGTCGCGATCGGGTTCCGGCTTCGCTCGCGACTTCGGCCCGGTGATCTGCTGCTCGTCTTCTTCGTCTGGTATGGCGTCGTGCGGTTTTGGCTGGAAACGTTCCGCCACGACATCTGGACGTTCTTCGGGGTCCCGGTCGCCCAGCTGGTGTCGATCGCGTTCATCGTCGCGTCCGTGATCATCCTCATGTACCGCCACCGGTATCTGCACCCCGACGACGATCCCGCTTCACGTCCCACGGTCGCTACGTGGGGAGCGCCGGGCCGGCCGGTTGATCCGGACGAGGTCGACGAGATGGCCGCCGCCGACACCGATGAGGCAGTCTGGCGCTGGGACGAGGGCGAACCAGCGCCCAACGCCGAACCCGGGGACGAAGCGCCGACCGGAACCCCAGACGACGCGGAGGCGCCAGCAGGCAAGGCCACGCCCGCCCCCCAGGTCCACGACGACGATCCCACCCCGACGACGGAGGCGGATCCGCCAGCGACCGCATGAGCGGGTCGGAGGCATCGCCGGACCCAGCGAGGGATCCAGCACGCCGTCGACCGCCTCGGGCGCGCGTCTCCCCGCAAGCACTCGCCGCGGCGCGCGGTGGCGCCGTGGAAGGTCTCGCATGGCTCGGACGAGCGCCGGAGGCCCGGGCATCACGACGCTACCGGGCACTGCGCGCGCTGGCGCGCTTCGTCCTGTTCGTCGTCTTCCGATTCCACATCGCGACGGATGGGCAGACGAACCTTCCGCACGGCGGCTACTTCCTGGTGGGTGCCGCTCATCGCGGCTGGATGGACCCGTTCGTGGTCGTCCACGCCCTCCCCGTCGAGCCGCGTGCCTGGTTCCTGGGGAGTGGCCCATCCACCTTCACCTCGCGCTGGCGCGAGCGGCTGGTCCACGCGATCGGGGGGCTGCTCCCCGTGTGGCGTGGCGGGATCGGCATCGAGCAGCACGTCGATTCGGCGCGGGCCGTCGTGGCCAACGGCGCGGTCTTCGTGCAGATGCCCGAAGGCACCGTGAGCGGCCCGCCGGGTCGCCTGGGACCGTTCCGGGCGGGCTGGGCGATCATCGCGATGCGGGTCGATGCGCCCGTCGTGCCGCTGGCCATCGCCGGGACCGAGGAGCTCTACCTCGGTCGGAGGCTGGCATCCCGGATCCTCCCCGCGACGACCGCCCGCGTCCTCGCCGGACTGGCGCCCGGGGCGCCGTTTCCGGAACCTGGGACCCGCGCCGAGCTGGATCTTGCCCGTGTCATGAGCGACGCGCTGGCAGCGCTGCTCGGCCCGGAGGTCGAGGCGCTCCATGCCACCACCGTCGATCCGGCCGACCATGCGCGTCGCTTTCGCCGACGACTGACCTGGCTGCTGCTGCGCCCCGGACGCCTCGACCGGGACGCCTGAGCCAGGCGCCGGAGCCGCCTCCTATACTCCGACGGCGATGCACTACGCCGAGACCATCCTCGACCTCGTCGGTCACACCCCCCTTGTCCGGATCACCCGGCTCGTCCGCGACCTCGGGCCGGCGGATCGACAGCCGCTCCTCCTCGCGAAGCTGGAGATGCTCAACCCGGGCGGGTCGGTGAAGGACCGGATCGGCCTGCCCATGATCGAGGCGGCCGAGCGCGCTGGCCTGCTCCAGCCGGGCGGGACGATCATCGAGCCCACGTCCGGCAATACGGGGCACGGCCTGGCGATCGCCGCGGCACTCAAGGGCTATCGCTGCATCTTCGTCATGGCCGACAAGCAGTCGCCCGAGAAGCAGGCCTTGCTCCGGGCGTACGGCGCCGAGGTCGTGCTCTGCCCGACGAACGTGGCCCCGGAGAGCCCCGAGAGCTACTACTCCGTGGCGAC
>JBBQLI010000139.1:0-4160 GCA_038327765.1 Candidatus Limnocylindrales bacterium | reverse complement strand
GACGCGCGCGGCGTTGGACTTCGTGGGGGCGGTGCCCTTGATGAAGATCTCGCTCACCGTCTTCGACGAGAACGGGCCCGGCTTCTGACCAGTGAATGCGTCGACCTTGGCGGTGACGAGACCGGTCGGCGGCGTGAAGTTCGCCATCGGCATGCCGTGGCTGACGGAGGTGAGGATCGCCGACCAGAGCGGTGCCGAGGTGTCGAGCGAGAGCTTGCCGTCGTTGGGCGAGTTGTCGCTGTTGCCCATCCAGACCCCGACGGCCAGGGCGGGCGCCTTCGGATCCTTGGGCGGTGCCAGGAAGCCGTAGGCCGCGACGTCGCGGTTGTCGCTCGTGGTCCCGGTCTTATAGGCGGCGGGGCGGCGGGTCGTGCCGTCGAAGATCGCCCACTTGGCCCAGAACGGGTTGACCTTGGTATTCGTGTTGCCGGCCAGGATGTCCGTGACGATGTAGGCGGCCTGCGGGCTGACGACCTGGGTCCCGGTCACGGGCTGATCCTGGATCGGCCAGACCTGGCGTCCCTGATCGTCGATGACGCTGGCGATGAACGTCCGCGGCATGTGCAGCCCGCCGTCGGCAAGCGTCCCGAACGCACCGAGCAGGTCGATCGGGTGCATCTCCAGGGTGCCGATCCCCATCGAGACCACCGGTGCGGCGGTCGACGGATAGCGGATCCCGAAATCCTGGGTCCGCTGGAAGAGGTGGTTCAGCCCGGTCAGGACGCCGGCCTTGATGGCCGGGATGTTGAGCGAGAACTGGAGTGCCGAGCGCAGGCGCACGGGTCCACGCTCCAGCTTGTCCGCTTGGGTCGGGTAGTACCCGCCACCGAAGTTCGTGCTCACGTCCATGAACATGGTGGCCGCGGTCAGGGTCGTGTCGTCGATACCCACCAGATAGTCGATCGGCTTGATCGCCGATCCGGGCTGGCGCCAGCCGTCGGCGAGGACGTCGAACTGCGGCTGGAACTGCCTGTTGCCGCGGGCCGTGTAGCTGCCGCTGCCGACATAGGCCAGCACCTGGCCACTGCGATAGTCGATGACCGCGGCCGCCGCGTTGTGGATGTTGTGCCCGCGCAGTGCCAGGATCCAGCTCCAGTGCTTCCGCGGGATGCCCGTTTTGGTGAGCACGCTGCGGGGATCGGCGGCATTCGGCCCACGCGACGCGGCAAAGACGTACTTCTCGGTGGTCTGCTGCATCGCCCAGTTCAGCGACGTCGTCACCCGGTAGCCGCCGGTGTCCACCTTGTCGCAGGTGTTGGGCGTATCCGGGCACAGGATGGTCGCCAGCTGATCGCGCACCTGCCACACGAAGTGGGGTGCTTTCCAGTTCGCGGAGACCTGCGGATCCAGGACCACTGGCTCCTGCTTCGCGGCCTCGTAGTCGGCGGTCGTGTACTTGGAACCGGTGAGCGTGCTGCGGGTCTTCATCAGGTCGAGGATGAAGTTGCGGCGCACGACGATCTCGGACGCCGGCGGGACCACAAGCTGGAACGTGTCATCGCAGGTGCTGGGGTCGCCGCCGTTCGGGCAGACGACCTGCGCATTCTTCATCAGGTCGTAGGCGGTCGGCGACTTCGGGATCGCAGCCAGGATGGCGAACTGGGCAAGTGTCAGGTCCTTGAGGTCCTTGCCGAAGTAGCCCTTCGCTGCGGCCTTCACGCCATAGCTGCTGTTGCCGTAGAAGTTCTGGTTCAGGTAGGCCGTGATGATCTGCTTCTTGCCGTCCTGACCGGGGAACGCCTGGGTGAGCCGGACGGACTGGATGATCTCCCGCACCTTGCGTTCGTACGTGGAGCCCTCGAACGCCGCCGCCGGGAGCAGCCGGGCCCGGACGAGCTGCTGGGTGATCGTCGAGGCGCCGCGCGGCGCGCCGGAGATGGTGTCGAGGCCGGCCGAGATGATGCCGATCGGGTCGAACCCGGCGTTCTGCCAGAAGTCCTTGTCCTCGATGGCGGTCGTCGCGTCGATCATCTCGCCCGGCAGTTCGTCGTAGGTGACGACCTCCCGCTTCAGCTCGCCCAGGCTCGCCAGCAGGATCTTGCCGGTGCTGTCGTAGAGCGTGGTCTGCTGGTCGAAATGGAGGTTCGCGAGCGCGACCTTCGGATCAGGCAGCCCCTCGGAGTAGTGGTTGTAGGCGCTGACCGCGAAGAGGAACCCTGCCCCAGCGGTAAGCACAGAGACTCCCAGGAAGGTCAGGGAGAGGACGAGGAGGATCCGCCCGATGGACGATCCGCCGCTCGGCCGAGGTCGGCCCTGGAGCGCTCTTCGGTGGCGCTGCCGCCGCGCGAGGCTGGTCTGCATGAGTGGCCGCACGATAGCATAGGAGGCATGAACGATCGGAAGAACGGCCTCCCCGGGGTCCAGACGGCCCGGTCCGTCGAGCTGTGACGCTGCCTCCGACGCGGTCGCCCAGCGAACTCCTCGCCGAACTCGAGTGGCGCGGGATCCTCCACGCCACCACACCGGGTCTCGCGGCGCGACTTGCGACGGACCGTCCGATCAGCGGCTACATCGGCTTCGACCCGTCGTCGGATTCGTTGCATGTGGGAAGTCTCGTCCCGATCTTCGGGCTCCTTCGGCTCCAGCGGTTCGGCGGCCGACCCGTGGCGCTCGTTGGCGGCGGGACCGGGATGATCGGCGATCCATCGGGCCGTTCAAGCGAACGGAACCTGCTGGACCGCGAGACCCTGGCGACGAACGTGGCTGGGATCCGAGCGCAGCTGGAGCGATTCCTCGACTTCACGCCGGGTTCGGGCGCGCTGCTCGTGGACAACATCGACTGGCTTGGGAAGCTGTCGTTGATCGAGTTCCTGCGCGACACGGGCAAGCACTTCACGATCCCGTACATGCTCGCCAAGGACTCGGTCCAGGTGCGCCTGGAGCGTGGACTGTCGTTCACGGAATTCAGCTACATGCTGCTCCAGTCCTATGACTTCGCCCACCTGTATCGGACGATGGGTGTGGAGCTGCAGATGGGCGGCGCAGACCAATGGGGCAACATCACCGCCGGACTCGAGCTGATACGACGATCGAGCGGAGAGGGGGAGGAGGCCGAACCTGCGCACGGGATGGCCTACAAGCTGCTGCTCTCGCCGTCCGGGACCAAGTTCGGCAAGAGCGAGACCGGGGAATCGGTCTGGCTGGATCCGGCCCGGACCTCGCCGTACGCCTTCTACCAGTACTGGCTGAACACGGACGACCGCGACATCGGGACCTACCTGCGCTGGTTCACCGAGCTCGGTCGCGAGGAGGTCGAGGCACTGGAATCGGAGGCGGCTGAACGGCCGGAGTTGCGGGCGGCGCAGCGGGCACTCGCGCTGGATATCACGACCCGGACGCATGGCGAGGCGGCCGCGCGCCAGGCCATCGCCGACGCGGCGGCGAGGTTCTCGGACGACGCCATCGCGGATCCGGCGTCGCTGGCGTCGCTGCATGCCTCGAGTGGCGGGTTCACGTTCGCGGCGGGGGCGGATGTCGTGTCGTTGCTCGCAGACGCGAGCCTCGTGGCCTCCCGGGGAGAGGCGCGCCGGCTGATCCAGGGCGGCGGACTGACCATCAACGGGGTGCGAGTGACCGACGTGCTCTTCGTGCCGCAAGCGATCGCCGGGGAGTGGCTGGACGTCAGGCTCGGCAAGCGCCGGCGGGAGATCGGGCGGAAGACCGGCTAGCGGATCGTCGGTTCGCCGGAGGAGGAGGGGCGCGGGCGGGTCCGGTCGGACCCGTTTCTGTCATCCGCTCTTCAGGAGGGCGTTAGTCAACGGATTCGTGCCAGATGTCCGCGTGGTGACCCATCTGTCGGCAGATCCCGCAGGCCGCGAGCCGTTTCGTGCAGGACGTCGTCGGTTCGATGGTCAGCGGCTCTGACGAACGCCCGCGTGAGGGCCATCTGCCGGAAATCTGCGAGCCGCGGGATCGGCGCGCGGCTACGGCTTGAGCCGAGTCTCGGACCATGCGTCGAAGCGCGGTATTCCCATCCTCGACCGCCCAGACGGCCGTCGCCAAGGGCCTGTGACGGTGAGGGCCCGTATCCGCTCAGCCGGAGTGGCGGGCGCGGAGCGTGGCGATGACGTCTGCCGGGGCGAGACCACGTTCCGCGAGCAGCACGAGCGCGTGATAGAGCAGGTCGGCCGCTTCGCCTGACAGTGCCGCTCGCGTCGCCT
>JBBQLI010000138.1:0-4223 GCA_038327765.1 Candidatus Limnocylindrales bacterium | reverse complement strand
CCGAGGTCGCGTGGTCGCAGATCCGTGGCCAGACGATCCCAGATCAGGCGCCGCCGCTCGATCGGGACGAGGACCGAGTCCATCCCCAGCAGCGCGACGCCGCGCAGGATGAACGGGAAGACCGTGGTCTCGAGCTTGGGGCCACCGGCATTGCCGCTCGCGGCCACGGCACCGCCCGTCCGCAGTGTCCGCAGGATGTAGGGCAGGGTCGCGCCACCGACCGCATCGACCGCCCCGGCCCAGCGCTCGGATTCGAGCGGCTTTCCCTCCCCTGTCACCTCGTCGCGTGTCAGCACCCCGGCCGCCCCCATGGCTCGCAACCGATCCGCCTCGGCCGGCTTGCCGGTCGCGGCCCAGACCTCGTAGCCGAGTTCGGCGAGGATCGCCAGGGCCGTGCCCCCGACCCCTCCGCTCGCCCCGGTGACCAGGACAGGCCCGTGATCGGGCGTCAGTCCCCGTTCCCCGAGCGCCACGACGGACATCGCGGCGGTGAACCCCGCGGTCCCGATGGACATCGCGTCGCGCGGGGTCAGACCGGGCTCCAACGGCACCACCCAGCCGGCCGGCACGCGCTGGTACTCAGAGAACCCACCGTGCCGAGCGACGCCCAGGTCGTAGCCGTGGGCAAGGACGCTGGCGCCCATGACGATCGAGGGATCCGAGCTGGCGACCACCACCCCGGCCAGGTCGATGCCGGGGATCAGCGCACTGATGCGCGCCACCCGACCGTCGGCGCGGGTCGCGAGCCCGTCCTTGTAATTGACGCTCGACCAACCGACCCGGATCTCTACCTCGCCCGGTGGCAGGTCAGACTCGCGAAACTCGCGCACGCCGCGCATGACAGCAGGCGGGACGCTGCCCTCGACCTTTTCGGCGACGAAAGCGCGGAATGTGTCAGGGATCGCACTCATCCCGCAAGCCTACGTCGGGGACAACATTGCGTTTTGGTGGCGTCCGTTGACGCCCGCAGTCCCGTTCGCGCACCATCGCCGGGCTGTGAGCACCTACCTTCTCGCCGACATGTGTATGCGCAAGCGGCCCGTCCGAAAGGATCGGGTCTGACGTCTCGCGCAACCTGATGAGGTAGGAGCGGGACCGACGACACGGTTCCCGGGCCGCGGACTCCACGAAGGAGCCGCGGTCTTTTTGTTTGTCCCCGACGTCCCTGGAGGCACCGCACCGATCATGGCTGAACTCGATCCGACCACCTTCCGTCCGGAGACCCGGGCGCTGCACGCCGGGCAGAAGCCGGACCCGACCACGAATGCCCGCGCCGTCCCGATCTACGCAACCACGAGCTACGTCTTCAACGACGCTGCCCATGCGGCTCGCCTGTTCGGGCTCCAGGAGTTCGGGAACATCTACACCCGGATCATGAACCCGACCACGGACGTCTTCGAGCAGCGCGTCGCCGCACTCGAGGGTGGCGTGGCGGCTCTTGGCGTCGCGTCCGGTCAGGCGGCCGAGACCCTCTCGATCCTCAACCTGGCACGCGCCGGCGACAACATCGTGAGCTCGTCGTCGCTGTACGGCGGCACATACAACCTGTTCACCCACACCCTGCCGAAGATCGGCATCACCACCACGTATGTCGACGGCAGCGATCCGTCGGCCTTCGGCCGTGCCATCAACGAGAAGACCAAGGCGGTCTTCCTCGAGCTGATCGGCAACCCGCGCCTTGACGTCCATGACCTCGCGTCCATCGCGGACGTGGCCCATGCCCGCGGCGTCCCGGTCATCGTCGACAACACGTTCGCTCCGCTGCTCGCCCAGCCGATCAAGCACGGCGCGGACATCGTCATCCACAGTGCGACCAAGTGGATCGGCGGTCATGGCACTGCGATCGGCGGCGTCGTGGTCGATGGCGGCACCTTCGATTGGGCCGCGTCCGAGCGGTTCAAGCAGGACTTCGTGGATCCGGATCCGTCCTACCACGGGATCAGCTACACGGGTGCATTCGGCAACCTGGCGTTCATCCTCAAGCTGCGCGTCCAGGGCCTGCGCGACCTCGGCCCCGCGCTCAGCCCGTTCAACGCGTTCCTCTTCCTCCAGGGCCTCGAGACGCTCCCGCTCCGCATCGCGCGGCACAGCGAGAACGCGCTCGCGATCGCGAAGTGGCTCGAGACGCGCCCCGAGGTCACCTGGGTCAGCTACCCCGGCCTCGAGTCGCATCCGTCGCACAAGCAGGCGGTCAAGTACCTCAAGGGCGGCTTCGGCGGGATCGTGACCTTCGGGGTGAAAGGTGGCGTCGAAGCCGGCCGGCGGCTCATCGACAACGTCCAGATCTTCAGCCTGCTCGCCAACGTCGGCGACGCCAAGTCGCTGATCATCCATCCGGCCTCCACGACGCACTCCCAGCTGGAGCCCGAGGAGCAGGCCTCGACCGGCGTGACCGATGACCTCATCCGGCTGTCCGTGGGGCTTGAGCATGTCGACGACCTGATCGCGGACCTGACCAACGCCCTGGCAGCGGCGACCGCCGAAGCACCGAATGACGGCGTCCTCGTCGGCGCGGCTGGATGACCGTCGAACCCAGAACGACCTGGCCGGCCGGTCTCCCCACGGGGACCGGCCGGCTGGAGTCGATCGAACTCGGTCCGTTCGATCTCGACGACGGCTCGACCCTGCCCGGGTTGACCGTCGCGTTTCGGCATGACGGGTTGGCCCCAGCCGACGGGCCACAGATCCTGGTGGTCCATGCGTTGACCGGGTCGGCCGACGCTGCCGGCGATTGGTGGGCGCCACTCATCGGCGACGGACGGGTTATGGACACGACCCACTACGGGGTCCTGGCCGCAAACCTGCTCGGCAGCCGGTATGGCACCACCGGGCCCATCTCGATCGATCCACGGACCGACCAGCCATATGGCCCGGCGTTCCCGCTGATCACCACGCGAGATCAGGCACGCGCCCAGTGGGCGCTCCTCGACGCGCTCGGCATCGAGCGGGTCGCGCTGGCGATCGGCGGGTCGCTTGGCGGCATGGTGGCATTGGAGGTGGCTCTCGCGCGTCCTACCGGCGTCGGTCACGTGGTTCCGATCGCGGCACCGGCCGCCACCGGCCCGCTGGCCGTTGCCTGGAACCACATCCAGATCGAGCTCATCGAACGGCTCGGTCTCGACGGTCTGGCCCTCGCTCGCGAACTGGCCATGACCACGTATCGCAGCGAGGCCGATTTCGACGAACGATTCGGCCGATCCACCGAACCCGATGGCCGTCCCTCGATCGTCAGCTATCTCGACCATCAGGGCGACAAGATCATCGAACGATTCGACCCGCTGACGTACGCGACGCTGGTGCGGGCGATGGACCAGCACGACATCGCCGTCGCGTGGGGCGGACGGGATCTCGCGCTCGAGCGATTGGCGACATCCGGCGCGAAACTGACCGGCATCGGCATACAGGACGACATCCTCTACGGTCCCCGCCAGGTCCGGGTCCTCGTGGACGCGGCCATCGGGGCGGGTGTCGATGCGCGCTATCGCGAGGTCCACTCCAGCAAGGGCCACGACGCGTTCCTGGTCGAATGGGACCAGCTCACGACATTGATCCGCGAGGCGCTGGCCGGCTGAATTGGCGCGGGACTACGAGGACGGCGTGGGCGACGGGCTGGCCGAGAGAGACGAGGTCGCGCTCGCGCTCGGGTCCGGACTCGGGCTGCCGGTGCCGCTCGGAATCGGCGATGGCGTCGGGGTCGGCGACGGGGTCGGGTTGACCTGCTGCGCCCAGAGGTACTCGCGCAGGGTCACGCCACTGACGTGGACCTGCTTCGCGACGGCCTTGCCCACGTAGCGGTAGTGCCACGGCTCGTACGAGTAGCAGGTGATCGCGCTCTTGCCCTTCGGGTAGCTCATGACGAAGCCGTATTTCCACGCGTTGGCCTTGAGCCACTTTCCGGCCTTCGTCGTGGCCCAGTCCGGGTAATACCAGGCGGCCCGCCCGCCCCAGCTCCGAAAGTCGAGCGTCGTCCCCAGCTGATGCTCGCTGTGGCCTGCGCGAGCGCTCGTCCGGAGCGCCCTGGCGTAGCCCCCGACCCGCACCCAGTAGGCGAAGGTGGATCGTTGCGTCGTATAGCTTCGATAGGAGGACTGGACCGCGAGTCGGGCGCCGGCTGCGCGCGCGGCCCGCGCCATGGCTCCGAGATCCGCGATCACGAACCGTCGCACCTTCTGCCCGCCGTTGAGCGATGCCGAGGCGGTGGATCGCAGGTCCTTGGGCGCATA
>JBBQLI010000137.1:0-4356 GCA_038327765.1 Candidatus Limnocylindrales bacterium | reverse complement strand
GCAAGAGCTTCATCGGGAACGTTGCGCACGGTCTCACGACGACCATCGGGATGATCTTCACGATCGACTCCATGTTCGTCGGCGCGCTTTGCTGCCTGGTACTCCTTGGGCTGGGCGCCAGCGTCCAACTCGCCCTCGTCGTGGGTATCGTCGGGTTCCTTCTCTCGTTCGTCGTCTTCACCGTGTTCGTGATCAGACTCGTGGACCGACAGCAAGAAGGTCGCGTGTCGCGTTTCCCGACGCCTCCTGACGGGACTGCCTAGATCGCGGTCGTCCTGTCCCTACGGTCTGGGCGGGAGACTGGTCAGCCGAACGAAGATCAGCACGGCCATGGCCAGGGGGATGGCCAGACCGACAGGCCCGACCCAGGAAACGGAGTCGGCGAAGAAAAAGGTCAGCGCGACGATGATTAGGACCACGGCCGCTGGACGACCCCATCGGCGCCGACGTGCCTCCGCGGGCGTCGAGAGCTCGCCCGGGTGCATCGAGCGGACCAGCTCGAACGGCTCTCGCAACGTCTCACCGACCGTGGCTGCGACCAGGCCATCCACCACGACCGCGCTGACCGCGTCCTCGACGATCGCCGTCATCGCGACGCGGTCCTCGAGCGACCCGGTCGATCGGCCCCAGTTGAGTGCGACCCACGTGGGTTGGTAGAGCCGCGCGGCATAGGCCCCATCCACCCAGGCCCGGGCCGCGTCGACCGCGGTCTCGAGCTCGCCCGCGCGACCCGCGCGTGCTGCCGCGGCCTGGGCGATCGCGCGGGCCTCGACCCGCGCTGGGTCGTCGGCGGGGAACGAGATCCGGCCCAGGTCCTCCCAGCCGAGATGGTCCAGGTCGGCGAAGAACGCGTCGAGCGCAGCTCGCACGGTCATGCCGCGGGGCTGAGCGGGCTGGGTCATGGTCGAGCGGTCAGGCTCCGGCGGCCGCCAGCGACGCGTCCAGGATCGCCAGCGCCTGGTCCACCTCGGCGGCCGTGGTCACGAGGGGCGGGATGATCCGGACCACGTTCACGTACGTGCCGGCGGTCAGGACGATCAGCTTGCGTGCGAGCGCCTCGGCCTGGATCCGCTTGGTCAGGTCGGGGTCTGGCGTCCGGCCATCGCCGACGCCGGGCTTCACCAGTTCGATGGCGGCCATCAGGCCCAGTCCTCGCGCGTCGCCGATCGACGGGTAGGTGGCCTGGAGCCGGCGCAGCCCGGCCAGGAATTGGTCGCCGCGCTCGCGCGCGTTGGCGACGAGCCCTTCCTCGGCGATGACGTCCAGCGTCGCGTTCGCGGCCGCGCACGAGACGACATTGCCGCCGTACGTGCCGCCATGGGTGCCGGGTTTCCAGGTGGCCATGATCTCCTGGCGCGCGATGATGCCCGAGAGGGGCAGCCCGGAGGCGATCCCCTTGGCCATGACCAGGATGTCGGGCTCCACGTCCCAGTGCTGGACGGCGAACATCTCGCCGGTCCGTCCGAAACCGGTCTGGACCTCGTCGGCGATGAGCAGGATGCCGTGCTGCTTCGTGATCTCGCGCAACCGCGGCAGGAAGCCGGGCGGCGGGACGACATAGCCGCCCTCACCGAGGACGGGCTCGATGATCACGGCCGCGACACGGTCCGGGTAGATGAACTGGTGGAACGTCAGATCGAGCTGGGCCTCCCAGTCGCACGTGCAGGCGTCCGGGAAGTGGGCGCCACCGGCCGCTCGGTAGCAGTACGGATAGGGCGTGTGATAGACGGAGCCGGGGAGGGGTTCGAAAGCCGCGCGATAGACATCCTTGGCGGTCGTCAGGGCCATCGTCTGCGCCGTTCGGCCGTGATAGCCGTAGCGGAAGGCAAGGATCGCCGGCCGGCCGGTCGCGACGCGGGCCAGCTTGACCGCGGCCTCCACGGCCTCCGCACCCGAATTGGACAGGAACGCCTGCCACGGCCCCCCCGGCAGCACGGTCCGCAGACGGTCGTACAGGCGCAGGCCGGGCTCGTGATAGAGGATGTTCTGCTGGCCGTGCAGCAGCTTCACCGCCTGAGCGGCGACGGCCGCGGCCACCCGGGGATGAGCGTGACCGGTATTCGTGACACCGATGCCTGACGAGTAGTCGAGATACCGCTCGCCGGTGCGGGTGATCAGCCACGAGCCCTCGCCACGATCGACATCGAGGTTGGTGATCCGGCTCCAGACCGGCGGCACGACCGAGTGATCGGGGAGTGCCGCGATCGTGGTCCGCGAGGATGTCTCGAGCATGTCGACCCCGAGCTAGCGGAGGCGGGCTGCGCGTCCGGAGCGGATCGTGCTGATGCCCACGAGGCCGACGGCGCTCAGGAAGATGATGGACCCGATCACGTTGATCTGGACGGGGAGGGCGTTCTTCTGGATCGAGTAGATCCAGATCGGGAACGTGTTTGTCGTCCCCGACACGAAGTTGGTGATCACGAAGTCGTAGATCGACAGGCTGAACGCAAGCAGGGCGGCGGCCATGATGCCGGGCAGGATCAGCGGGAAGGTCACCTTCCAGAAGGTCATCAGCTCGTTCGCGCCGAGGTCCATCGCGGCCTCTTCGAGCCGTCGGTCGAAGCCGGCGAGGCGGGCCTTCACGGTGACCACGACGTAGCTGATGTTGAACATGATGTGGGCGATGAGGATGGTCGTGAACCCGGTCGGGTAGAGGGTCGGCACGGCGCCCTTCAGTGGCGGCAACGCGGTCCCCACGAACAAGCCAAGGAGGCTGGCGCCGAGCACGATCTCCGGCGTGGCCATCGGCAGGAAGATGATGCCGTTGAGAGCGCCGCGACCCTTGAACTCGTAACGAGTCAGGGCCAGGCCGATCATCGTCCCCAGGATCGTCGCGACGATCGTCGAGATGAGCGCTACCGCGAGGCTGGTGGTGACTGCGTCGCCCAGACCCGGCCAGTCGAACGGGTGCAACCACCCCTCGAGCGAGAACTTGTTCCAGATGTAGTTGAACTTGCCGTCCGGTGCGTTGAAGGAGTAGACGATCATGACGACGATCGGGATCATCAGGTAGACGATCGCCAGCGCCGTGAACGTCGGAAGGGCCCGCTTCGAGAGGCGCTGGCGGATCGATCCGCGCGGTGGCGCATTCGAGATCGCGGCGGCGCCCGGGGTGGCTGTCGCGGTGGTCATCAGCCGGTCAACGCTTCGGTGCCGAGGAGTCGGGCGTAGATCGCCACCGCGATGAGGATGCCCGCCATCAGCGTGAACGACAGCGCTGACCCGACCGGGTAATCGTTCTGCACCAGCAGCCGGTTCTGGATGACGTTGCCGATCATCCGTGTCCCCGGGCTTCCGAGCAGCTCGGCATTGATGTAGTCGCCCATCGCCGGGATGAACGTCAGCAGCGAGCCCGCGAAGACGCCCGGCAGCGCGAGTGGCAGCGTCACGCGGCGAAATGCGCCGACATTGCTCGCGTAGAGATCCTCGGCGGCCTCGATCAACCGGAAGTCGATCTTCTCGAGCGCGACATAGAGGGGCAGGATCATGAACGGGAGGAAGTTGTAGGTGATGCCGGCGACCTGCGCCACGGGTGTGCCAAGGATGCTGAACGTGCCGGGGAGGACGCCCAGGGTGTGCTTGAGGGGGCCGAGGATCGGACCCTCGTCACCCAGCAGGATCTTCCAGCTGATGGTCCGGATGAGGAAGCTGGTGAAGAACGGGGCGATGACCAGGAACAGCAACAGGTTCTTGTACCGGCCACCACGGAACGCGATCGTGTAGGCCACCGGGAACCCGATCAGGAGGGTCAGGATCGTCGCGGCGCCACCGTACAGGATCGAATTCAGGAACTGCTTGCCGAACTGGGCGATCGCGCTGCCGTAGGCGTCAAGCGACCAGGTGATGTGGTACCCGTCCGCGATCGACCCGCTCGAGATCGAGTAGGTGAACATCTGGAACGCCGGGATCAGGTAGAAGACCGTCAGCCAGAACAGGCCGGGGGCGAGGAGGATGTACGGCAGCGCCTTGCCGATCCGGCCGCGCCAGCCCGGTCCGGGTTTCGATCCCGACACTGTCGCAGCGGTCATCGTCGTGCGCTCCGCTCAGTTTCCGGTGAGCTTGGCGAACGATGCGTTCAACGCCGCCTCGAGGTCATCCGAAAGGAACTGGAAGTTGCGCTGCTTGGCGACGATGTCCGCCGTCGGGAACAGCAGGGGATTGGTTTCGGCGCCAGGGTCCAGCTTCTTGATGAGGTCCGTGATCCCGTCGCACGGTGAGACGTAGTAGACGTAGTCGGCGATCTGCGCCGCGACCGGCGGATCGTAGACCCAGTTCATCATCAGTTCGGCCGTGTACTTGTTCACGGCGCCCTTCGGGATGAGCATGTTGTCGGTCCAGATCATCGTCCCTTCCTCG
>JBBQLI010000136.1:0-4445 GCA_038327765.1 Candidatus Limnocylindrales bacterium | reverse complement strand
GCGGCGTTGGTCGGGGTCTTGGTGGTCCCGACGCTCGCCCACAGGTTCCCGAGCGGCAGGCGTCGGTCGCGGCCCATCGAGAACATCAGGCGGGTCGTGGCACCCTGGATGGCCATCGTGCAGACGAAGACCGCGAGGAGGACCACCCCAAGGTAGATGTTGCCCCAGACATCGCCCAGGTTCGCATGGATCACGTCGGCGATCGGCGACGCGCCGCCAGCGGCAGCCGTCATCTCGGCGGCGATATCGGGTGTCGAAAGGAGGATAGCCAGGAGGAAGATCGACCCGATCACGCCTGACAGCAGGATGGCCGACAGGATGCCGCGCGGCGCCTGGCGGCTCGCGTCAAGCGTCTCCTCGCCGTACGTGCCCGCCGTGTCGAAGCCATAGACCACGAACAGCGACATGAACGCAGCCACAGCGAACACTGGGAGATAGCTCCCGTTGGCCTGCGACTCTGTTCCCGCGGAGCTCGTGATGATGCTCAACGGCTGGTGGTTGAAGAAGATCAGCAGGATGCCGGCAAAGACGACCATGCCGAGGATCTCGGCGGCGACGCCGATGTTGTTGATGACGGTCATCAGGCGAACGCCAAAGCCGTTGATGATCGTCGTCACGATCAGGGTGCCGAGTGCGACCCAGACGTTCCAGGTGAACGGGCCGTACTGGGTGGACCCGTTGACGCCAAGGATCGACGAGAGCACAAGCGGCACCGTGATGGCGACCGCGGTCGTCGTCAGCACACCGGCCCAGAAATAGAACCAGCCCGTGAACCAGCCCAGGGTCCGGTTGGACAGCCGCTTCGACCATTGATAGATCGAACCGGCCACCGGGAAGTGGCTCGCGAGTTCGGCGAAGTTCAGCGCGACCAGCAGCTGACCCGCGACGACGAGCGGCCAGGACCAGAAGAAGGCCGGTCCACCAACGAAGAACCCGAGGCCGAAGAGCGTGAAGGTGCCGGTCGAGACGCTGATGTAGCTGAACGCCACCGCGAAGTTCGACAGGAATCCGAGCGTACGCTGGAGTTCGGGCTTGATTCCCAATGACTGCAGGTGCGCGTCATCGCGGGCCGCGACGTCCTGGGGGTTGCTGGACACGTTCCTCTCCTCCAATCACCGCTGAGACGGTGTGACGACGAACATCGAAGAGAACATGAGTGCGCCAGGGACGATCCGCGCGCCTCCCTCCGACCACGCGGACCCGGCGGCGAGGATAGCACTGCGCGATGGCCCGTCAACGGTCGATTTTCGTGGCCGTGTCGCCACTTGACGACGTGATTCGCACGTGGGCGGCCTCCGTCCCGATCCGGTCCCTCTGGCCACGGATCCCGTTGGTCCGGCGGTAGGTCCGGCACTGGCCGGGCGCGGGATGGGTCCGGTGCTTGCGCCCCGGATCGGGTCGTCGCGTCGGCCGGATGATCCTCGCGATCTACGACTGGCGTCGTCCAATGCGAGGCCTCGGCGGCGGTCGCGGCTCGGTCGAGCGTGGATCGACGCTCGCGCGCCCCCGGTGCAGGGTGCATCGAGCCCGGTCCGATCGTGATTCGAGCGCGGGCACGCGTTCGAAGCCGCGAGAACCCGCGTACCACGATGCGGGGTCGTACACCCGCCACGACCGGCGAATGGGAGCGGGCTCAGTCGATCCCGAAGGCTGGTGGGTACTGCATCGTCCCACGCAGGTCGGGCGTCCAGCCAGGGAGTCGCAGGGCCATCCAGTGCGCATCCGACCACGACTGCGGAGGCTCGATCCCGATCGCCCGTGCCGGTTCGAATCCGAATCGTGGGTAATACGTTGCGTGCCCGACGAGGACGATGACGGGCCATCGCGCGGCCGTCGCGTCGGCGATCGTGCGCCGGATGAGGGCCCCGCCGATGGCCCGCCGCTGAAGGTCAGGAGCGACCGCGATCGGCCCGAGGGCCAGGATGGGACGGCTCGAGCCATCGACCCCGACCAGGATGCCCAGACTCGTCACGCACTGCCCGACGATCGCTCCATCCTCAGCCACGGCCACGAGCGACAGGTCCGCGAGCCAGCCTTCCTCGCCGCGCAGGTCGTCGATGATCCGCCCCTCGGCCGCGGATGGCGCGAATGCTCGATCGACAAGAGACCGGATCGCCGACTCGTCGCCAGGTCGTTCCGCCCGGATGGTCGGGGCGGCCACGGCTTCAGCCGGCCGGGGCCGTCTCGCGCAGCCCGTCCGGGAGCGGACGATGCAGTGCCGCGGGGCGGATGTAGGCAGCGACCATGTCGCGCGTGCCGTTCACCCGGAGCTCCGTGAAGAGGACCGAGATCTTGCGTCGCGGGGAGGCGCGGCTCTCGTCCTTCGTCGCGAGATCCCAGAGCTGACGCTTGAACGGCCCGATCGCCTTCTTCCGCGTGGTGTAGACGAACTGGTCGTCCGTCTGGCCGGGCTTGCGCTCGTCGGCGGCGTTCGCGAAGCACCAGGCTTCGATCTCCTTGTGGAGCGACGCGGGGAACGCGGGGTGTTCGTAGAGTGCGTTCTGGAAGCCGGTGGCGAGATGGATCTCCGCCGTCTCCACGGCCGGGACATGGTGGAACAGCTCGTCCGGGAGCGTTGACGCACCGTGCTGCACGGCCCCCGCCAGTCCGTACTCGCGGGCGACCACGCCCAGCTCGCGGATCACCTCGAAGTCCAGTTTCACGGCGGCCACGCCGCCATCCGGCAGCGGGATCCCGCCATGGCTTGTCCCGGTCTGGACACTGACCTTGCTGATGCCGATGGCCCCTGGCGCCCGCGCGTCGAGCTCGCGGCGGTACCCGTCCAGATACGCCCGCAGCTCCGCGACGGTCGAGTTCTGGGTCCCGACTTCGCCGATCTCCCCACCGACGCTCACGGTCACGCCGTCGGCCTCGAGGGTTCGGATCAGTGCTGTCAACTCGGCAGCGCGGCGGTAGTTCTCGTGCTGCTCCTCGTCGACGTTGGGCTTGGTCAGGTCGACCAGCGTCGATGAGTCGATGTCGATGTTGCGGTAGCCCGCGTCGATGGCGAGACGGCAGGCCCGGCGGATCTCCTCGGTCATCGATTCGGGGTCGGCGGCGTACTTCTTCGCGTTGAACTGGTAGTGGTCGCCCTGGATGAAGACCGGCGACCGCCAGCCCGCCGCGATGGCGCCGGCGAGCACGGCCGTCGAGTAATCGATCGGGCGCTGGACCGTGTAGGTCTGCTCGCTTCGGGCCAGCTCCAGGATCACCGTCCCGACATCGGCCGCCGCGGCTGCCTCGAAGACGGTCCGCGCCATATCGAACACCTGCGCGCGCAGGTTGATGGCCGGGACCGTGAACCCGGACACCTCGCCGCGCGCACGTGCGTCGTAGAGGGCCTGGATGCTCGCCGACGCGGCACCCAGCTCCTGGCTCGCCTCCCAGACGATCCACTGCGCCGCCTCGGCCGTGGCCGTGTCCTCGGTGAATGCGGCCGTCCAGGCCAGATCGCGGATGGCGTCGGATCGGAAGACGGCCTCGTCGACGATGACGAGCCGCGTGCCGTCGATCCGGGCGGCCCGGGCGATCGTGGTCAGCAGGTCGGCGGGCGTGGTTGCGACGTGAGGCATCGGTCGGTGATCTCCTGCGTATCTACACCGACCATGGTACGGCCGTCGCGCGCAGCGGGTGCTAGTAGTACCCAGGCTTCGTCACCATCAGGATCACGATCAGGACGATGAGGACGGTCAGGATCTGTCCGCCGCGCGCCAGCTTGGCGGCATTCGCCGCGATCGCGGGCGGTGGCCCCGCCGGCGCACCAGCCGGAGGCGGACCCGGAGGTGGCCCGCCGGTGGTCAGTTCGACCATCTTCTCTGCGGCTGGTGCCTGGACGGCGATCGCGTACGTGATCGCGATGAGATACAGCACGATCCCGGCAGTCAGCCAGAAGAAATGGGAGTCGGCGAGGTTCGCGCCGATGATCACGAGCAATGCCAGACCGGTGATGCCCTGCACGATGGCGCCCGGGATGACGACCCGGCGCTCGATGAATTCAGCGAGGACCGACGCGAAGTGCCCATTCTGCGGCGACTTCTGGACCTGCATGGCGATGATCGGGAAAACGAACGTCGGACCGAAGACGGCGATCGCGCCCATGACATGCAGGAACAGGAACAGAGCCAGCGCTGGACTCATGCGGCCTCCCTCAGGACACGATGTGTCGGACGCCGGTCGGCGCCGCCTCGGAGCATAGTCCGCTGTCCGGTCCGGCGGAAGCCGTTGTGGCGCTAGGACACGTGCTTCGTGCGACGCCCCACGAAGTCCACCAGCACGTATTCACCGAGTCGTTCGGGAGTCGCGTAGAACGCGCGACCGCGGTTGAGCCGGGTCATGTGGGCCACGAATTCGGCGAGGGCGCGCGACCGCTCCAGCATGAAGGTGTTGATGGTGATGCCCTCCTTCGTGCAGCGCTGGACCTCGCGCAGGGTCTCGGTGATCGTGCG
>JBBQLI010000135.1:0-4502 GCA_038327765.1 Candidatus Limnocylindrales bacterium | reverse complement strand
TCGCCGCGGCACGACCCGGGAGCGCCAAGCGGCGCGCTGGCTCGGGCTCGGACTCCTGTGGACGGTCTTCGCCCTCACCTTCATCTCGCCGAGTCTCGCCACGGTCATCCCGGGCTTGCCCAACGACCACTACCACGCCTTTGCCGACCCGATGGTCTTCACGCTCGTCGGGCTGGGGGCCGCGGCGCTGTGGCGGATCCGGACACGGGCTGCGGACGGCGATGGCACCGGCCGCACGATCCCGATCGGCGCCGCCGTCGCCGTCCTGGGCGTTGCGGCGCTGCTGGGCTGGAACGCGCTCCGCCAGCCCCCGGCCGTTCACCCGGATGGCGGCTTCCCAGCGGCTGACGCGGCAGCGACCCGGATCATCGCGACCGCCGGCAGCGGGCCGATCACCCTTCGGTCGCTCCCCGATTTCAAGTCGGCGGAGGCGTACGCCTATACCCTCACCCGCGCTGACGTCGTCGTTCGCGCGGACACGGGCTCAGGACCCCTCGAACCGACCGGCGGATCACTCGTCATCGTCTGCGACGCCCTGTTCGAAGCTGCCATCGGCGCCCCTTGCGGTGGCCCAGCCGAATCGATCCTCGCCCCGCCCGACCACTTCGGCGAACCCGTGGACCGCTTCCAAGCCGCCCCAGGCCGCACCATCTCGGTCTACCGCCCGACACCATAGGGCGACTCCCGGTCAGGCCGGAGCGAGCTCGACATCTGCCAAGCGACGGAAGCGAGTGGCCAACAGCCACGCGACGAGGTACAGCAGCGCGATGATGATGAGAAGGAACCCGTAGCCGGTGAGCAGCGCGACGTATTCGATCGCGCCGCCAACGACTGCGCCGAGGAGGTTCGAAGCAAACGCCATATCCGCCGTGCGGGTGTCGCGGAACGAGTAGCTGAACACGAGGTTCGCGAAGAAGATCGGAGCGAAAGCGAGGGCGCCGGCAACCGCGTACCGCAACCAGGCAGGTTCGATGAGGAGCGTCGCGGGCGGCAGAACGAGCATCAGGGCGATCGAACCGAAGAGTCCCACGTAGAGGGCCCATGGGCTCCGGAAACGGAATCGTTGGTTCACGACGATCGCCAGCAGCACGCTGGCAAGCACGGCGAAGAACACCAGCGAGTTGACGATCCAGGTCGCTCCGAACAACAGGCTGAACGTGACGAGGCTGCGGGTCTCCAGCAAGAGGAATGCCATTCCGAGCACGAAGAAATGCGGGCTGAAGCGGCGTATCGACGTTCCGCTGCGTTGAGCGGCTCGGGCTACCAGCAGCACGGCGAACGCGAGGATGATCGCGATCGCGGCCAGGTAGTACGGCGCGACGAACGGCTCGCGCAGGTAGAGGAACGGCCAGTCATCCGTCGCCGGCCGTGGCACGTTCGCCAGGTCCACCGCATCTGCGCCCTCGCCCGGCGGTAGCGCACCGTGGAGGGCCGCCACCATCGGTCCCGCGGCCAGTGTCGCCGCTGTCGCCCCATAGGAGCGCACGATCGGCGGCGACCCGAATGCGTCGTCCAACATCCCGGCCATCTTCTGGGGCAACCAGTCCTGGCGGTAGAAGTTGTAGAGGACGAAGACGCCATCGCTCGTCAGGTGATCGCGGACCTCGCCGAATGCCTCGTCCGTGAACAGGAACGACTCAAGACGGAGGTTCGCGGACGTGCTGACGAGGGTGAGGGAATCGGGCAGCGCGAACAGCACCAGGTCGTAGTGGTCTGTCGTGCGACCAAGGAACGCACGACCGTCGTCGATGATGCGCGTGACCCGGGGGTCGTCGTACGGGCGGTCTGGGTGGTCGCGGACGCCGATGGCCTGGATCGTCGGATCGATCTCCACCGCGTCGATGTGCGCGGCACCATGCTTGAGCGACACGGCAACGTCCGTCCCGGTGCCGGCACCGACGATGAGGACGCGGTCGAACGTTCGGTCCGGGAACCATCGGTACACCTGCTCGTAGAACGGCTCGAGGATCCCATCCGCCGAAGCCATGGACTGGTGCGGGATCCCGTTGACGTTGATGGTCTTGACGCCGCCCGAATCGTACTCATCGATCCGGTAGTAGGGCGACCAGGTCTGGTTCGGGGCGGCGGCAATGGCGATCACGAGGAGAACGCCGACGAGGGAAGCAGCCGTGACGATCGACGTTCGCGAGAGCCCGTTCGCAAGCCCGAGCACGATGGCGATCATCGAGAGGGCGAGGAACCAGACCAGCGGCGGCGTGCCGACGGCCGAGAGGACGGTGAACAGGGCGATACCGGTCATGGAGCCGAGGATGTCGAGCGAATACGCGCGCAGCGGCCGCATGGACGTGAGCAACGGTCCCAGCGGGACCGCCAGGCCCGCCATGATGACCGTGGCGAGGATGATCAGAAGCGGCAGGATGAGGAAGTTGACGTCCGCGCGCGTGGTATCACTCAGACCGAAGAAGATCTCGTCCGGAGAGCTCAGTTGGATCGCCACCTGGATCTGGGTCACGAGAAGGACGAGAGCCAGCAGCACGGGCCCGAACGGCGAGATCGGGACGCGCTTCGGATCTCGGCCCCACAGAATGCCGATACCGATGCCCAGGAAGCTCGCCATCAGCAGGAAGTTCCGAAAGAAGCCGACATAGATCACGTTCGCCGGAACCCACCGGATGAGCAGAAGCTCGACGAACAGGATGCTCGTGGCCGTCAGGAACAGGCGGAAGGCGGGGCTGCGAGGGTGGATGGTGGTCACTTGGCGTCCCCAATGTATCCGGCCAGACCGGCGCCGTTAGCGCCGCGCCGTAGGAATCGCTAACGCCGGCGCCCCAGACGCCGGCGTTCGCTGCCCCGAGACCCGGATCGTGGAGGGCGATTCCGGGTCGTGCCTGGTGTGTGCTAGTAGCGCCCCGGTTCCCGACTTGCCGAGCGTGAGACGGGCCGCACCGTGCTGATGGTGGACCCGACCCCGACCCCGACCGGGCTTGCTGAGGCGGTGGTTCGGCCGTTGGTCCGCTCGGGCGCGCGATCCGCGCTCGGGCTGACCTCGGACGACTGGAAGGTTCGGCCGTAGCGGCGCATTCGCACGGCGAGGTAGTACTCCATGATCTGGCGAACCTGTGGCTCGCTCAGGAGCTCGTCGGCGCGAAGCGCGTATTCGACCCTCGCCGTCGGATTCGTGTTGCCGGCCGCGACCAACCCGAGGTACTGCGGCGTATCGGCGTCATCGCGCAGCTCTCGCAGGCCCCGGGCGAGCTTGGTCGCCGTCCCGAGGGATGGCATCCGGTCGCCACGGATCAGTCGGGAGATCGTGGAGTGATCCACGCCCGACTGCTGTGCGAGCTGCCGCTGCGACATCTTCTTGGCCTTGAGCTGGGCTCGAAGCCATTCGTTGAACGCTCGGCCATTCTGGGTGGTCATCTGCTGCCTGGGCGCTCCGTTGGGATCCAGCCGTGGTGAGATTTGCTAGGGCAACTATCGGTGGGGGGTGCGGACGTCTGTATCACCCGTTCGTACCGGTCGCGTTTCACGCAGCAGGCAATGTCGCGGGCGGTCCGGTGGACTCCGTCGCGGTCCGGGATGGGCGCCCCGGCGCACGGGCCCCTGACCTTTGGTACGTCCGGCAGGTCGGAACGGTTCATGACGATGCAGGTCGGCGGGGCGGCGAGCCCGACGCTCAGGCGGTGCTCGCAGCCGAGGACGCCGCCGGGGGCTGGTCGATCCGGCCCATCCCGCGCGGCATCGGCGAGACGACGTACGTGATCGCCCCGAAGGCGATGATCGAGAGCACGCTGATGACCCAGTCGAGGATGGTGATCGCCGTGGCCTCGGGAAGCGGCACCCCATAGGCCACGGTCAGGACGCCGATGACCCCGGCCTGGGCGAAGCCGAGGCCGGCCGGACTGAGCGGGATCGCGGTCAGGAGTGAGCCGATGAGGGCCACGAAGATCGCACCGGAGAGCCCGAGCTCGACATCCGGGAAGGCGAACGCCTGGACCACGATGTACAGCCGAAGCCCTTCGGTCAGCCAGATGAACCCGGTGACGATCGCCAGGACTGGCAGGTGCTTGAGTCCGATGGCACCGAAGACGCCTTCCTCGAAGCGCTCGTACAGCTCGAGGATTCGCGGCGGCAGCGGGAGTCGGATGATGATCCGGCGGCCGAAGTTGCGCATCGTGAACAGCCCTGCGGCGGCCACCACCACGACCACGATGCCGACGATGAAGACCAGCTGGATCGGCGGCGGGAGCCCGTCGCGGAAGCTCCAGAAGCCGGCCGCGAGACCCAGGATGGCGATGGCGAAGATGTCCAGGATGCGCTCGATGAAGACCGTCCCGAACGTCCGGCTGAGCGAAGCGGCGCTGTTCATCTTGAGCAGGTAGGCGCGGTAGACGTCGCCCAGCTTGGCCGGCACGACGCAGTTCACGAACCACGAGATGTACAGGATCTCGACCGAGTTGCGCAGACTGATCACGAAGCCCGTCGCGCGCAGGAGTCGCTGCCAACGATAGCCACGCAGCGGGAAGCCGAGATAGAAGACG
>JBBQLI010000134.1:0-4534 GCA_038327765.1 Candidatus Limnocylindrales bacterium | reverse complement strand
CCGGCGATTCGGCCAGGAAGGCGTAGTTGCCGGCGGTGAGCACCAGCTTGCTGACGATCCCGTGCGGCTCGCCGTTCGCGAAGCCGCTGGTCATCTGCATGAATTGGGTGTCGTCGCGGGCGAGCCGGGCGAGATCGGCGTCGCTCAGTCCACCCGGGGTCCCGGACTCGCTGGTTCGGCTCTGCACGAGCAGGACGTCCGCGCCGGGCGTATCGATCACGAGATAGACGTCTCCGGCCCGCACGGTCGTCGGCGCCAGGTGGACCTGCTTGCCGACCACCGTGACGTGAACCTCCTGGGCGCCTGCCGGGATGGCGGTGTGGCCTTCGCAACCGGCTGTCACGGTCGCCAGAAGTGTCACAAGCACTATCGCGCCTCGGAATGTCACCGTCCGCATCGTCCTGCCCTCCACCACCTTCCATGATCTGGAACCCTACGCCCCGCGTGTCACGATGCACCGCGCCGATGGTCGTCGCCCCATCGCGTGCTGCAGGGATCCCGGTGAGGCACGCGAGACCGTAGCAGAGGCCGCCAGGCTGGCCCCGCCGGGTCGGCCCCATCGTCGTCTCGCACCACCCTCGCGGAACCACGCGGCGCTCGCGGTCGTCTCCGGGCTACGCCGCCCTTCCCGCGGCACCCGGCATTCCACCCGAAGGGACCACCCATGACTCAGCCGTTCCGAACCGTCGCCGCACTCGCACTGGGCGCCCTGGTCGTCGCCGTCGCGGCCCTCGCTGTTCGACCGACGGGCGTCGTCGGCGCCCCTGCGACCGACCCCCTGCCCGCGGCACACACCATCACCGTGACCGGGACGGGGAAGGTCACGCTCGTGCCGGATATCGCTCACGTGACGGTCGGCGTCACGATCAACAAGCCGACCGTCAAGCAGGCTCGCGCGGACGCGGCCTTCGCGATGAACGCGGTCATCGCCGCCGTCAAGGCGCTCGGCATCGATGACAAGGATCTCCAGACCGTAGGCCTCAACCTCTACCCGCAGTACGGCCCCAACGGCACGCAGCAGATCATCGGCTACCAGATCAGCGAGCAGCTTCAGGTCACCGTCCGCGACCTCGACAAGGTAGGCGACGTCGTCGACGCGGCCACCGCCAAGGGCGCGACTGACGTGAACGGAGTCTCGTTCGATGTCGCCGACCCGGCCAAGGCCTTGGATACGGCCCGTGCCCAGGCGATCGATGCGGCCCGCACTACTGCGGGCGCGATGGCCTCCGCGGCCAAGGTGACGCTCGGGACCGTCCTGTCGATCAGCGAGGCGAGCGTCTCCGTCCCGGGTCCGATCTATTACGCCGCCGGGGCGAAGGCCCAGGACTCCGCGTCGACCCCGGTCCAGGTGGGCACCCAGGACCTGCAGGCCACGGTAACGGTGGTGTTCGAGATCGACTAAGGCTACGTACCCGCACGCCGGTCCGCGTCGGAGGAGGCCGGGCCGGCGTCGCGGTGTCATGGGGTCTACCCTCTCGCGATGCACGCGAGCCCGCCCGCGAACCACGACCTTCGGACCGGGCTGCTACTTGCCGCGGCGGCGGCCATCCTCTACGGCGCCGCGTACCCGGCGACCGGCATCGCGCTCCGTTCGTTCACGCCGCTGGGCATCGCCGCCATCGCCTGCACGATCGCCCTGCCCGTAGTCATCGCCCTGGCCGTGACGGGGATCCTTCCGCGTCCGTCGACCGCGGCGTGGAACCGCGCGAGCCTGCTTCGACTGGTGGCCCTGACCGCGTTCGGCGGCATCGGGTTCATCGCTGCCGTGAACGTCGCGATCAGCCTGAGCGGCTCCACGGTGACAGGCTTCGTCGCGCCGCTCTACGCGGTGGCGGGGGTTCTCCTGGCGGTCCCCGTCCTCGGCGAACGAGTGCGACCGATCGCGCTCGCCTCGCTCGTGATCGCGCTCGTCGGGACGGCGCTGCTCGCCGGCGTGGAACCGAGTGCGGCTGCGCTGCGAGGGGTCGCGCTGGCCGCCGGTGCGGCGGCGCTCTTCGGGATGTACATCGTCCTGAATCGACGTTGGGGCGTGCCCTATCACCTCGACGGGACGCTGGTCACCATCGCCAATCTCCTCAGCCGCGGCCCACTCCTGCTGCTCGTGGAGTGGATCAGGTCGCCCGGTACGCTCATCCCCGCGAATCCGGAGCCGGCCGCCGTGATCGCCCTGCTGTCGATCGCGTTCGGCGCCAGCTCGACATCGAACCTGCTGCTGATCGCGAGCACCCGGCGCGTCCCCGCCGGACGGACGTCTGCGGCGCTCCTGCTGACCCCGATCGCTTCGGCCGTGATCGGGATCCTGCTGCTCGACGAGCGGCTTGCCCCGCTGGCGATCGTCGGCGCGGGACTCATCCTCGTCGGGATCGCCGGGGCGAGCGGACTCCTGGACCACGTCCTTGACAGGCGACGCGAGAAGGCCGTGGACCCCGAGAGGACCACGGCCTGACCGTAGGCATGATGCCGGCCTGGGGCCGGGTGATGCCGGCGTGGAGCCGAGCGGCGCCGGTCGGGAGGCTGCCTGGGGCCGGGTGATGCCGGGCGGCGCCGGCGTGGAGCCGGGCGGGCGCCGGTCGTGGGTCAGGCGCGGGCTGCGCCCGCCGACCCCCAGCGCTTGAGCTCGGCATCGATGTCCAGCGGCATCACGACGCCCTTGTGTTCGAACTCGCCCCAGCCCTGGCGCGGGACGCTCCACATGATCTCGAACTCGTTGCCATCCGGGTCCGCGCCGTAGAGCGACTTCGAGACGCCGTGGTCGGACGCGCCACTGAGGGCGCCGGCGGCGCTGAGGGTCGTGGCCGCCGCAGCCAGGTCGTCGATGGTCGGGACCTCCCACGCCAGGTGGTACAGCCCGACCGAGCCACGCGGCGCGCGTGGCGCCTCGGGACCGACCGAGAACAGACCCAGGTCGTGGTGGTTGCCCGCCTGCGGGGATCGCAGGAAGACCGCCCGACCGCCGAATGCGCGTTCGACGATCTCGAACCCGAAGATCCGCTGGTAGAACGCCGCCGATGCCGTGGCATCGCGGACATAGAGGACAGCGTGGTTGAGGCGCGTCACCGGGATGCTCATCCAGGCAGTCTGCGCCTCGCCCACGGCCGTTTCAACGACCGGGGTCATGCCGCGGCCTTCACCGCGTGCGGGGCGCCGACGAGCTTCCAGCCTGACTGCCAGGAGCCGTTGTTGGCCACGTTGAGCGTGATGTTGAGGAATGCGAGGGCTTCCAGCTGGCGAGCGCGGGTCAGCGGGCCGACGTCGACCGGGTCGAGACCCATCGATGCGACGAGCGCGAGGACCGTCGCCTTCGCGGCGGCGTCGTCGGCGGCGACATAGCCGTCGAGCTGGACGCCACCTGTGATCGGGTCGACCTGGTTCGAAGCCAGGAGCGTGTTGAACGCCTTGACGATCTTCGCGGTCGGCAGGAGCGCGGCAAGATCCTCGGCGTTGGAGGAGGTGGTGTCGATCTCCGGGCCGTTCGCGCCGAACGACATGCGGTTGGTGACATCGATCACGACCTTGCCCGCGACGGCAGCACCGATCTCCGTCGCGACGTCAGCGACACTGGCGAACGGGATGGCGAGAACGACGATGTCGGCGGCGGAGGCGGCTGCGACGTTCGAGGTCGAGATGCTGGCACCGGTCGCGGCTGCCGCGGCACCGGTATCCTCCGCGTCACGGGAAGCGATGGTGACGGTGTGGCCGGCGCGCACGAACGAGGTAGCGAGGGCCTTGCCGACGTTGCCGGCACCGATGATGGCGATGTCCATGGGATTTTGATCCTCCAGCTGCCTGCGCAGCCATCCGACTTGACGTGTTGGCTGTGAGCAAGCAAGATTTGTCGATAGCACAACCTTATGGCTGACAGCAGCCGTTGTCAATACTTATTTGCGGAGAGCCAACATGACGACCGAAGAACGGCGCCGGCCGGCGGTCGGGGTCCAGATCAAGCGCTGGCGGACTGAACGCGGCCTCACCCTCGCGAACGTCGCGGACCGGAGTGGACTGAACGTCGGCTACTTGTCGCAGATCGAGAACGACAAGGCTTCGCCGTCGCTCCAGTGCCTCTCCTCGATCGCGAGCGCACTCGAGGTCCCGGCGGCGTGGTTCCTCATCGACGATGTCCCGGAGCCGGTGGTGGTCCGGGTAGCGGACCGGCCGGTCACGGAGACGAGTCTCGGGGTCGTAGAGCACGTCGACGGCCGCGCGTCGCGCGACGTCTCGATCCTCGAGGTCCGCGCCGGCGTCGAAGGAGGGCACGTCGGGGCACACGCGCACGCCGGGGAGGAGCATCACATCGTGCTGCGAGGGCGCTTCCGCATGACCCAGGGCGACCATGTCGTCGATATCGGGCCAGGCGACTACGTCCGCTGGGACGGGACGATCCCGCACGACGGGACCCTGCTGGAAGCCGGCCCCGAGGGCGACGGCGCGATGCTGATCGTCCGGATCCGCCCCAAGGTCTGACCGCGTCGGCACGGGCACGGCGGCGGCGGGGCCGCGGCGGGGGCGGGCGCGGGCACGGGCACGGCGGGGCCGT
>JBBQLI010000133.1:0-4613 GCA_038327765.1 Candidatus Limnocylindrales bacterium | reverse complement strand
GGTGGCCACGGTCAGCGGCACGGCTGTCGCCCCCACGACGGCCCCCGGCCCTCGCGCTCGGTTCCGCCACGACCGGACGGCCGCCGCCATCCCTACCCCGACCAGCACGAAGACCATCGGATCCGCGAATGCGTGGTAGTGATCGTTCGGGAGACCGGCGGTGATGGTCGCGAGGCTCGGGGCGAGGATCGCCAGGGCCAGCATCGCCCAGACCAGCCCAAGCCCCAGCCAGCGGACCGCGAGTCGCTCCCGTGTTTCAGGGGCGCGCCAGCGCAGGATCACCAGCGCGACGACGGCGAAGACCGCGATCAGGGCAGGGATCGCGCCATCGCTCAGCAGCCCGGTGAGTGGCCACGAGATCGCACGCGTGCCGATCACGAGGAGCCGGGTGGGGAGGGCCAGGTTCGCGGATGCTCCGCCATCACGAAGGAACGCCGCGAGCGCCTGGAGTTCCGTGCCACCGGTCGTCAGCTCGTGCACGACCAGAGGGATGTAGCTCAGCGCGATGATCACGACCGAGACTCCAGCCACGCGGATCAGCCTGACGCGGTCGGGTGGGGTGGCTCGCCGGATCGCGAGGACGAGCAGGGCGCCGACGATCGGCAACAGCGTGAGGCCGAGCACGTGCGCCTGCATCGTGATCGCCACCCCCACCGCCGCCACGAGCCACCACCGCATCCGACCCGACGACCACCCCTGCCACCCCGCCGCGAGTGCGATCGAACTGGAGAGCGGGATGATGTTGGGATTCCAGATGAAGGTCGACGCTTCCACCGATGACGCGGAGATCGCCATCGCGAACGCGGCCACGAGCCCCGCCACCGGTCCGCCGATCGCCCGAGCCAGCCACCACGTCACACCGACGGCCGCGATGCCACCCAGGGCGATCAGGAATACCACCGCCAACGGGGAATCTCCCCCACTGACCGCGGCCGCGGGCGCGAGGACGTCGTAGTAGAGCGCGCCGTGATGGAACGTCCCGATCGACGTCGGCGGCCCCAGGAGGGGCACCACGCCGTCACGAACGAACGCGCGCAGCACCAGCATGTCGTGGCCCTGGTCGGCGTCCCACGTGCCCCGTGTAGCGAGATCAGGCAGCCGAAGTGCCGCCGCAAGGGCCAGCGCGCCCACGATCCCGCCGATATCGACGATCCGATCCGCTGACGGCCGCCGCGCATCGGTCACGAGGTGGGGCCGAGCGTGGGCAGCAGGGGCGTGGGCGTTGCCACAGGACGGCCGGATCCAGCGGGGCGCTTCGCCTTCGCCCGTGCCCGCTCACGTTCCTTCGCCCGGGCAGTCGCGTCCTTCGCCCGCTCACGTTCCTTCGCCCTCGTGGCTGTGGCCTTCGCCTTGGCCCGTTCCCGTTCCCTCGTGGCTGTGGCCTTCGCCCGTGCCCGCTCACGCTCCTTCGCCCGGGTGGCCGCAGCCCTCGCCTTCGCCCGTGCCCGCTCACGCTCCTTCGCGGCCGCGGCTTTCATCCTGGCCTGGGCCTCCGAGGGCGGCCCGGTCCGCGCCCGGCTCCCGCCGATCGACAGCGCCTCGGCCGGGAGATCGGCGAGCGGCCGTCCAGCGGCCAGATCGAGGGCCCGAGCCATGTTGATCGCGTCGTAGCCGTCGTCCATCCCCGGCGTCTCGAGGTAATAGGTGGTGCCGGTCAGCCCGGGATGCGTCAGGATCCGGGCCAGCCCGGCGTGGCCGATGTGACCAGCGCCAAGGTGTTCGTGCCGATCGTTGCGCGAACCGCGTTCGACCTTCGAGTCGTTGAGATGGATCATCGGCAGCCGATCAAGCCCGATCCTCGCGTCGAAGTCGCCAAGGAAGGCATCGACTCCTTCGACGGTCCCCAGATCCACGCCACCACCCCAGGCGTGGGCCGTATCCAGGCAGAACGCGACGCGCCGGTCCGCCACCCCGCGTGCGGCGATGGCATCCGCGATCCCCGCGAGCTCGTCCACGTCCATGCCCAGCCCGAACCCGGTGCCGGCCGAGTTCTCGAGCACCAGGACCGCGGCGTCGGACCCGTCGTCCATCTCGGCCAGGATGGAGGCGATGGCATCGGCGAGTCGCACGATCCCCTCGGCGACCGACGTCCCCCGATGCGAACCGATGTGCATGTTCACGAAGCGTGCCCCGAACGACGGAGCGACCCGCAGCTCGCTCGTGAGCAATCCCATCGATCGGGCGTGGAAGTCGGGTTCGGGCCCCGCGAGGTTGATCAGATACGCCGCGTGGACGGCAAGCGGACCGATATCGTGCGCGACCAGGCGCTCCCGGAACGCGGGAAGCTCGGCCGGCGAGTCGGTGCGGCGGCGCCAGGCCGTCGGGTTATCGATGAACACCTGGAGCGCGCTCGCGCCGATCGCATGCGCGCGGTCGACGGCTTTGACCATGCCTCCGCCGAGCGCGAGGTGAGCACCAAGGCGTCGGCCGTCCGGAAACACGGTCGCATCGTACGATGCCGATGGCATGGACCATGACCTCCTCGTCGCGCTTCAGACGCTGACCGACCCGCTGCGATTGCGAGTCATCGGCCGACTGGCCGCGGGCGCTGCGAGCGAAGCCGACCTTGCGCGCGACCTCGACATCCCAGTTGGCAAGGTCCGGCGGATGCTCGATCGCCTGGTCGAAGCCGGGCTGGTCCGCGCCGCGGGCTCGAATGGTCGGGTGGAACTTCGGGTGGATGCCCTGAACGACCTGGGCCGTCGACTGGCGCTGCTCCTCGATGGGTCGGGCGGCAGCCCGACCGGGCCGGGGATCGGACCGGCGGGCGAACCCGTCGCACCCGAGGTGGCCAAGGTCCTGCGCGGGTTCTTCGCGGGCGATCGGCTCACCACGATCCCCGTCAACGGCCCCAAGCGGATGATCGTGCTGACCTACCTGCGCGACCGCGTCTTCGTGGAGGATCGGCCGTACCCGGAGAAGGAGGTCAACCAGCGGCTCGCGTTGTTCCACCCGGACGTGGCGGCATTGCGTCGATACATGGTCGACAGCGGCCTGCTGAAGCGGGACGCGGCTCTGTATCGTCGGCCGGCGCCGCCGCCTGTCGACGATCGCGTCTCGCCGACGATCCGCGCCTGACCCGAGGCTGACCGCTGGCTGTGGCGGCGCGGCCCCGGCGGCGCGGCCCCGGCGGTCGCGTCCGGCCCGTCAGCCCTGGCGGCGCCCCCCGGCGGCTCGCGTCCGGCCCGTGGTGTAGTCGCCCCCGAGACTGGGTTCGATCATCCCGTAGTTCCCGTCGTCGCGGACGTAGATGACCGCGACCTTCTCGCTCTCCGCGTTGACGAACACGTAGAAACGGTGCCCGAGCTCCTCCATCGCCGCGATCGCATCTTCCTCGAACATCGGCACGATGGCGAAGCGCTTCGTCTTGACGATCCGCCGTTCCGTGCCGCGTTCGGCGGTGCCATCGGCGAGTCGGCTGAGGATCTGCTTCTCCTCGATCGGCCGGGCGCGCAACCGCGGGCGCTCCTTGTGATCGACGATCTGCCGCTCGACCTTGTCGAGGACGTTGTCGACCGCCGTCTCGAACGTCGGGCCTGCGGCGTGGCTGTGGATCGGCTGGCCGTCGAGAACCAGCGCGACCTCGACGATGTGCGACAGATCGACGCTTCGATGGTGCTCGAGCGAGAGCTCGACCGTTGCATCGGCCTGTTCATCGACGAGCCGGGCGAAGCGGCCGAGCTTCCGCTCCGCGTACTCCCGGAGGTGATCCGGGACCTCGACGTTCTTGCCCTTGACGTTGGTTCGCATGCGCTACCTCCGGGGGCCCTGGGGGTCGGACCCCGAGTATAGGCGCGCCGACTCGGAGGGGGCCTATGAGGGGGGCGGCGTGTCCGGTGCGTGGCCCGTGTCCGGTGCGTGGCCCGTGTCCGGTGCGTGTGGCAGACGCCGATCCCGTATAGCCGAGCGTCGAGAGTCGGTCGATCGAGTTCAATCGGACATCCCGGGGATCGGTCCACGGGGCATCTGTCGGGGGGATGCGTTTGAGGCACGCACCGTCCGCACGCGGCCACGGCGAGCGGAACAACGCGGCCACGCGGCCACGCGGCCACGGCGGGCGGAACAACGCGGCCACGCGGCCACGCGGCCACGCGGCCACGCGGCCCCGCCCCGCCCCGCTACCACGCAACCCCGCCCGCCCGCCCCGCCCCGCCCCGCCCGCCGCGCCACGCCCCGCTACCACGCAACGCGCCCCGCCCCGCCCGCCGCGCTTACCGTTCCCGGGCCACGGTCACCGCCGACACGCCTACCGCCCCGGCCCGCACCAGGACGGCCCCACACGCCGAGAGCGTGGCGCCGGTGGTCAGCACATCGTCGACGAGGACGACCCATCGGCCAGCCACGAGGTCGTCAGCTCCAGGCCGCGCTCTGAAGGCATCCTCGACGTTCGTCGCCCGCGCGCGACGGTCGAGCTGGAACTGGGCTGTCGTCGCGCGCCACCGCTCAAGGACCTCGACCATCGGGAGCCCCAGGTCACCCGCCGCGGCTGCGGCCAGCAGCACCGCCTGGTCGTACCCACGCTGCGCTGCTCGATCGCGATGGACCGGCACGGGGACCAGCACGTCACCACCGGCTCCGGCCGCGCGCCAGCGCCGCGCGACGGCCGCGCCCAA
>JBBQLI010000132.1:0-4667 GCA_038327765.1 Candidatus Limnocylindrales bacterium | reverse complement strand
GCGGCGCTGGCCGACGCGCGATCAAGACCGACATCGGCGCCTGGTGCAGGACGTGCCGTGACGTGCTGCCGACCAATGCCCGGTGGAGCAGACCGAAGCCCCGAGTGCCAAGGACGATCACATCGGCATGCCAGCGGGCTGCCTCGCCCACGATGGTCGAGCCGATGTCGCCATCCTGCTCGATCGGATCGCAGGTGATGTTGCCACTGGCCCCCGGCTCCCCGGCAAGCTGGTCACGCATCGCCGCGGCAGCCGCCACGGCACGGATCCGAGCAGCGACAAGGGCGTCCTCATAGGCCTCCGCCGCCACCGCGCCGTCGACCGGCGACATCCCGTTCCACCACGGAAACCCGGCGTCGACCACGCTGACGACGCGGACCGATGATCCACCGAAGATCCGCGATTGTTCCGCGAAGGGCGCCGCAGGATCCGACGTCGCGCTGCCGTCGACGGCCACGAGCACGCGTCCGATGTGCTCGGAGCGCGCGACCAGGACCGGGCAGTGCGCCTGGTCCACGACCTCCGACGAGACCGACCCGATGAGCAGGCGCTCGACGGCACTCTGGCCGCGGGCGCCGACCACGATCAGCTCGGCACCGCATCGATCGGCGGCATGGACGATCTCGGTCGCCGGTCGTCACTCGACGATGCTGGTGTGAACGGTGATGCCATCCGTCGCAAGCTCAGCGGCCATCGCCTCGAGCCGGACAGATACCTCACGGCGCTGTTCCGCGAGGTCCGTCGGCTCGAGCATGACCACGCTCGACCAGGGACCGCCGATGATCGCGGCACGATCGGGGATGGCGCTCAGGAGTTCGACCACCGAGCCCTTTGGCAGGTGCATCGACGTGACGGCGGCCACCGCTGTCGCCGCTGATGCGGAACCATCGAACGCGAGCAGGATCTTCATGGCAGCGCTCCTTGTCCGTCGATCATGCCCGTGTTGCGCCACGACGAGAGGTGCCACTCGGCCCCATGCGGCATGACGCGCGACCCGAACCGCAAGCGGGTCAGGGCTATCGCACGACCTGGTCGGTCACGACCTTGACCTGGCAGTTGGCTTGTTCGGAGATCTGCGTGGAGACGCTGCCAAGGACCAGTCGACCAAGCCGCCCACGGCGATGCGAGCCCAGCACGATCACATCGACGTCCTCGGCATCGGACGCGGCCAGGATCGTCTCGGCCGGATCGCCCTCCCAGACGAGATACGTGGCGTTCGCTCCAGCCGAACCGGCCAGTTGGACCAGCCGCTGGACGCCCACCTCGACGCGAGCGCGTTCCTGATCGATCCGGCGCAGGAAGGCCCCGCCCGGGAGGCGCAGGCGACCGGGGTCGATGACGCTCAGGACGACCAGTCGCGCGTCCGACTCGACGGCGAGGCGGATGGCCTCCTCGGCCGCCGGTTCGGACGCGGGCGACAGGTCTGTGGCAAGCAGGAGTCGGCGGATACGCGCCGGAGCCTGTCCGGTCGCATGTCCGTTCGTGCGGATGCCTTGGTCCGGGCGCAGTGAATCTGCGCTCATCGCGCGGTCTGCCGATCGTTGGGTCGAGGCATCCATCGCAGCTAGCATCGGCGTAGCGCGACACTCGGGCGAGTGACATCCGGCCCAAATGGACGGGGCCGTCCAGCCCCGTCCGACGCTCCCCGCGGTTTTGCTACCCTCGACACCATGCTCGATGCCGACCCCGCCCTCTCCATCGGCGCGGACGCGGTCCAGGACGCACTCGGCGCGGCGGTCCGAGGCATCGCCGGCCTCGCCCCGCTGGATGACGTCCTGCAGGTCATCGTCGATCGCGTCCGTCCGCTGGTCGGTGCGCGCTACGCCGCCCTCGGCATCGTCGCCAACGACGGGCACATCGAGCGATTCATCACGAGCGGCATGGACGCGCAGACCCGTCAGCGCATCGGCGCCCTGCCCGAGGGCCACGGCATGCTGGGGCTGATCATCCACGAGAACCGGTCCATCGCGATCCGCGACATCAACACCGACACGCGACGCTATGGGTTCCCGCCGCATCACCCTCCGATGACGAGCTTCCTCGGGGTCCCGATCGTGGTCAAGGGCGTCACCCTGGGGCTGCTCTACCTCACCAACAAGGTCGGAGCCGCCGAATTCGCCGACGACGATCGACCGCTCGTGGAGACGTTCGCCCTGCATGCCGGGATCGCGATGGAGAACGCGCGACTGCATGAGCGACTCCAGCGCCTGGCCGTCGTGGACGAGCGCGAGCGGATCTCAAGCGATCTCCACGACGGGATCATCCAGAACATGTACGCGGTGAGCCTGGCGCTCGAGGACGTGCCCGACCTGATGCAGGACGATCGGGCCGAGGCGGCGGCGCGCGTGGAGCGCGCCATCGAATCGATCCACCTGGCGATCCAGGACATCCGCAACTTCATCTTCGGGCTGCGGCCAGGGCTGCTCGAAGGCACCACCCTCGTGGCCGGACTCGCGGCCCTCGCCGAGGAATACCGGCACAACACCATCATCGACCTTGAGCTTCGCCTGCCGGAGGTCATCGCCGAGCCGCCGGCCGAAGTGACCGGGAATCTCCTGGCCATCGTCAGCGAGTCCCTCAGCAACGTGAGCCGTCATTCGCGAGCCAGCCGGGCCGCGGTCGGACTCGCATCGCGCCGTGGTTCATCATGGGAGCTGTCGATCGAGGACAACGGCCGTGGGTTCGACGCCACGAATGTCACCAAGATCGGCCACCAGGGGATGACCACCATCCGCGAACGGGTCGCCAGGATGGGCGGCACGTTGACGATCGATAGCCAGCCTGGCGGCGGGACCCGTGTCCTCGTCCGCGTCCCGCAGCCCGCCAGCGAAGGAGCCGCCGATGCCTGACTCGACCCCGACAGGCCACCCCCTGACGCTGCTGATCGTCGACGACCACGAGGTCGTCCGCCAGGGCCTGGTCGCGCTGCTCAGCCGGCGCCCTGAGTTCCAGGTCATCGCCGAGGCGGGCACGGTCGCCGAGGCGCTCACGGCCGCCCGCACGTTCCACCCCGACCTGATCGTCATGGACATCCGCCTGCCCGACGGGTCGGGCATCGAGGCCTGCCGCGAGATCCGGGCGGAGATGCCCGAGACCCGCGTCGTCATGCTCACGAGCTACCCCGACGAGGAGGCGGTCCTCTCGGCCATCGTGGCTGGCGCCAGCGGCTACCTCCTGAAGCAGCTCCGGGCTCGCGATCTCGTCGCCGCCCTGGAGACGGTCGGTCGTGGCGGATCGCTGCTGGATCCGGCCGTCACGGAACGGGTCCTCGAGCGCGTCCGGCGGATCGCCACCGCCGACGAGCCTGACGAGCTCGCGCAGCTCACGTCGCAGGAACGCAAGATCCTGCTGCTCGTGGCCGAGGGCAAGACGAACAAGGAGATCGCGTCCGAGGTCTTCCTCTCGGACAAGACGGTCAAGAATTACGTCAGTTCGATCCTGGCCAAGCTGAACCTGGAACGGCGCGCCCAGGCCGCCGCATTCATGGCCCGCAAGCATGGATCCGAACCCGGGAACTGATGCCGGGAACCCGGGCCGCGCGAGCCGCCGCGGTGCCATGACCTCCGGCCCTCTGGATCGTGCCCCGTGGCACGTATCAGCGGGTGCGCATATGTCGATAGTCGGGTCATGGACCAGATCACGATCATGCAGGCCGATGTCCTGCGGACGCTGTCCAACCCCCGCCGCATCGAGATCCTGCACGCCCTGACGCGCGGCCCGATCGAGGTCGGTCGCCTGGCGACCGTCATCGGCATCAGCCAGCCGAGCGTGTCGCAGCATCTCGCCGTCCTGCGCGCGGCCGGTGTCGTCGATGCCGAGCGGGTCGGCCGGGAAGTCCGCTACCGGCTCGCCGACCCGGATGTGCTGATCGCCTGCGATCTCATGCGCACGGTGCTCGAGCGCCGCCTGACGCGACTTGCGGCGATGGCCACCGACGCTTCGGCGATTCCGGACGCGCCCTCCCCCACTGAACCACCGAGCGTCGATCGACGACCGCGGGCCGCCGTCGGCATGCACCTGCACCCAAGGTGACCGCGATGGATGATCCCCTGAACCTGGTCTTGTTCTCCGGCACGGACGACAAGCTGCAAGCGGCCGCGGTCCTGACCGCCGGTGCCGCGGCCCTCGGCAAGCCGGTCAACATCTTCCTGCAGTACTGGGCGCTCGAGGCCTTCCGCGGCGACCGCATCGCCGACGATCACGGCCTCGCCCCGGAGGCCGGACCCGCGGGTCGGGTGGCCGTGGATGCCCTGGCACGCGCCGGGCAAGCGCCGTGGGCGGAGACGTTCCGCCAGGCGAAGGAGCTCGGTGGCGTCGCCATCCAGGCGTGTTCGCTGTCGATGGACCTGCTCCGGATCCAGCAGTCCGATCTCGACCCGCTCGTCGACGGGGTCGAAGGCGTCACCGCCTTCTATCTCGAGGCCGGCGAGGGCCAGATCGTCTTCATCTAGCGATACCGAAGGAGAGGAGTCCGACATGCCCGTCGTCGAGATCACCACGCTGGTCGATGCTCGGGGGCTTTCCTGCCCGATGCCGATCGTCAAGACCGCCCAGGCGGTGCGCACGCTTCCGTCCGGGGCGGCCATCGAGCTCCTCGCGACGGATCCAGGGTCGATCAAGGACGTCGCCGCGTGGGCACGGGTCACGGGCAACATCCTGATCGAGCA
>JBBQLI010000131.1:0-4708 GCA_038327765.1 Candidatus Limnocylindrales bacterium | reverse complement strand
CGGAAATCGGCGTACTCGTGGTCCGAGCGGAAGGTCGTGATGTCGTAGGTCGTTTCGCCGCGGCGGACCCCCACGGTCCCGAATCGATTCTCGTAGGCGGCATCCGGGATCAGCACCTGGACCCGCTCCGGGAGCGCGTCGGAAGCCAGGTCCCAATCGAACGGCTCGCGCCCGGAGAGCACGTCGCGCAGCGAGCCACCCACGACGTACGCGGCGTGCCCGTTCGACCAGAGCGTCTCGAGCAGCTCGACCACGGACCGCGGGATGGCTGCCCGGATCGTCGCCTCGTCGTCGACGGTGGTCAGTTCCGGCCCAGGAACAGGTAGTCCCGCCACGCTTCATTCTTCTCGTCGGCGAGATACGGCGTGAACAGCGAGAAGATGTCGTTGCGGGGCTCGAACGGCGGGTGCATCAGCCGCAGCCGCGCTTCCTCGAGCGTCTTGCCGCCCTTCTTGTGATTGCACGGCTTGCAGGCCGTCACAAGGTTCTCCCACGTGTGACCGCCACCGCGATGACGCGGCATCACATGGTCGAGGGTCATGTCGTGGGCCTGCCGACCGCAGTACTGGCAGGTGTGCCGATCGCGGGCGAAGATCTCGCGCCGGGACAGCTTCACGCGCGGTCGCGGCCGACGGATCAGGTGCTGGAGCCGGATCACGGAGGGCGCGCGGTACTCGGTCCGCGGCGTCCGGATCACCTGGTGGTCGTATTCGATCACTTCGGCCTTTTCGCCGAACACGAGCCGGAAGGCCCGCGGCAGGTTACAGACGTTGAGCGGCTCGTAGTTCTGGTTCAGAACGAGTACGACACCGTCCATCGCCGCGGACGATAGCAGGAACGCCGGTTCGCGCTTGGCACGAACCTGAAGCTCAGACGAGCGGCGGATCCATGGCCCGCTCGATGCGAGCGATCTCGACTTCGATCCGACCGATCAGGTCGACCGCTTCCTTGTGCGTCTCGCTGCCGTGCGCTGCTGCGTTGCGGACGCGACGGGTCTCCTTGTGGAGAGCCAGGAGTGCGTCGCGCGTCTGCGGGAGGGGCGTGTCGTGGTGGGCCATCGCCGCGAAGTCTACGGCCGCGGCTCGCGGGGCGCTACGCTCCGGTCATGTTCCTTGGCATCGACCACCTGGTCATCGCGGTCGCGGACCCGGATGCCGCCGCAGCCGGCGTGCAGGACGTCCTCGGCCTGGCGCCGGGTGGTGGCGGCCGTCATGACCAGCTTGGCACGTACAACCGGCTGGTCTGGCTGGGTGACAGCTATCTGGAGCTGATCGCCGTCTTCGATCCGGCTCTGGCCGCGACATCCTGGGTCGGCGCACCGACGCTGCGTGCCCTTGCTGGAGGAACCGGCGGCTTCGCGACGTGGGCGATCGCGAGCGACGGCATCGACGCCGACCGTGCGCGACTCACGGCGACCGCCACGGACCTGGCGACCCCGATCGACGGGGAACGGCGGCGACCGGATGGCGAGGTCGTCCGCTGGCGGCTCGCGGCCGCGCCGACCCTCGGACCGTCCCGACCGCCGTTCCTGATCGAGCACATCGCTGACTCGGCCGAGTGGACCGCCGCCGAGCGGGCAGCCCGGGCGTCGGGCCCGGCACGGCTGTCCGTCCTCGAACTCGCCGTCGACGACGTGGATGGCACGAGTCGCGCGATGCTGCGCACAGCCGGTCTGCGGTTCCGGCCATCGCTGGCCGGTGGTGGCGCCCGCGATGCCGACATCGGTCCGCAGCGGCTGCGCCTGCGGCCACGGCGCGACCCGTCCTCAGCGGTGGCCACGATCCACCTGGTCGTCGCCGGCGGGCGCGCAACGGACGTCGACCTTCTCGGGTGCCGTTGGCGGATCCGCCCTGCCCCGGGCTGACATTCGTCGCCACCCATCAGACCGAACTGACCATCCTCACGATGCGGTTGGGCTGCTAGGCTCCGGGCATGTCAGTCGACCCGCTCGCGACCCTCCCCGGCGATCTGCCGGTCCCCATCGATGACGGCGCCTGCGACCATCTCGTCGGGATGGCGATGCCACCGATCAGGTTGCTGGCCACGGATGGCTCGGCCGTCCGCCTTGACGAGCCGGACCCTGCCGGCGCGGCCCGGACCGTGGTCTTCGCCTATCCCCGGACCGGTCGCCCGGACGAAGCGCCACCCGGCGGCTGGGTGTCATGGGATGCGATCCCGGGCGCCCGTGGATGCACGCCGCAGGCATGCGCCTATCGCGACCGCTTCGCCGAGCTCAGCGCGGCCGGTGCTCGCGTGTTCGGGTTGTCCACCCAGGACACCGACTATCAGCGCGAGCTGGCGGATCGTCTCCATCTCCCGTTCCTGGTCCTGAGCGACGACGCGCTGGAGCTGACCCACGCGCTCGGTCTGCCGACCTTCCAGACCGCGGGCCTGACCCTCCACAAGCGTCACACGCTGGTCATCCGGGACGGTGTGATCGAACACGTCCTGTATCCGGTCTTTCCCTCCGACCGCGACGCGGAACAGGTCATCGGCTGGCTGGAGTCGCACCCGGCGTGATCAGGGCGACCGATCCGCGCTGGGAGCCGGACCCCTCCGGTCAACGCCTGCGGATGATCCGGGTGGCGCGTCGCGCGGCCGTGCTGGCGGCGCTCCTGTTCGCACCGATCGTCGGGCTGGGGATGGTCATCGGTCCGCCCGAGACCTATGGCGCGCCGAACGGCGCAGGGTTGTTTGCCCTCGGGATGAGCCTGCCCGGCATCGCGTTGCTCGGCGCGGCGCTCGCCCCGGCGACGCTCGGCTCGCGGACGTCGGCGGCGAGCGCCGGGGTCGCCCTCGGTGTCGGCGTGCCGATCGCCGCGGTCCTCTCGGCGATGCTGTCGGTCTGGATCGTCCTCGGGATGCTCATCGGCCACGATCGGGCGGGCGTCATCGACGGCGTGATCCTGCGCGACGGGGTCACGACCGCGGTCCGACTATCGCCGCTGGTGGCGCTGGCCTGCCTCGCCTGGGTCAGGTTCGTGCGGCGCTGGGGTGATGCACCCGGGATGACCGTGCATCACTCAGTCGAGCAGGCGGACCTCGTCGCCGATTCGGATCGTGCCTGGCTGGAGGACGTCGCCCTCGACCCCGAACATGAGGTCCTTGCCGTGGACCAGGCCGCGGTAGTCCTTGATCGCACGGAGGGTGTCGAGGTCGCGCGCGCCCGTGTCGGGATCGTGGGTCGTGATCGCGCAGCGCGCGACAGCGGCGGTCACGCGGATGACGGCCGTCCCGAGCGCGATCCGCGATCCGGCCCAGGTGTCCTCCTCGTGGGCGCGACCACCGACGAGCTCGATGAGCATCCTGAACCGGCGCGCATCGACGGCCCCGACGCCGAGCATGACCCCGAGCGCATCGAGTGAGCCATCCGACACCAGGCTGACCATACCCTTGATCCGCGTGCCGCCCGGGCGTTCGCAGCGGACGACGCGGACATCGCGGCCAAGGAAGTCGCTGAGGGCAGCGCCCCAGGGTCCTTCGATCACGTGCCCCACCGCCGTGCGGCCATGGATCGGCGTCTCGATGTGCTGGCCACGCTCGACGGCTTCGTCGATGCCCGTGCCGTCCGGGAACGTGAGCCGCAGGCGCGTGGCGTCAGGGTCGGTCCACGCCCTGACCTGCACCAGCGTTGCCTCTACGAGCTGGTCCACCAGCCGGTTCGTCGCATCGGTCACGTAGAAGCGGCGGTCCTCCACGACGCCGCGTTCGGTCACGTCGATGGCGTCGCGGTGCTCCAGACCAAGGCTTCGAACGGGCGCGATGTTCAGGCGGGCGACAGTGGGCATCGCCGGATGCTAGCCGAGACGCGGGAACTTGATGCGGTTGCTGGCCGTCGGGCGGGCATGCGACGTCGACGTCTCCCTGCCCGAGCCCTCGGTGCGCTCCTCAGCGGCATGCTGCTGGTCGTGATCGTGGGAGCGTGTTCGACGGCGAGTGTCGGGATCCCCGGCCTCACCGGCCCGCTGCTGACCGTCGAGACCCGCGGCGGCCTGTGTGCTGCGCCTGGCTGCGACTCGACGATCACCATAGAACGCGATGGTCGGGTCCATGTCTCCGCCAAGCCACCGAACGACTTGGGCGTCGTGGCGGCGCCTGCGCTGACTGCTCTGGACGCGGCGATCCGCACGACTGATTTCGCGGCGGTCCGCAGCCATCCGTTCACGGGCACGTGCCCCACCGCGTTCGATGGCCAGGAGGTCATCTTCGTCTTCGGTGCGCCATCGGGATCCGAGCGGATCTCGTCCTGCGAGATCGCCATCGACTATGGCTCGCCGCTGTTCGTGGCGGTCTCGACGGCGATGGCGCCGTTCCTGGCGCTGCCCATCACGTGACCGTAGCGCTCCGCGGCATCGAGCGGCTCGATCGACCAGGAGAGGGCACTCCGACGGGAAAGCCCTGGCGCCTGAGCGTCGCTCGCAGGACGAACCCCCACACCATCGCTGCCGGGAGGACGAGGACCAGCATCGGGAGCCCGATGAGGGCGAGTCCGCACAGGTAGTACACCGCACCGAGCGCGATCAGGACGATCGCGCCCGCGACCAGGTAGAGCGGGACGTCGATGAGCGGATGGCCATCGACGACCCAGCTGACCCCATAGGCCGCGGTGCCGATGACGAGCACGGCCGCGACGATGGCGGCCGCGACGAGGATGGTCCGAGCACCGAACCACAGAGCGACGGCCAACACATGTCGGCCGGTGGCTGCC
>JBBQLI010000130.1:0-4954 GCA_038327765.1 Candidatus Limnocylindrales bacterium | reverse complement strand
TCGCAACGAGCTGAGCGAGGACCGCGAGAACCGGTTCGTGCGCGGCCTGGAGGCCACGCTCCACGAGGTCAAGGGCGAACTGCCCGAGGGCGTGGGCTGGCGGATCGTCATGCACAACCAGATCCCGATCGCGCGCGGGCTCGGGTCATCCGCGGCCGCCACGGTCGCCGGAGTCGTCGCAGGTAACGCGCTCCTTGGCGAACCGCTGGCCACTCCGGACCTCCTCCGCATCGCGACCGCCATCGAGGGCCATCCGGATAACGCGGCGGCCGCGCTCCTCGGCGGGTTCACGGTGAGTGCCCTCACCGCCGATGGCGTGGAAGCGATCCGGTTCGACACGCAGCGCGACCTGCGCGCGGTCCTGTTCATCCCGGAGCTCCGCCTCTCGACCGAGGATATGCGCGAGGTCCTCCCGACCGAGGTGCCGCTCGCGGCCGCCGTCGCGAACATCGGCGCGGTGGCGCTCGGCGTCGCTGGGCTGGCGACGGGCCGGTTCGAATTCCTGCGCCAGCTCACCGTGGATCGGATCCACGAGCCCTATCGGGCGATCGTCTTCCCGCAGCTTCCGCGGCTCATCGAAGCGGCGCGTGGCGCCGGTGCGCTGGGCGCGTGTCTCTCCGGGGCCGGTTCGGCGGTCATCGCCTTCGCCGATTCGATGGCGGGCTTCACCCGCATCGAGGCGGCCTTTGCGGCGGCTTCGGTCGACCTGGACTTCAAGGGCCGGGTGATGGTCGTGGAGCCGCGCAACGCGGGCGCCAAGGTCGTCGCGAAGAGCTGAGCGATGGACGGGCTGGCGCGCGCGGTCGGCGATGGCATCGGTTCGCTGGTCGGCGGCGCCGTCCGGGGGATCGGGGCCGCGCTCGACGGGATCGTGGGCTCCCTCGATCGGGCGATCCCGCATGGGTTCCTGCCGGTCGTCGTGGTCGGGGTCGTGATCGTGGTGGGCTGGCTCGTCCTGAAGCGCTGACCGGGGTCGGTGCCGTTGGATCAGCCTGGGCGCCATCCGACCGGCTAATCGCCCGATCGGGTGCCCTCCGACGTCGATCAGTCTCGGGGATGGTCCATCTGATGTCCGAGAGGCTCTCCAGACGTCGAATGGCGCTGTGGGCGAGCCACAGCCCGGTCGAGGCCGCAGATCGACGGCCCGGCCGCGCGACCATAGATCGATAACCCCGCCTCCGAGCGGCGGCCGTTCGCTGTGCCCGCTCAGCTCGCTGTGTGCGCCCTGATGAACGTGAGCGTCGCCGACCAGGCCGCCGCGCTGTCGTCCGCGAATTCGGCCGCCTTGCGATCGAAGAAGCTGTGCGGCGCACCGGGGTAGGAGATGATGCGGTGGTCGACGCCGGCCGCTGCGAGCGCGTCATCGAAGGCGGCGACCGTGTCGGCCGGGATGCCACCATCGGCGCCGCCGAACAGCCCGAGCACCGCTGACGTCATGGCTCCGGCGATGTCGATGGGTGCCGGGGCGTCGTTCCGCCACGGACCGGCGACCTTGCCGTAGAACCCGATGACGCCCGCGAGATCCAGCCCCAACGCCGCCGCGGCGAAGGACATCCGGCCGCCCATGCAGAACCCGACCGTGAAGACGCGCGTCGGTGCGGGGCGCGAAGGTGATCCCGTGCGCAGAGCCGCGACACCCGCCGTGATGTCGGCGGCGATACCGGCCCACGTGGTCGCCGACGCGTGCGGGTCGTACTCGAAGTCATCGCCGCGGGAAGGCGTCGCCGCCGTCCGACCGAACCAGTCGATCGCGAGCGCATCGATGCCATGTTCCGCGAACCGCAGGGCGAGTTCCTCGTAGTACGGGTGGAGGCCGCGGATGTCCGGGAGGATCACGACGCCAGCGCCCGTCGGGTCCGTGGCCCGCGCCCGGAACGCGGAGAACGCGCTCCCGTCCGAAGCCGTCAGGACCAGCCAGTCGTGGTCCACGGCCCCGCCCGCGATCGGCGAGATCGGCGGGTGGCTGTCCAGGTCGAAACACATGGCGTGACTCCTGCGGATCTCCCGGCCCGATGGTAGTCGCGTCGCGGCAGCGCGTCCCGCGGTCGCCACGTGGCTCAGCCGGAGCGCCATCCGCCCGCGGTCGCCACGTGGCTCAGCCGGAGCGCCATCCGCCCGACGAACCGCCCGATTCGGCGCCTCCCGGTGCCGATCGATCACGGGGACGGTCCATCTGATGTCAGGGTGGGCCTGCAGACGCCGGATGGCGCTCCAGGCGATCCACGCCGGCACCCTGGGCACCCCAGCGCACCGCAACTCCCCCAGCGCCCCGCTACTCCCGGCGCCACGACCCCACGGCCCCACGGCCTGCCGATCCGGCCGAGCACCTGAGCGTGGCGGGTAGAATGCCCCGATGCCTGCACCCCTCGTCGTCCAGAAGTTCGGTGGGTCGTCCGTCGCTGACGCCGACCGGATCAAGCGGGTCGCGCGTCGCGTCGCCCGCGAACGCGCTGGCGGCAATGACCTGGTCGTGGTCGTGTCCGCGATGGGCGACACCACGGACGAACTCCTCGCCCTCGCCTCCGCGATCACCGAGGAGCCCGATGCGCGTGAGCTCGACGTCCTCCTGGCCACGGGCGAACACCAGGCGGCGACGCTCCTGTCGATGGCCCTCCATGCGATCGGTGTGTCGGCCATCAGCCTGACGGGTCCGCAGGCGGGCATCACCACTGACGGCCGCTACGGCCGCGCGCGCATCGCGAACATCGAACCCGCCCGGGTGCGTGCCGAGCTCGAGGCCGGCAAGGTCGTCATCGTCGCCGGCTTCCAGGGCCAGAGCGCCGCGGCCGCGGGCAAGGACGAGATGACGACGCTGGGTCGCGGTGGCAGTGACACCACGGCGGTGGCCCTCGCCGCTTCCCTGCGCGCAGATCGCTGTCAGATCTTCACCGACGTCCGTGGCATCTACACCGCGGATCCGCGCCTCGTCGCGAGCGCGCGCCAGCTGCCCGTCATCGGCTACGAGGAGATGCTCGAACTCGCCCACCAGGGCGCCCAGGTGATGCAGGTCCGGGCCGTCGAGCTCGGCTGGGTCAACGACGTCGTCATCGAGGTCCTCAGCTCATTCGAGGACGCTCCCGGCACGCTCATCAAGGAGGACCCCTTCGTGGAGCAGCGCAACAAGGTTCGCGGGCTGGCCCACGACCGGAACGTCGCCAAGGTCACGATCGTGGATGTTCCAGACCGGCCCGGCGTCGCCCGGTCGATCTTCGGACCGCTCGCCGAGGCCGGCGTGAATGTCGACATGATCGTGCAGAACGTCGGCCATGGCGGCGCGACGGACATGTCCTTCACCGTTCCCCGGGTGGAGCTCGCCCGGGCCAAGAAGGTCCTCGAGCCCCTCGTCCGCGAACTCGGCGCCCGCGAACTGACCACGGACGCGTCGGTGGGCAAGGTGTCGATCGTCGGGGCCGGGCTGCACAACGCCCCGGGCTATGCGGCCCGGATGTTCGGCACGCTCGCCGATGCCGGCGTCAACATCGAGATGATCTCGACCTCCGAGGTGCGCATCACCTGCATCGTGGCCGAGGCCGAGCTGGAGACCGCGCTCCGCGCGCTGCATGACGCGTTCGAACTGGAGCGCCCCGAAAGCCTTGACGTCGCCGCGGCTGGCTGAGGGCGCATGCCGGTGACCTCGTTCCTCGCGCGCGCCGAGCGCTTTCCCGTCGTCACGTCCACGAACGACGTCGTGCGGGAGTGGCTGGCGAGCGGCACGCCCGAGGTGTGTCTGGCCATCGCGGACGAACAGACCGCGGGTCGCGGCCGCGAGGGCCGGTCGTGGCTGGCGCCAGCCGGCGCGGCACTCCTGTTGTCTCTTGGGTTCCGCCCGGATTGGCTCGACCCCGATCGCGTCTGGCGGCTGGCAGCGACCACGGCTCTGGCCATGGCCGATGCTGCGGAGGAGGTCGCCGGACTGCCGGATCGCGCGATCCGCTTGAAATGGCCCAACGACCTGGTGGTGGAGACCGGTGGCGCGACGGCCGTGGCCCTCGACGACCTGACCGGCGATGCCGCGCGTGAGGCGCTGGGCGCGGCGCCTGCCGGGGCGACGGTGCGCAAGCTCGCCGGGATCCTCGGCGAGACCGACGGTCTGGGAACGGCCGACCCGCGCGTCGTCATCGGCCTCGGCATCAACGCGGACTGGCCGTCCTCCACGTTCCCGGCGGGCCTGGCGGCGACCATGACCTCGCTTCGCGAGGCGTCGCGCGGCCGGCCGATCGACCTCGTGGCGTTGACTGACGCATTCCTCGGCCGCATCGAGGCGCGCATCGAGGCCCTGCGCGGCGGCCGGTTCGATGTTGCCGACTGGACCGAGCGCCAGTTGACCACCGGTAGGGAGATCAGCCTGGAACACGCGGGCGGTGGCAGCGAGGTGGTTCGGGCCCTCGGCGTGGACTCGACCACGGGCGCGCTCGTCATCGCGGATGCCGCGGCGCCGGCTGGCGAGCGATCCGTGGTCGTCGGCGAGGTCACCCACGTGCGTCTCGCAGAACCCGTCGCGAGCGGGGTGTAACGCGATGGCTCGACCGGCATTGGGCAAGACAGGACGACCGGAGGAGGTCGGGCCGCGCCGTCGTGTCCAGCTCGACCGGGATCGCCCGTTGCTGGACGAGGCGCGAGCGGACCCGACCCGGTTCGAGCCCCTGTATCGGAAGTACGTGGCCCAGGTGTATAGCTACGCGCTCTACGAACTTCGTGACCGGCACGACGCGGAAGACGCCACCGAACGAACCTTCCTCGCGGCGTTGACGCACCTCGGCCGGTTCGAGGAACGCGCCAGCCCCGAGGACGGCGAGGGCGCGTCGACCTTCCGCATCTGGCTCTTCCAGATCGCCCGGAACGTGGTTGCCGAACGTCGTCGTGCGCAACGCCGCCACCCCGAAGCCTCGCTCGAGACGGCTGCCGCGATCGCCGCGCCGCAGGACCTCGAGCGCGAGGTCACCCAGCGCGACGA
>JBBQLI010000129.1:0-4973 GCA_038327765.1 Candidatus Limnocylindrales bacterium | reverse complement strand
CGGGGAACGCGAGCCGAGGATGCCACTGGGCCTCGTAAATCAGGTGGCAAAAAGAAGTACCTGGCAACCGCCAGTCGACTCTCGCTCTCGCTGCTTAGGCAGTAGAGTGAGCGTGGAAGCTGCCTCCGCCTCGCGGGTAGTGGAAGCGTCACTTAGCGAGGCTGCGATCCGGACCAGCGTCACGTAGTCCGGAGTCAAGCCCGATCTAGGGGCACGTGACTGGACCGCCCGGCAGAGTGCCGATGCCCGTCCGGGCGGTCGACGACAAACCATCGGACACGCTCGTAGTGGTCTCCGGCGAAGGGTCTTGGACGGGGAGTTCGACTCTCCCCCATCTCCACCAAACACACCGCCGTGTGTCGGCGCCCGCGCTCGCTGTTTGCCGCCGCCCGCGCGCGCCGCGAGCCCGCCACGCGTCGACGCTATGGAAGCAGTGACGGGTCCGTCACGATGAACATTTCTTCCGTCATTGACGGCCCGATCGAGAGCAGCGCGACCGTTCCCATCACGTGTTCGCCAACGACAAGCGGGGCAGATCCGGGGGGCTGGTAGGAGACGGAGCAGAACTGCGCTCCCGTCACGTCGGTGTCGAGGCAGAACTTCGCGGCGCTGTGGTTCACGACGGTCACGGTCCCACTCACCTCGCGGGTCACGCGCAGATGTCGTGAACCGGGATCCGCCGCATTGACCAGCCCGCTGAGCGCGATCAGGCCGATGACGACCCAGACGCCGACAGCTGCCGGCCAACGGATCGTGTGCCATGAGCCGACGACGCGGCGGAGCCGACTCCGCCCGTGATCCGCTGATCCCATGCCCCCTCCGGTAGACGACCCGCCTGTCACGTCGACTCTGAGCGCGGCTACAGCCCGGGTCAAGTGCGGATCTGCGTGCCGCGTGCACGAGGTCAGTCGATCGGCAGGATCCTGACCATCAACGAGCGCGCCGCCCTGATCACCGCTTCGCGATCAAACGTGATCACGTACTCGAACCGACGATCCAGGTCCGGACCCCTATCTCCAAGATCGCGCGCGACGAGGGCGCCCGCGAAATGCGGCCCGAGGACCACCACGTGCCAGTGTCCGCGCAACGGATCGTCCTCGACCAGGGTCGTGCCACGCACGCCCGGCACCGGCTCCGGTGAGAGGCCGGCTCCGAACATCACGACCAGCGGGCTGCCAACGGCCAGTCGCGCATATTGGCGGGCCGTGGCAGGCGTGAGAAATCGGGCGTCCTGGAGGCACGCGAACACAACGGCGCCATCAGGCACGGCTTCCGCCCAGCGCTCGAGGTGTCGAGAAAATCGCAGCAATTCGCGCTTGGCGGCGATCCGCGGTCGATGCTCGGGAAAGACCGCCTCGATCGGGGTGGGGCTCGGCGTCACCTCGGGCAGTCGCAGTGAATGCAGCGGCTCGACCGGTTCCTCGAATCGTTCGGGCAGGGGACCGGGCCGTCCGTATCGCCAGCCCTGACCGATCGTGGCGCCGAGCGCTCGTGCCGTCAGCTCGTGCGGCTCGGTCTCGACACCCTCCGCCAGCACGAGAGCCCCGGTCCGTTCCGCTTCGGCCATGACAGCGCTCAGCTGTGCCGCGACGCGCGCCGTGGACCGGCCCTGGATCAGGCCGAGATCGAGCTTGATGATGTCCGGTCGGAGCAATGGCATGAATGCCGCCGACATATCCTCGGCCCCGACGTCATCGAGCGCGATGGCCCAGTCCATCGCCCGGACGCGTTCGATCATGGCCAGGAGCTCCGCGGGCCGTGAAGCCAGTGCACGCTCCGTGATCTCCAGGACGATCCGCAACGTCTGGCGGGCCCCCTCGAAGTCGGCCCGGATATCGGCCGGGATGGGTTTGCCCAGCGACCCAGGTTCGACGTTGATGAAGAGTGCGATCGACGGCGGGAGCGCAGCCTTGATGGCGCCCTGGACAGCCGCCAGGCGACAGGCCCAGTCCAGCTCGACCTCGCGGCCGGTCATGTGGGCCGTCTCGAACAGGGCGACGGGCGATTCGAGGATGGACCCGGCGGGTCCGCGTGCCAGCGCTTCGTAGGCGATGACTCCTCCGGCATCCAGATCGACCAGGGGCTGGTAGACGGCATGGATGAGCCGGCGTTCCAGGATCCGGTCGAGTTCCGCCTCCAGTGCCTGCGCGTCGGTGCGCAGCGGACGAGTCGCGAGGGCTGTTGCCGGGAGCGTCGGGGTCGTCATGGCGGAGCACCGCGTGATGGAGGGCGACGCGACCCGATCGGCCGCTCACAGGATGGGCCTGGCACAGGCGGTCCGAGGGCGACCCGGTCGACATCGGCGATCTCGTGCGAGCGAACCGTACCTTCGCGGTCCACCGACCTCTATGGGGCAATGGTCAGGAGCCTCGATGCGAGCGCCTTTCCATCACCGGCGGATCGCGCCTGCGGTCAGACCCTGGATGAAGCTCCGGTGCAGCACGATGAACAGGACCAGCGGCGGGAGGATCGCGATCGCCATGCCGGCGAAGGTCAGACCCCGATCCGTGGAGTAGAACGTCGAGAATCGGCTCAGGGCGAGCTGGACGGTGAACGCATCCGGCTTCTGGATGAGGACGAGGGATGCGCCGAAATCATTCCAGGTGGACACCGACACGAGCACCGCGACAGCCCCGATCCCCGGCCGTCCGAGCGGGATCACGATCCGGAGCAGGACGTCGACCCGACCCGCTCCATCGACCCGGGCGGCATCGATGACCTCCCGTGGGATCGTCCGGAAATAGCCGGCAAGGATGACGGTGGCAAACGAGACGTTCGCAACGACGTTGGTCAGCGCGAGTCCAGGCAAGCTGTTGATGAGGCCGAGGGTGCGAAAGATCGAGAAGAGCGGGACGACCAGCACCTCGGTCGGGATCATCAGGGGCGCCAGGACGATCAGGAAGAGCACGGCCCGGCCGGGCGGTCGCAGCCGCGTGAGCGAATACGCGCCGCACACCGACAGCGCCAGCACCGCGAACACGGTCATCACGGTCACCGAAGCCGAGTTCGCCAGGGCGGCCGCGAGCTGCCCGCGACTCCACGCCTCGCCGATGTTCCCGATGGCCGGTGGCCAGGACAGGTCCCATGGAGCGCGATCGATGTCGGCGCTCGACCTGACCGCGTTCGTGAGCGTCCAGACGACCGGGTACAGCCAGATGACCGCGAGTGCCCCAAGGAAGACGGTCGCCCACCGAACACGAGGCAGGCCGCTCACGAACTCACCGCTTCCGCGCGACGATCGAGGAACCGGTACTCCACGACGGCGAACCCAAGGATCACGAGCAGGAGGATCATCGCCATCGCCTGCGCGTAGCCGACCTGGAGGAATCGGAATGCCGTCTGGTAGATGTCGGTGGCGACGGTCTCGGTGGCGTGCGAGGGACCACCTTCGGTCATGATCCAGACCATGTCGAAGATCCGCAGGGTCCCCAGGGTCGTCAGCAGGACAAGCGTGAACGTCGCGGGCCAGAGCAGCGGCCAGGTGACATGCCGGAACGCCTGGAACCTGCTGGCACCTTCGAGGCGGGCATACTCGTAATACTCAGGCGAGAGCCCCTGGATGGCGGCCAGATAGACGACCATGTTGAAGCCAGCGAACCGCCACAGGAACGCGACCATGATCGCCCAGAGCGCCGTGTGCGGGTCCGCGAGAGGCGCGACGGTCAGGGTGTCGAACCCAAGGGCTGACCCTACCGTCGGCACGATCCCGAAGTACGGCGCGTAGAGGAACTTCCAGACCGCGCCGACCGCCACCGAGGCAAGGACGAACGGCACGAAGAACACAAACCGGAAGAACGTCGTTCCGCGCTTCACATCGGCGACGAGGACGGCCAGGAACAATCCGAGTCCGGTTTGCAAGACGACCGCTGCGCCGGTGAAGAGGACCGTGTTCAGCAGGGCCCGATGGAAGACGGCGTCGCCGAGGATGGCATGGGCGTAGTTGCCCAGCCCGACGAAGTTCGTGAGGTCGAAGCCCTTCGTGTCATGCAGGCTGAGGACGATGCCGTAGACGAGCGGGTACGCGAGGAAGCAGCCCAGGATCGCCAGCGTCGGCGCGAGGAAGAGCAGATCGATGGCGCCTTCGCGGCGTGAGCGGCGGACGAACGCCACGGCAGTCCCCGGGGTGATCACCGCCGTCCGTCGCGGCTCATTGCCTGCGCCAGCTGGCGCCATCCGCGTGGACCATCGCGACTCGGTGAGCGGGATCTGACCGGCCGAACCATACTCGCTGTCTGCCGGCCCGACGCAGTCACGACGCAGATCGTCAACGAGGTGCAGCCCAGTGGAGCCGGCTCTTCCGCCGAGTGACGGCCCGTGGACGCGCCTGCGTGCACGCCGGGACGTCCTCAGGCTCGGTGCCGCCATCGTCGGCGGTGGCGCCGTCGCCCCGCTGCTCGCCGCATGCGCAGGGCCGTCTGGAGATCGAGGCACCACCGCGGCTCCGGTCGCAGCGGGCCTGTCCGGTCCGATCACGGTCCTGCTTGGGGGCGGCGATCCAAGCAGCGAGCCGGCGCTGAAGAAGGTCTACGACGACTTCAAGGCGCTGAACCCTGACATCCAGTGGGACATCCGCGCGATCACGGGCCTCGGCCCGGAGTGGGACCGGCTCGCGCGCGCCGAGCTGGAGTCCGGCGAACCAGTAGGGCTGGTGCTGATCGATGGATTGCACGTTCGCGCGTGGACTCGTGATGGGCTGCTGGCAAACCTCAGCGCCGATCCCAGGTTGACCGACGTGCTCGCCCGGGTGCCCGAGCGCTTCCAGTTCGGAGGTCTGGGAGAAGCCAGTGTCAGGGCCTTCCCCCTCGCCATGAGCAGAGGCGTCCAGACCACCGGCCTGTACTACAACAAGGCCCTGCTCGATCGTGCGGGTCTCGAGGTTCCCAGGACGATCGCCGACCTCAAGACCATGGTGAAACCGTTGGCGGCGCTCGGCGCGGCACCGCTCGTCCATTGCGCCGGCGACGCCCCCTTCG
>JBBQLI010000128.1:0-4974 GCA_038327765.1 Candidatus Limnocylindrales bacterium | reverse complement strand
CATCCGTTCGAACTACCTGTGGGACGAGAGCGCGGCGATCTACGAGCACTCGCTCAAGCTCTGGGAGACGCTCCCCCAGGAACTCGACTACGACCTCCTGTTCAGCCAGCGCGGGGTGGTCAACCTGGCCCACAACCTGGGCGACATCCGCGAGGGCCAGCGGCGGATCCACGCCAACCGGCTCAACGGCGTCGATGCCGAATGGCTGAGCGCCGAGGACGTCAAGCGGCTCTGCCCGATCGTCGACATCTCGCCCGACGTCCGCTATCCGGTCCTTGGCGCCACGTACCAGCCACGAGGTGGGATCGCCAAGCACGACAACGTCGCCTGGGCGTTCGCGCGAGCCGCGGATCGGCTGGGCGTCGACCTGATCGAAGGCGCGGAGGTGACCGCCATCGACATCGAGAACGGTCGCGTCACCGGTGTCCAGACGTCACGCGGCCGGATCGCCACGGGCAAGGTGGCGATCGTCGCCGCCGGGCACGCCAGCGTCGTCGCGGGGATGGCCGGGATCCGCTTGCCGCTGACCTCGCATCCGCTCCAGGCGCTGGTCTCGGAGCTGTTCGAACCGGTCCATCCCACCGTCGTGATGTCGAATGCGGTCCATGTCTACGTGAGCCAGGCCCACAAGGGTGAGCTGGTGATGGGTGCCGGGATGGACACCTGGAACGGCTATGGCCAGCGCGGCTCGTTCCACGTGATCGAGCACCAGATGAGCGCCGCCCTCGAACTCTTCCCGATCTTCGCGCGGGCGCACGTCCTGCGCACGTGGGCCGGCATCGTGGACGTCTCGCCGGACGCCTCGCCGATCGTGGGGCTGACCCCGGTGGGCGGCCTGTACCTGGACTGCGGCTGGGGCACCGGTGGCTTCAAGGCCACGCCGGCGTCGGGCTGGGTGCTGGCGCACACTGTGGCGAACGACGCTCCGCACGAGTTGAACCGTCCCTTCGCGCTCGAACGATTCACCACGGGTGCGCTCATCGACGAGCACGGCGCGGCCGCGGTGGCGCACTGATGCTGCTGATCCCCTGCCCGTGGTGCGGTCCACGCGACGAGACCGAGTTCAAGTACGGCGGCCAGGCCGGCATCGAGTCGCCGACGGATCCGGACGCGCTGACCGACGAGGAATGGGTCGCGTACCTCTTCCTGCGCGACAACCCGAAGGGTCCGTTCCGCGAGCGCTGGTACCACGTCGCGGGCTGTCGGCGCTGGTTCGACCGGACGCGCGACACGTTCACCTACGAGTTCCTCGGGTGAGCCGCCTGGCGACAGGTGGCTCGCGCATCGACCGGGCCCGGCCGATCACCTTCGAGTTCGATGGCGTCGCCTACCCGGCCTTCGTCGGCGACACGCTGGCCTCCGCGCTGCTGGCCAATGACGTGACGGTCGTCGCCACGAGCATCTACGACGGTCGGCCGCGCGGGATCTTCAGCGCCGGACCAGAGGAGCCGAACGCGCTGGTCGGGGTCGAATGGCCGGGCGGCACGACCGAATCGATGCTGCGCGCGACGGAGGTGGAGCTGCTCGACGGGCTCAGCGCGTGGCCGCTCGCCGGTCGGGGTCGGTTGGAAGCAGAGGTGGCGCCCGGGCGGTTCGACCACCGGCACGCCCATGTCGAAGTACTGGTCATCGGTGGCGGGGCATCGGGATCGGCGGCGGCCATCGCAGCGCACGCCGCGAACCCGGATGACCGGGTGCTGCTGCTGGATGCGGAACCCGAGTCCGTTGGGGCGCCGGGCGGGTCTGGCGTCCCGCCCTCCGGCGCCGGCATCGAACGCCTCCCGGCGACGACGGCGCTCGGCGTCTACGACCACGGCTACGTGACCGCCGCCCAGCGCCACCCGACACCTCGCACGGAAGGTCGCCTGTGGCATATCCGGGCCGCCCGGATCGTGATGGCGACCGGTGCCACAGAACGGCCGATCGTGTTCGCCAACGACGATCGACCCGGGATCATGCTGGCCAGCGCGGCTTCGTCGTACATCGCGGGCTACGGGGTCCGGCCCGGGACCACGGCCGTGATCTTCACCACCAACGACACCACGGATCCGGTGGCGGCGGACCTGGCGACCGCGGGGATCGCGCTGGCCGAGACCGTCGATGCACGGCGGGGCGAGGTGGTCGTTGATACGCTCGCCGACGACGCCGGCCGACTCCGCGCGGTCCGGATCGCGCCGCTGGACGCCGCCGGGTCGCCGGACGAGGCGAGGGTTCGAGAGGTCGCCGCGGACCTGCTGCTCGTGTCGGGCGGCTGGAACCCGAATGTCGCCCTGTGGAGCCAGGCACGTGGCACCCTCCGCTTCGACGACGCTCTCCAGGCCTTCGTGCCGGACAAGCCCGGACCGTTCCGGGCACTGGAGGCCACCGGGAGGGCCGCCGGGGTCATCGCGGGGATCGGGATGGTGGCGCTGACCTGGATCGTCCCGCCGCTGACCGGCGATGACTGGTCCACTCACTACGTCGACCTGCAACGGGACGCCACCGCGGCCGATCTGCGCCGCGCCCTGGGCGCAGGGCTCCAGTCGATCGAGCACGTGAAGCGCTACACGACGATCGGCACGGCCGCCGACCAGGGCAAAACCTCGGGCGTGGTGGCATCGGCGATCGCGGCGTCGCTGCTCGGACAGGAGGTCGGCGCCGTGGGTGTGCCGACCTATCGGCCGCCGCTCATCCCGGTCAGCTTCGCCCAACTCGCGGGCCGTGATCGCGGTCTGCTGCTGGACCCCACCCGGGTCACGCCGATCCACGACGCGCACGTCGCGCTGGGGGCCGTGTTCGAGGATGTCGGGCAGTGGAAGCGGCCGCGCTACTACCCGAAGCCAGGGGAGTCGATGGATGACGCGGTCCTGCGCGAGGGGAGCGCGACGCGCTCGGCGGTCGGTGTCATGGATGCCTCGACCCTTGGCAAGATCGACATCCAGGGGCCGGACGCCGGCGTCTTCCTCGATCGCGTCTACACGAACACCTTCTCCTCCCTGAAGGTGGGCTCGTGTCGATACGGGCTCATGTGCCGCGTTGACGGGATGGTCTTCGATGACGGGGTCACCAGCCGGCTGGCCGACGACCGGTTCCACATGACCACGACCACTGGCAACGCCGCGGCCGTCCTCGATCACCTTGAGGAGTGGATCCAGACCGAGTGGCCCGACCTGCGCGTCCGCGCGACGAGCGTCACGGAACACTGGGCCACCGTCGCGGTGGTCGGCCCGCGGGCACGGGACGTGGTGGCGACCCTTGCGCCGGATCTGGACGTGACCGCAGAGGGCTTCCCATTCATGACCTGGCGCGACGCGGTCGTCGCGGGCATCGCCGGGCGCGTGTTCCGCATCTCGTTCTCCGGGGAGCTGGCGTACGAGCTCAACGTCCCGTCGTGGTACGGGCGGTCGCTCTGGGAGGCCGTGCTGGCGGCTGGCGCGCCACACGGCATCACGCCCTATGGCACGGAGGCGATGCACGTCCTGCGTGCCGAGAAGGGCTACCCGATCATCGGCCAGGAGACGGACGGGACCACGACGCCGCAGGACCTGGGCATGGACGGGCTGGTGTCGAAGAAGAAGGACTTCATCGGGCGACGGTCGCAGCGACGCCCCGACAGCGTTCGACCAGATCGCAAGCAGCTCGTGGGGCTGCTCCCCGTGGACCCCGACGCGTTGCTCCCCGAAGGGGCCCAACTGGTGGCGCTGGATGCGGATCTGACGCGCGTCCCGGTCCCGATGCTCGGGCACGTCACCTCGTCCTACCGGAGCGCGGCGCTGGGGAGAACGTTCGCGCTCGCGATGATCAAGGGCGGCCGGGACCGGATCGGCGAGCGGCTGCTGGCGCCGATGGTCGGCGGTGGCACCATCGAGGTGGAGGTCACCGGTTCGGTCGTGTTCGATCCCGAGAATCGGCGGCGCGACGGCGAGCTGAATGAGCACGGGCAGCCCGCGACATGACGACGACGCCGATCCCGGGCCGTCGCTCGCCGCTGGACGGCGTGGCGTTGCCCGCTGGACTGAGCGAGATCCCATTCCTCGCCCAGATCGACCTGCGCGCCGATGCGGCCGATACGCCGTTGCAGGGCCGGCTCGCAGTGGCGATCGGTGTCGCGCCGCCGACCGTCGCGAACACGACGGCCGTGACGCCCGACGGGAACCGTCGCGTCGTGTGGCTGGCGCCCGACGAGTGGCTGGTCATCGGTCCGGCCGGCACCGAAGCCGACCTGGAGGCCGACCTGCGGGGCGCGTTCGAGGGCGCTCCAGGCGCCGTCGTCGATGTCTCGGCGAACCGGACGATGCTGGCGCTCCGTGGCCCCGCCGCCCGAGGGGTCGTGTCGTCTGGCTGCTCGATCGACCTGGATCCGCGCGTCTTCGGCCCTGGCAGCTGCGCCCAGACGATGCTCGCCCGCGCGAACGTGGTCCTGATCTGCCTGGCCGCCGAACCCGACCTGGATGTCCTGGTCCTCGTTCGGCCGTCATTCGCGCGGTATCTCGCGGCGTGGATCGAGGACGCACTCCAGGACTGATGCACGGCGCCACGGCCCCGGGTCGCTCCCTCCCACGGGTCCCGCAACGCTGACAGGACCATCGATGGAGCGCCAGTTGACCTGGATGTGAGACGCTGCGCGCAGATCGACCCGACCAAGGGTCAGACACACCGTCGCAGGAGAGCCAGTGCGCAAACGAAAAGTGACCTATCCGGTGGCAAAGACCGCCACGCGTCAGCCCCCGGCCGCAGGCGCCGGACCCGAGCCGCGCTACGAACGACCGCAGGTCGCGACCATCGATGTGAACGCCGCGCAGGGCCGGCCAGGACTCGCGGTCGGCAGCCGCGTCCGCATCATCGGAAGCGGTCTCTACAGCGGTGAGGCCGCCGTCATCGAACGCTTCGCCGGTGGGGTCATCCCCGCGGCGCACGTCCGGACAGAGACCGGCAAGACCCGCCAGGTCCGGACCATCGACCTCGAACCGATCGGACCTGCCCCCGACCAGGCCT
>JBBQLI010000127.1:0-5092 GCA_038327765.1 Candidatus Limnocylindrales bacterium | reverse complement strand
GACATAGACGGCCATCGTCTGGGCCAGGGCTTCCACCTGGAGGACGCCCGGCATCACCGGCAGACCGGGGAAGTGGCCTTGGAAGAACCACTCCGTGGCGGTCACGCCCTTGATCCCCACGATGCGCTTCGCGGAAGGGTCGTAGTCGACGATGCGGTCGACCAGCAGGAACGGCCAGCGGTGCGGGATCAGGGCTTCGATCTCACGGGCGGTATGGACGGTGGCGTCGGTCACGAGGTCTCCAGGGTCGGAAGGATGGGCGTCAGTCTGGCCGCTGGCGATGGGACGGAACAGCGGACTGCGTGCAGGTCTGCATCACGCTCGGGCGGCCGCGGCAAGGATCGCGGCACCGCCGACGCGGTCGAGCAGGTTCGTGGTGAACCGGCCCTCGAGGAACGTCTCGTTGCTCAGGAGGGCGCGATGGATGGCCACATTGGTGACCATCCCGTCGATGATCAGCTCGTCGAGTGCCACGCGCCCGCGGGCGATGGCGGTGGCCCGGTCGGGGCCCCACACGATCAGCTTCCCGACGAGCGAATCGTAGAACGGCGGGACCTCATACCCGGTGAACAGGTGCGAATCCATCCGGACGCCCGGTCCGCCCGGGGCGTGGTACCGCTCGACGATGCCGGCGCCGGGCCGGAACTCGGCCTCGGGATCCTCGGCGTTGATGCGGAATTCGATCGCGTGACCCGTGAAGGTGACGTCCGACTGGGTGAACCCGAGCGGTTCGCCCGCGGCGATCCGGATCTGGGTCGCCACGAGGTCGATGCCGGTCACCATCTCGGTCACCGGATGCTCCACCTGGATCCGGCAGTTGATCTCGATGAAGTAGAAGTTGCCATCGCGGTCGACCAGGAATTCGAGCGTGCCGACATTCTCGTAGCCGGCGGCCACGGCAGCCCGGATCGCCTTCTCCGCGAGGTCCGCGCGGGCGGCCGGGGAGAGCACCTGGGTGGGGCTCTCCTCGATGATCTTCTGGTGCCGGCGCTGGACGGAGCAGTCGCGGTCGCCGAGATGGACACCGTGACCGTACCGGTCGATGACCACCTGGATCTCGACGTGCTGGTTCTCGTCGAGCCATTTCTCGAGGTAGAGCGAATCGTCGCCGAACGCGGCCTTCGCCTCGGACCGACAGACCTTGAGCACGGCCTCCAGCTCGCGCGGCGTGCGCACCATGCGCATCCCCTTGCCGCCGCCGCCTGCCGACGGCTTGATGAGGACCGGATAGCCGATGCGCTCTGCTTCCCCGAGCGCGTGCATCTCGTCGCGCAGCATGCCGGTGGAGCCGGGGATCGTGGGGAGCCCATGCGCACCGAGCAACCGGCGCGTCCCTTCCTTGCTGGCGAACCGTTCGAGCACGTTGGCCGACGGTCCGATGAAGGTCAGTCCGTGCGCTGTCACGACCTCGGCGAAGCCCTCGTCCTCGGACAGGAAGCCGTAGCCAGGGTGGACGGCGTCGCAGCCCGTGACGAGCGCGGCCGAGATCAGCGTGGGTGCCGACAGGTACGAACGCTTCGCGTCCGCCGGCCCGATGCAGATCGCCTCATCGGCCAGGAGGACCGGGAGCGAGTCGCGATCGGCTTCGCTGTAGGCGACGACCGCTTCGATGCCGAGGGTCCGACACGCGCGCAGGATGCGCAGGGCGATCTCGCCGCGGTTCGCGATGAGGATCTTGCGGAACATCCTCAGCCGTCCGTGGCCGCGGGGAGGGCCAGCTCGATGACGACCAGCTCCTGGCCGTACTCGACAGCATCACCGGGCTCCACGAGGCTGCCGCTCACGATGCCGTCCACCGGTGCGACGACCTCCTGGATCACCCCGAGGACATCGATGCCGCCCAGTCGATCGCCGGCCCGCACCCGGGCGCCACTGGCCGCTTCCGCGCGGGGCTGGTAGATCCCGACGGCCGGTGACGTCGCCACGACCCGACGACCATCGCTCCCGTCGTGGCTATCGTGTCCATTGCGCCCGTCGCGGCCGGGACCCACCGGGGTCAGCCCCGCATGGATCCCATGGGTGGTCGCGGCGTGACCGCTGGCTCCGCGGGTCGGCCGGTCGGCAGGGCGGCGCTCACGTGCGGCGTCGGCCGCAGCCGGCCGACGGAGACGGACCCGCCAGGTCCCCTCGCGGACTTCCAGTTCCCCGAGTCCGGTCGCGGCGAGCTTGATGACCAGCGACGGCAACAGCTCCGTGGCCAGACGGTCGATGGCGGCATGGTCGGCCGCGCGCTCGGTCGCGCTACGCCGGGTGCGCCGATGATCGGGCTGTAGCGGATCGGCCACGCGCTACACCTCCTCGCGGGCGGGCGGTTCGTCGCGATCGCGCGACATGACCGGTCCACCGATGGTTCGCCGTCCCGGGTCCAGCAGGTCACGCAGCCGATCCCCCAGGCCACGCCCCGCCGACGGACCCTCCTCCAGCAACGGCTCTACCTCAGTGTAGGTCCCCAGCGCCCGGTAGCGTCGATAGCGCTGGTCGATCAGCGCATCCATGGTGAGCGCGCCCAGGGCCGCGAGCCGCTCGACGATGATCGCCCGAAGACGGCGCGCGGTCTCGGCCGGATCGGTCTGGGCACCGCCGGCCGGCTCAGGGACCACGACGTCGATCACGCCAAGGTCGTGCTGTTCGGCCGCGGTCATCCGCATCGCCGTCGCGGCCGCAGGAGCCTCGTCGGCCGTCCGCCACAGGATCGCAGCGCAGCCTTCCGGGCTGATGACCGAATAGACGGCGTTCTCGAGGGCGATGACCACGTCGCCGACCGCGATGGCCAGCGCGCCACCCGAGCCGCCCTCGCCCGTGATGACGGTGACGATAGGCGTGCGCAGGCGCGTCATGAGCGAGACCGACCGGGCGATCGCCTCGGCGATGCCGCGTTCCTCGGATTCGGGGCCGGGATGGGCACCCGGGACGTCCACGAAGGTGACGACCGGGAGACCGAACCGCTCGGCCAGCTCCATGACCCGCATCGCCTTCCGATAGCCCTCGGGATGCGGCATCCCGAAGTTGCGCCGGATGTTCTCGTCGGTGTCGGCGCCCTTCTGCTGGCCGATGATCGCCGTGGGTCGCCCATCCAGGCGGGCGAGCCCCGCCACCATCGCCGCATCGTCACCGAACAGGCGGTCGCCGTGCAGCTCCACGAAGCCGTCGGTCATCTCGGCGATGAAGTCGAGCGTTCGCGGGCGCTTGAGATCGCGGGCGGCCTGGACCCGCGCCCACGCGCCGTCGGTCGGGGCGTCCAGCGACCGGCCGTTGCCCGTGCCGTTCGCATGGCCGTTCGGCACGTTGGAGTCATTTCCCGACGTGGGATCGCCGCCAGCCAGTTCGGTCACCCGTTCGGCCAGCGTAGAGAGGAAGGACAGCGGCCGGAAGGCGGGCAGGTCAGGTTCGGGCGGTGCAGCGGCGGGGCTCGCGTTGCGGACCGGCAGCAGGCGCAGCAGCGCGATCAGCTCGTCGCGCAGGTCCGAACGCTGGACCACCCGGTCGACGAACCCGTGACTGAACAGGAACTCGGCACGCTGGAACCCGGGTGGCAGCTCCTGCGCGATCGTCCCGGCCGAGACGCGTGCGCCGGCGAACCCGATCAGTGCGTTGGGCTCCGCGATGTTGACGTCGCCGACGGCCGCGAACGACGCGAAGACACCGCCGGTCGTCGGGTCGGACAGGATCGACACGAACGGGACGCCGGCGGGCCGGAGCCGCTCGATCGCGGCGAGAGTCTTGGCCAGCTGCATCAGAGCGAGGGTCCCCTCCTGCATCCGGGCGCCACCTGATGCACTCACGATGATCAGGGGCACGCGACTGGCCAGGGCGTGTTCGGCGGCCCGGGTGACCTTCTCGCCGACGACGGCCCCCATCGAGCCGCCCATGAACCCGAAGTCCATGACGCACAGGGCGACGTCGATCCCGTCGAGTGTGGCCGTGCCCCATACAGCGGCGTCGCGCAGGCCCGTGGACCGTTGTGCGGCCTCCAGGCGGTCCGGGTACGTCTTCTGATCCACGAACCCGAGCGCGTCCACGGACTGGAGCCCGGCGTCAAGTTCGACCCAGCTGTCCTGGTCCACCAGCAGCTCGAGCCGCGTGCCCGCGGACAGGCGGAAGTGGTGGCCGCACGTGGGGCAGACGCGCATCGCCTTGTCGAGCTGCTTGTTGAACAGCATCGTCGCGCAGGACGGGCACTTGGTCCACAGGTCGGCTGGGTACGCGTCGCGCCGGCCGCGGAATGACGGCAGCTTGAGGGGCATCAGGCGAGCCTCGTCCCGGCGACGGCGCGGGCGGCTCGTTCCATCGGCGTGACCGGCGACCGGCGCAGGCGCCAGGCGACGTAGGCCGCGCCGGCGAGCGACAGCGCCGCAGACGTCAGCGCGCCACCGATGAGCAACGGTCGGACGCGATCGCCGTCCTCGTCGAGCGGACGCGCGTCGAGGTAGGCCATCAGTCCCGGGTCGTAGGGGTCGAACGGCGCGATGCGACCGGGGAGCATGACCGGGGCGTTCCGGGCATCCTCCGAGGCGGACCCCGGGCGAGCCAGGGCCACCGCGGTCAGGCGGGTCGAGAGCGCCTCCTCGAACCGGAACGACGGATGGATTCGCGGCAATGCCCGCACCAGACGGTCGGCCAGGTCGCGCAGGCCCGGATCCACCTCGGGCGACGCGGGCACGGCGTCAGCGCCTGCGGCGCGTGCCGCCAGCAGCGATTCGAGATATCGATCGATGATCAGGGCGTCGATCTCGACGCCATCGCGTGGAGCCGGACCGGTCACCGGCGCGGCTCGTCGAGGTCGCGCGCGACGCTGCGCAGGGCCCGATGGATGAGCACCCGGACGGCGCCCTCGGATCGGCCGAGCACGCCCGCGATCTCCGCGGTCGACATCTCATCCACGAAGCGCAAGATCAATGCGCGCCGGCGATCGCCCGGCAATCGCCCGATCGCGCCGAGCGCGGCGCGGGCGTCGTCGCGCTGGGTGACCTCGCGCTCGAGGTCCTGCGGCGCGGCGATCGCGGCAGCCGTCTCGAGCGAGGCTTCGGGGTGGCGGCGTTGCGCACGACGACGTTCGGCAACCACGTTCCGGGCGATCTGGAAGAGCCAGATG
>JBBQLI010000126.1:0-5134 GCA_038327765.1 Candidatus Limnocylindrales bacterium | reverse complement strand
CCGGGCCGGCGCTACCTGCTCTGGGCGATGGGCGACACGACCTGGGAGCGCGTCGTGCGCTGGCTGCTCCTGCTGGCCCTGGTCGTGGCCATCGTGGCGCGCGTCACCGGCCGGCTCTAGGGGCGACGATGCTGCAACTGTCGGGCGTCAGCTACCGGTACGCGGGTTACGCCAAGCCCGTGCTGCATGACATCGACCTGGATCTTGCCGACGGTGAGCTCGTCGGGCTCGTCGGCGCGAACGAGGCCGGCAAGTCGACGCTGTGCCTGGTGGCCTCCGGGCTGGCGCCCGGGAGTATCGGTGGGGCGCTGACAGGCGGCGGTCTCACGATCGATGGCCAGGCGATGGCCGGCCGACCGCTGCATGAGTTCTCGACCCGCGTCGCCATCGGGTTCCAGAACAGCGCGACGCAGCTGTCCGGGGTCACCGGGACGGTGTTCGAGGAGGTCGCGCTGGGGCCGATGAACCTGGGGCTGCGCGCCAGCGAGACCATCGAACGGGCCAACGAGGCCCTCGCCATCCTGGGCATCGAGCACCTGGCGGATCGTGAGCCACACCGATTGTCCGGCGGGCAGGGCCAGCTCGTCGTGATCGCCTCCCTGCTCGCTATGCGGCCGCGTCACCTCGTCCTCGATGAGCCGACCGCCCAGCTGGACCCTGAGGGCACGCGTCTCGTGGGCGAGGCGCTGCGATCCCTGGCGAAGACCGGGACCGCGCTGCTCATCGCCGAGCACAAGACCGACCTGCTCGACGACCTGTGTACCCGCATCGTGGTCATCGATGACGGCCGGATCGTCGATGACGGGCCGGCGGCAACGGTCCTCGCGGATGAGCGTCTTGGGACGTGGGGCGTGGAGCCGCCGTCGCGCGTCCGTCTGGCCCGGGCGATCGCGGCCCGCGGTCTCGACCCGGCGCTGGTGCTCGCATGACAGCGCTGACCCTCGAGGGCGTGGGCTTCGTCTACCCGGATGGCACGCGCGCGCTAACGGGCGTGGATCTGGCCATCCCTGCGGGTGGGGTCGTGGCCATCGTCGGTCAGAACGGAAGCGGCAAGTCCACCCTTGTCCGCCATCTCAACGGGCTGCTGCGACCGACCGAGGGCCGTGTCCTGCACGATGGCGTCGATGTCGCCGGAGCCCGCGTCGCGGCCCTGGCGGCCTCCGTCGGCGTGGTATTCCAGAACCCGGATCGCCAGATCTTCGCGGCCAAGGTGCGAGCCGAGGTGGAGTTCGGTCCGCGGATCCTGGGTCGCTCGGCAGCCGACGCGAGCGCCGCGGCCACGGCCGCGCTCGAAGCGGTCGGGCTGGGCGGGCTCGAGGGTTCGAACCCCTACGACCTGGGCTACTCGCGGCGCAAGCTCCTCTCGCTCGCCTCGGTCCTCGCGATGCAGACCCCGGTCATCGTGCTCGATGAACCGACGACCGGCCAGGACGCGCGCGGTGTGGCCCGCATCCAGCGCGTGGTGGCGGACGTGGCCGCGACCGGCCGGACCGTCATCGCGATCAGCCACGACATGCGTTTCGTGGCCGAGTCCTTCGCACGGATCGTCGTGATGGGCGCGGGCCGGGTGATGCTCGACGGCACCCCGGGCGAGATCTTCGCCGAGACCGCCTGGTCGACCCTGGCCGCCACGTATCTCGAACCGACGCTGGCGGCCCGTGTCGGGGCGCGGCATGGGCTCGGGCCGACGCCGACGGAGACCGCGCTCGTCGAGGCGCTCGCCGCTCGCCACTGACCAGGCTCCAGACCCATGATCAGCGGCGACGACCGCAACAGCGTCGAGTATCCTCGCGCTCTCATGACGCTGCGCACGCATGTCGCTCATCGGCAGCGCGGCCTCGCCATCCTTCTGGTGGGGCTGATCCTTGGCGGCTGCTCGCCGTTCGCAGACCGGACTCCCGCGCCGTCGGCGGCCGTGGCACCCAGCCCGTCGGCCACCGCGAGCCCGACACCGGCCCCGATCGTCCCAAGCGATTTCGTGACAGGCCCGGCACGCTGGACGGACTGCGGGAGCGGGTTCCAGTGCGCCCCGCTCCGTCTGCCGCGCGACTACGACGATCCCACGGCCGGCACCCTTGATGTGTCGCTGATCCGTCTCCCGGCCACGGACCCGGCGACTCGGATCGGGTCCCTCGTGGTGAACCCGGGTGGTCCGGGCGGCTCGGGCGTGGAGTTCGTGCGCGACAACGGCACCTCGTTCCCAAAGGCGATCCGGGCCCGCTTCGATATCGTCGGGTTCGATCCGCGTGGGGTCAACTCCAGCAGCGCTGTCCGCTGCATCGACAACCTCGATGGGCTGGCCGACGTGGATCCGTCGCCGGACGATCCGGCCGAGCTGAAGGCCCTCGTCGACCAGGCCCAGGCCTATGCGGCTGCCTGCGCACAACGCAACGCCGGGCTGCTGCCGTATCTCTCCACCGAGGCCGTCGTCCGCGACCTCGACCAGATCCGCATCGCGGTCCGCGACGAGAAACTGACTTACCTCGGCTTCTCGTACGGGACGCTCATCGGCTCGATGTATGCCGACCGCTACCCCGACCATATCCGCGCGATGGTGCTCGATGGCGCGATCGACCCGACACTCACCGAGGTCCAGCTTCGGACCGGTCAGGCGAAGGCCTTCGAGGTGGAGCTGTCGCGCTTCATCGCGGACTGCGCGAAGCGCGTGAAATGTGCGTTCCACCAGGGTGGCAAGACGCGCCAGGCCTTCGACGCCCTGATGGCGTCGATCGACAAGAAGGCGATCCCGATCCTGCGCACCGCAGGTCGTCGCAGGGTGGGTCCGGGGCTCGCGTTCTCGGCGGTCCTCGGGGCCATGTACAACCGGGCGGCGTGGCCGTCGCTGGCGCTTGCCCTGGCCTATGCGAAGGCCGGCGACGGCCGCCTGCTCGTGCTCATCTCGGACCCGTTCCGCGGTCGCAAACCGGATGGCGCCTACTCGAACCAGAGCGACGCGTACTTCGCCAACACGTGCCTGGACTTCCCCGTCTCGACCGACCTCTCGGACTTCACGGCGATGAACGACTCGTTCCGGACGATCGCGCCGCACTTCCGGGCGGCCGCCTTCAACGATCTGACCTGCGCGTTCTGGTCCGTGCCACCCGAGCGGAAGCCGGCTCCGGCCACCGCACTAGGAGCGCCTCCGATCGTCGTGGTCGGCTCGACCTACGACCCGGCCACACCCTACGCGTGGGCGAAGGCCCTCGCCGGCCAGCTCCAGTCCGGCGTGCTGATCACCCGCAACGGCGACGGCCACACTGGCTACTTCGTGAGCGCCTGCGTCCAGGCGGCCGTGAACACCTATCTGACCGACCTGACCGCTCCGGCAAAGGGACTGACCTGCGCGAAGTAGCACACGAAGGTGCAGACGAGCCCGCCGGAGCCTGTTAGCGGTTGACCGCCCCAGCCACGATCAACAGGAACGACGTCTCGACGACGTCGATGCCGGCTATGACCAGGGACACCACCAACGGCAGGGGCGAACCGAGGGCCCAGCCGGCAGCAGCCGCTGCGGCCGCGACCGCGAGGAACGCGAGGCGCACCCCGCGGATGAGTCCCGGGACGTCGGTCGTGCCCTCGGCCATGCGGGCGAGGCTGCGCGACAGCAGCAGGACCGCGACCGCCACGGACCCGCCGACCAGCGCGGCCCGCACGATCGCGGGCGGGTGCACGAGTCCGTCAAGGAACCCGGCGCTGGAGCCTAGCCACGTCGCCGCGGCCACCGCCAGCACCCCCAGCACCACGGCGACGGCCGTCGTGATCCGCGGGCTCACGCCAGCGTCACCTCGTGGACGGTGCCGTCGAGGATCCGCCACGCACGCACGCCGGGACCCCCGGTCAGCGCATCCGTCTCGTCATCGCTGAGCGAGACCAGCATGTACAGCGCGTCCGGGTAGAACGCCAGCCCCACATCGGTCGGCGAGGGCACAGCCGGCGTGTGCGTGTGTGAATGGACGATCGCCCAGAACACCTCGTCCGCGTCGTCGGTTTCGATGGTCAGGCGGAGCAGGTCCTCCGGATCGATCTCATACCGATACGGCGAGGCGGCCTTGTTCACCGTGGGTTCGAAGCGCAACGCGCGACCGCCGTCCGCTGCAGCGCCGTCGCCGATGATCAGGCCGCACGCCTCGTTCGGGTAGGCGGCGCGAGCATGCGCGATGACCGCCTCGCGGATCGCGGCCGGCAGCACCGACGACACGGGACCCGGATGCGAGCTCACCACCAGTTGACGCCGCCTTCCAGCGCGTCCTCCATGTCCGCGAGATCCGTCGTGAAGGTGCCGGCCGAGAGGTATTTCCAGCCGCCATCGGGGAGCAGCGCCACGATCGTGCCGCCGTCCATCGTCAGTGCCTCGCGGGCCGCAGCCACCAGCACCGCCCCGCACGACGGTCCGGCGAAGATCCCTTCGCGGAAGACCAGATCGCGCAGCGCCGCGATGGCCTCTGCGTTGGAGACCAGGTACTTCGCGTCGATCAGGTCCGGCTCGAAGATCTCCGGGACGAAGCCTTCCTCCAGCGATCTCAGACCCTGCACATGCTCACCGGGGAGCGGCTCGGCAGCGACCACCCGGACGCCCGGCTTGTGCTCGCGCAGGTAGCGCGAGACGCCCATGAGCGTGCCCGATGTGCCAAGCCCCGCCACGAATACGTCGATCTCCGGGCAGTCGGTGAGGATCTCCGGACCGGTCGTCTCGTAATGGGCGAGGGTGTTGGCCGGGTTCCCGTACTGGTACGGCATGACGAATCGCTCGTCCTTCGAAACGAGGTGCTTGGCCAGCGCGATCGCCCCGTTCGACCCCAGTGCGCCGGGCGAGTCGATGACCTCCGCACCGAAGAGCGCCGCCATCTGGCGCCGTTCGTTCGTGACGTTGTCGGGCATGACCAGCGCAACACGGTAGCCCTTGCGGCGCCCGATCATCGCCAGCGCGATGCCCGTATTGCCCGAGGTGGGCTCCAGGATGATCGAGTCCGCGCGCAGGAGATGGCGCCGCTCCAGGTCCTCGACGAGGTACTTCGCGACGCGGTCCTTGACGGAACCCGTGGGGTTGACCATCTCGAGCTTGGCGAAGATCCGGACGTCCGCGTTGGGGCTCATGCGCGGGATCTCGACGAGCGGCGTATGGCCGATCGCATCG
>JBBQLI010000125.1:0-5255 GCA_038327765.1 Candidatus Limnocylindrales bacterium | reverse complement strand
ATGGATGCGGCCCTCCCCGGAGATCGCGACCACGCCGCCCGCGTCGAGGCGCGCGCCGACGCGCCGGGTCGCCTCGAGGAGGTCGTTCTTGCCTGGCTTGTATGGGATCGCGGCGCCGGTCCAGCCCATGACCCGGTTGCGCCCACCGGCCGCCATGTCCTCCTCGCGTGGCCCGAAGAACGAGAGTCGTGGACGGAGTGGCAGGACCGCCATGAGGATGAAAGGGTCCGACCAGTTCAGGTGGTTGAAGCAGTAGACCGCCGGACCGTCCGGCAGGGCGTCACGGCCTTCGACCCGGAGACGAAGCCATGCCCGCGTGATCGCGGCCACGGCAAGCCGCGAGGCGTAGTAGCGCACGGCCTGTCGGAGCGAGTGGATCGGTCGCGCCGTCGATCGGGCGGTCAGACTCACGGACGACGCTCCCCCCGCGAGACCGCGGGCCTGATCCGGAAGGCATCGCTGCCGCGCGTCGTGATGCGACGTGGGTCGAGGTCCGCCAGCCTGGTCAGGACGACATCCGCGAGCTCGGCGGTGCCCGGCGCGGGCGGCACGCTCGCATTCGGGACGTGGACCACGGTCATGCCGGCAGCCGTCCCCGCCAGGACACCGTTCCGCGAATCCTCCACAACGAGACAGACGGCCGGGTCGACCTGCATCCGCCGGGCCACCTCCAGGTAGACATCGGGGGCCGGCTTGCCGTGCGCCACCTCATCGGAGGAGACGACGACCTCGAAGACGCTGGTCAGGCCCGTGGCCGTGAGCGCGGCGTCGATGACGGCGCGATGCGCGGACGACGCGATGGCCACGCGCCAGCCCGACGCGATGCGCCGGACGGCTTCCACGGCACCGTCGATCCGCGGCGCCCCATGCCGCTCGAACCGGGCGACGACGGCCGTGACGATCGCGCGTTCGATCTCGTCGGTGGAGAGGTCCAGCCGCAGGCGATCGCGCATCGTCGCGGACCAGCCGCGCGAATTTGCACCCATCACGGCGGCCTGGTCGGCGCGGGTCCACGTCCGGCCATGCTCGGCCGCGTACGCGATCCGGACTTCATCCCACCAGATCTCGGAATCCACGATGACGCCGTCCATGTCGAAGATGACCGCCGCGATCAGTCTTCGGTCCCTCGCGGCGCCGGGAGCCGAGGCACCAGCGTCGAGCGGCGACCCGGGCCGGGTAGCGGGACTGTGCCCTGGCCATCGGCCGCGCTCCCGCCGATCCCCCGGCCGTCGATGGCGTCATAGATGATCCGGGCGAACAGCGAGACGTCGGGGGCCTCCGCGTCCTGGGCGTGGATGACCGCGTTCTCGACGTTGAAGTTCACCATGGTATGGCCGCCGTGGATCTCCACGGTCAGCTCACCCGATTGGACGCGGTGCCAGCGGATCAGCTTGCCGGACGCGCGGGGGCCCTCGCCGGGGACGTTGACCCGCACGTTCAGCTGGATCAGACCGGACGGCACCGGCACCAGGATCGCGTAGCGGATCGCCGGGTCGTCGCCCCACACGGTCCAGCATTCGGGATCGGCCTCGGCGCCGAACATCGCCAGCGCGGCGTCGATCACGCCGAGCACCTTCGGCCCCATCGATTCCTTGCGGGGTGCGGCATCGCGCCAGTCTCCCAAGCGCATCGCGGTCTCCCTCGGGCTGTCCACGGACCAGGGACCACGGGCGGATCCCACTCGATCGGCGAGGCTAGCACATGGACGTGCCACGGCCGTGGGTCCGGCTCTTCGCGCTGGCCGATCCGCGCGCGTCGCGACACGCCATGGACTGGCCGCCCCGTCCCGTACGATGGCGACATGGATCTCACGTTCATCCCCTCGGTCGCCGCGCTCACGGGTGGTGGCGTGGTCGCGGGACTCGCGATGCTGGCCCGCGGCATGGGTGGCTACGGGACCGCGACCCGTATCGGCGACACGGCCACCTCCACCATCACGTCCCTTGCCGCCGGTGAGGTCCGCGTGAGCGGCGTCGTCGAGGCCGCCGAAGTCACGCTCGTCTCCCTGCTCCAGAGCACGATCTGCGTCCACTACAAGTCGACCGTGGACACCTCGGAGCGCTCCGGCATGGAGGGCGGCCTCAGCGAGGAACGCGCTGTCGGGTTCCGGGTCCGCGACAGCAGCGGCACGATCCGCGTCTTCCCGCGCGAGGCCCGCATCGATTCACCGCTCCGTTTCGACGACCACACGGGGACTCTCGGCGACGAACCGATGGGGCTGGCGATCCGTGTCGGCGAGGTCTTCCGTGGCGCCGAGGACGACCGGACCGCCGCCGCGGAGCTGTTGCGGGTCCGGGTCTCTGGTGGATCGGGTGCATCACTGTTCTCCGGGCCGACCGGTCGCCGCGTCTACAAGGAATACCGACTCGAACCTGGCGACGCCGTCACGATCGTCGGACGCGCGCTGCCGTTCGGCGACCTGGACGACCCGACGGGCTCGGATATGGGGACCGGGACCGATGTCTCGCTTGGCGGCGACCCCGAGATCGCCGCCGACCTCGACGCGGCACGGACTGCCGGCCTTCTCAAGGACACGCCGGAGGATGCCTGGGGCAACGCGGCCATCCCCGGGTTCGGCATCGGTCGCCCGGTCCGTGCTCCGGAGCTGGATCCGGATGCGCGGCCACTCCCGGTCGCCACCGCCGAGGAGGCAGCTCACGCCGAGCGCACGTTCGAGATCGCGCCCGAGACCCTCGTCCTGGCGTCCTCCACGGACGTGCCGCTGCTCATCGCGTACGGTTCGCCGGGTGCCGCCGTCGATCGGGAACGGGGCCGGTTCCGGCTGGGACTGTTCGGTGCGATCCTGGCCGTGGCATCGGCCATGGGGTTCGCGATCATGCTTGGTGGAGGGTTGGGCTCATGACACCCACGACCTACGCGGCACTGTTCGCGGTCGGCCTGGTCGTGCTGATCGCCGCGTTCATGATCTTCTCCGCGTACAACGCCGTGATCGCCCTCCAGCAGCGGACGGACAAGGCGTGGGCGAACATCGATGTCGCCCTCAAGCAGCGATTCGACCAGCTGCCGGCGCTCGTGTCGGCGGTCCGCGGGCTCATGGCATTCGAGCAGGGCGTCCTCACCGAGGTGACCCGGGCACGCGCCGCCTACGCGCCGACGCAGCCGGTCCCGGCCCAGGCCGCCGTCTCGGAGCAGACGAGCGCGGCGGTGCGGACCCTGTTCGCGACCGTCGAGCGCTACCCGGACATCAAGTCCGCCGAGAATGTGGCCAGCCTCCAGGCGGAGATCGAGCGACTCGAGGGGATCATCGCGGACCGACGCGAGCTCTACAACGATCAGGTCTATCGCTACAACACCCGCATCCGACAGTCGCCGACGAACCTCCTGGCCTCGTTCTTCGGATGGAAACCGCGCGACTTCTTCCGCGCGACCGTCGCTGACACCGTCCGACCGGACGTCTCGCTCGGATCCGGCGAGCCGGCGTGACGGACGCCCCCGCGACAGCACCCGAACGCCAGATCTGGCTCGCGCGTCACGGTGAGACCGAGTGGGCGCGCCTGGGCCGTCATACCGGGCTGACCGACGTCCCTCTGACCGAGACCGGCCGCGAGCAGGCACGCTCGCTGAGCGCGCGCCTCGGGGCGCATCCGTTCTCCCTCGTCCTGACGAGCCCACTGGCCCGTGCCACGGAGACCGCCGCCCTTGCCGGGTTCGGCCAGACCGCGGTACCCGATCCCGACCTTCGCGAATGGGACTACGGCGCCCTCGAGGGCAAGCTGACCTCGGAGATCCGAGCGATCTACCCGGAGTGGGCGATCTGGACCGGGCCATGGCCGGACGGCGAGACGATCGCCGAGGTCTCGGCGCGGGCCGACGCGGTGCTGGCGCGCTGTCTCGCCGCCGACGTCACCGGTGACGTCCTGCTGTTCTCGCATGGCCACCTGCTGCGCATCCTGGCGGCCCGTTGGCTGCGCCTGCCACCAACGTCTGGCGCGATGTTCGGGCTGTCGACGGCCACCGTATCGGTCCTTGGCTGGGACCGTGAGCGCCCGGTGATCGAAACGTGGAACGAGGGCTGCCGGACCGGGGCGGCCGGGTGACCGCGGACCCAGCACCGTCCCTGCTCCGCCAACCGGAGTTCCAGGCGCTCCTCGGGGCGCGGCTGACCAATGCGCTGGCGACGAGCGCCCTGGCGACCGTGGTCGCGTACCAGACGTACATCCTGACCCGCGACCCGCTGGCGCTGGGCTGGCTGGGACTGGTGGAGGCGATCCCGGCCCTGTCGCTGATGCTGTTCGGCGGTCACGTTGCCGACCGGGTGGATCGCCGTCTGATCGTGCTGGTCATGAGCGTCCTGGTCACGCTGGCCGCGGGCGCACTGGCGGTCCTGTCCGAAACCGGGCTGCTCTCCCTGGTCGGGATCCTGGTCGTGATCTTCGCGACCGGGGTCGCCAGCGGCTTTGAGCGGCCCGCCCTCTCGGCCCTCGAGGCCCAGGTGATCCCGCGCGCGCAGGCGGCCCACGGCGTTTCGCTCCAGAGCAGCGTCAGCTTGACCGGCGGGATCCTCGGCCCGGCCATCGGCGGCATCGCGGTTGCGGTCACCGGGGTGGCAGGGACCTACGCGGGGATCACTGCGCTGCTCGCCATCTCCACCATCTGCCTCGCCCGGATCGCTCCCAAGCCGATGCCCGAAGTGGTCGAGGGTGAGAGATTCGTCGAGAGCCTGCTCGGCGGGATCCGCTACGTGCGCCACAGCCCGGCCCTCATCGGGTCGATGGCACTCGACCTGTTCGCAGTCTTCTTCGGCGGGGCCATCGCCCTGCTCCCGATCTACGCCACCGACATCCTGCACGTCGGACCGGAGGGCCTCGGTGTGCTGCGGACCGCGCCGTCGGTCGGCGCATTGCTGGTCATGCTCATCGCCACCCGACGGCCACCCTCGCGCCATGCCGGCCGGACGCTCCTGATCTGCGTGGCCGGTTTCGGCGTCAGCATGCTCGTCTTCGGACTGTCGACGAGCTTTCTGCTGTCGATCGTTGCGCTGTTCTTCAGTGGTGTCACGGATGGGATCAGCATGATCATCCGAAACACGATCCTGCGCGTCCTCTCGCCCGATCGGCTGCGCGGCCGGGTGGCCTCGGTCAACTGGGTCTTCATCGGCGCTTCGAACGAGCTGGGTGCCTTCGAGAGCGGCGTGGCCGCCCGACTGTTCGGCACCGTGCCGAGCGTCGTGGGTGGTGGGATCCTGACCCTTGCGGTCGTAGGGCTGGTAGCCTCGATGGCCCCGACGCTGCGCC
>JBBQLI010000124.1:0-5270 GCA_038327765.1 Candidatus Limnocylindrales bacterium | reverse complement strand
ACCGAAAGGGCCGGATCGCGATAGTCGACGCGGGCGGTCGCCATCAGCCCTTCACCGCCCCGGCGGTGAGGCCGCCGACGAGTTGCCGTTCAGCGACGATGTAGAACAGGATCGCCGGGATGATCGCAACCACGGTGAACGCCAGCGTGCGGGCCTGGTCGGAGCTGTACTGGCCGGCGAAGTTCATGACCCCGAGCGGCAGCGTCCATTGGTTCGCACCGTTGAGCAGGATCAGCGGCAGGAGGAACGCGTTCCAGGTCGCAACGATCGCCAGCACGCTGACCGTGGCAAGTGCCGGGCGAACGAGGGGCAGCAGGACCCGCCAGAAGAACCCGAAGGAACTGCAGCCATCCATCCGGGCCGCGTCCTCGAGCTCGGCCGGGATGCTCCGGAAGAACGGTCGCAGGATGACGATCGTCAGCGGCAGCTGGAACGCCGCCTGCGGCAGCGCCACGCCAAGCAGGTTGCCCGACAGGCCGAGCTGGCGCACCAGGATGTAGAGCGGCAGGATCGCCACTGCGACCGGGAACAGCAGCCCGAACACGAAGAGCGTGTAGATCGCCTCGCGGCCGCGGAACGCGATCCGGGCGAAGGCGAAGGCGGCCAGCGAGGCAAGACCCACCGTGGCAGCCACCGCGATGACGGCGATGACCAGGCTATTGAGGGCCTCCTGCCAGAACGCGCCGGCGTTCCGGCCGAAGAGGACGTCCGTGTAGTTCGAGAAGATCCACGGGTCCGGCAGGATCGATACCGGATCGCCGGCAAGCTGGCCGTTGGACTTGAACCCGCCAAGGACCGCATACGCGATCGGGATCAGGATCACGCCAGCCACGAGGATGAGGATCGCGTAGCGGAGGAGACCGCCGATGGTGAGCCGCCCGAAGCGCGTCGCCCGACGATCGAGCGTCGTCGCGGTCCCGGTCGCGGTCGCGGTCGCGGTCACCGGGGACGGTGCCGTCAGGCGCATCGCATCACCCGTTGTACGCCGTGACGGCGCCCTCGATATCGCGGCGCAGCACAAAGCGCTGGTAGGCAAGGGCAAGGACCAGCCCACACAGGAACAGGATGACGGCCAGGGCGCTGCCATAGCCCATCTGGTTGTTCTTCAGACCCGCCTTGAACATCGCGATGGCCATCGTGTTCGACGCACCGAGCGGCCCGCCCGCGGTCATCACCCAGACGATGTCGAACAGCTGAAGCGCGCCGATCATCGAGAGGAAGACGGAGACCCGCAGAGTCGGGCCAAGGAGCGGCAGCGTCACGAAGCGGAATGCCTGCCAGCGTCCGGCCCCATCGATGAGCGCTGCCTCCTCGAGTTCCCTTGGGATCCCCTGCAGGCCGGCCAGCAACAGGATCATGTGGAAGCCGAAGTATTTCCACGAGACGATCACGAAGACGGTCAGCATCACGATCGTGGTATCGCCCAGCCAGTCCTGGACCAGCCCGGCGAGCCCGACTCCGCCCAAGCCGGAGTCGACAAGGGCGCCAGGCTGGAGCAGGAGCGTGAAGACGATCCCGGTGATCGCCTCCGACAGGACGTACGGCAGGAAGAAGAGCACCCGGAAGACCGCGCGTCCCGGGAACCGGCGATTCAGGAGGACTGCCAGCGCCAGGGAGAATGGGATCTGGATGGTCAGCGACAGCACGATGACCAGGACGTTGTTGCCGACGGCGGTGGCGAACGCGTCGCTGGCGAGCGCGGTCGCGTAGTTCTTCAGCCCGATGAATTCGGTGAGGGGCGTCAATCCGTTCCACTTGAACAGGCTGTAGTAGGCCGCCTGGACGATCGGGAGGATCACGAAGAGGAGATAGAGCGCAAGGGCGGGCACCAGGAACAGGCCGATCGTCACCCACTTGGTGGGTCGTCTCGGCCCGGATCGTGGTCGAACGCTGGCGACGCTCATCGCCTCCCTCAGTTGCGTCGTGGAATCGAGCGGGCCGGCCGCTGGCCGGCCCGCTCATGATGGGTCACCTCGTCGCGCCGCTGCGCGGGGTCGCCTACTGGGCGGCCGCTGCGGTCGTGATCGCCTGACAGACCTTCTGCGGGGTGGATGCGCCATCGAAGATGCCGATGGTCGCCTCGTTGATCGCCGTACCCATGGCCGGCGAGGTGGCCTGGTCGAGATAGAGCTGCATGAACGTCGCCTTGCCGCGACCTGCCAGGACCGCCTGGAGGTTCGGGTCGGTGACGGCGCTATCGGTGCCCGCGATCGGCGAAAGGCCGAAGTTGTTGGTGTCGATCTTCGTCGCGTTCTCGACACTGCTGAAGAACTTCAGAAAGTCGAGCGCCTCCGGAGAGGCGTTCTTGCCGACCGCGATGCCGTTGCCGCCGCCGACGCCGTCGGTCGGCGCGCCTGCACCGCCGGTGACCGACGGGAACGGGAACCAGCCGAGGTCGGTCGCGATCCCCTTCTTGCTCGTGCTCTGGTCCGCCTCGACGGAGGGAGCCCACTGGCCCATGACCTCCATCGCAGCCTTGCCGTTCCCGACGGCCGCAGCCTCGGCGTTGTAGTCGGCGCCCTTGAAGCCCGGCTGATACGGATCGAGGGCGTTGAGCTTGAGGACCTGCTCGCCGGCCTGCGTGCAGGCGTCGGTGTTCCAGTCGCCGCTCTGGATCATCTTGGACAGATTGTCGCCACCACCGATGCGCAGGGCGAGATAGGTCCACAGGTGCATGGATGGCCACATGTCCTTGCCCGCGATCGCGAGCGGGACGATGCCGGCCGTCTTGAGCTTGCCAACGTCGGCGAGGAAGTCATCCCACGTCGTCGGCGGAGCCGAGATCCCGGCCTTCGTGAAGAGCGCCTTGTTGTACCAGACGCCGATCATTCCCATGTCCCACGGGATGCCGTACTGGACGCCCTTGTACGAGTAGATGCTCAGGGCGCCCGGGTTGACCGTGTCCTTCCACGAGGCGACGTCGGCGGTGATGTCCTTCAGGACGCCCGCGTCTGCCTGCGCGGCCATGATGCCGCCGCCCCACGACTGGAACAGGTCGGGGACCTGGCCGGACTGGAGCGAGGTCGCGAGCTTCGTCTTGAACGCCTCGTTCTCGAGGATCGTGATGTTGATCTTCACGTTCGGATGGAGCTTCGTGTAGGCATCGGCGATGCCCTGGAAGACGCTCTTGCCCGGGTCACCGGTGGTGATGTGCCACCACTCGACGGTGACGGGTGCGGCGGATGCCGACGGCGCCGGCGTCGCCGGAGCGACGGATGGCGCGACCGCCGTTGACGGTGCAGCCGATGGCGGGGCGACGGTCGCCGTCGTTCCGTTCGAACAGGCTCCAAGGACGATCGATGCGGTCGCGATCAGGACCGCGAACCTGCGACGGGATCCCATGCTCATGCCTCCTCCTCTGCTGGACGCGCGATGACACTCGAGCGGGCCCTGTGGGCGATGGGGGTCTCCTCCTCTGCGGTCGATCATGCGTCCACGTCTCCGTGCGTCCGATCGTGCTCCGGGCGAAATGGCGGTCCCGGACCGACCCCGTCCTGCCAGGGAGGAGGCGACTGGCGAGACGGGGTCGCGGATCAGGCGACGCGGGATCATCGCCGGATATCGGGGACGGCTCGCAGCGCGCTCTCCTCCGGGTTCGAAAGTTGCGAGACGCTCGTCGATAGTTTCGGCGGGGCCAATGTAGTGTTCCCGTTCCGCGACGTCAATCCCCATCTTTCGACGAGGCGGAGGGCGCTCGCCACCCCCGGTTCGAAACTTTCGTTCGGTCCGTCCGTTCGATACACTGGGATCATGACCACGACCGTGGGAACCAGATCGCGACGTTCCGGCCAGCCGACCACGATCGCCTTCATCGCCGAGCAGGCCGGCGTGTCCGTGCCCACCGTCTCGAAGGTCATCAACGGCCGCTCGGACGTGTCGGCCGAGACCCGGCTGCGGGTCGAGACGGCCATCCGCGAGCACGGGTACCGCCGATCGGATCGAGCGACTCGCGCGGCGCCGATCCTCGAACTCATCTTCCACGAGCTCGAAAGCGAATGGGCGATGGAGATCGTGCGCGGCGTCGAGCATGTCGCCGGCAGGAACGAACTCGCGGTCGTCCTCTCGGAGATGCAGGGCCGCCGGACACCGGGGCGCGGGTGGCTCGAGAACGCGCTCGCCCGCCGGCCGACCGGCGTGATCGCCGTGTTCTCCGATCTGAGCGACGCCGTCCGCTCGCAGCTGAAGACGCGCGGGATCCCACTCGTGGTCGTCGACCCGACGGGCGAGCCGCTCCATGACACGCCATCGGTCGGCGCCACGAACTGGAGCGGCGGGCTGGCCGCGACGCGACATCTGCTGGGACTCGGCCATCGTCGGATCGGCGTCATCGGAGGGCCCGAGGACATCCTGTGCAGTCGCGCCAGGGTCGATGGCTACCGTGCGGCGATGGATGCCGCCGGGGTCCCGATCGACTCGGACCTCGTCGTCCACGGCCGGTTCCATGTCGAGGAAGGGATCGAACGCGGGCGCGCCATGCTCGCCCTCGCCGATCCGCCGACCGCGATCTTCGCAGGCAACGATCTCCAGGCCCTCGGCGTCTATCAGGCCGCGCGCGAACGACGGCTCCACATTCCGGAGGACCTCAGTGTGGTCGGCTTCGACGACCTCCCGGTGGCCCAGTGGGTCGGACCACCGCTCACCACCGTCCGCCAGCCATTGGTGCAGATGGCCATCGCAGCTGCCGAACTCGTGCTGACGATCGCGCGTGGTGAGGTCCCCACCCAGCCCCGCGTCGAGCTCGCCACGGAACTCGTCGTCCGCGAGAGCACGGCGCCACCACGCGTCTAGGCGGACGCGACCGCCGGCGATCGGGGCTTTTCGTCAAATGCCACGAGCCGCTCCACCCAGACGGCAGCCCCGAGCAGCGCCTGCGAGTCTGGCCCTGGACCGGTCAGCTGGACCGCCAGCGGCAGCCCGTCGCCATCGAGTCCGATCGGCAGGGAGATCGACGGCACGCCGATGAAGCTCCACGGGGCACACAGGCTGAAGTCGCCCGTCCCCTCGCTGCGGAGCGGCGCCGTCCCTGGAGCGACCGGGGAGACCAGCGCATCGACCGTCGCGAGGACAGGCTCGGCCGCGGACCGGTATTCGGCACGGATCCGCTGGGCATCGAGGTAGTCCGGCGCCGAGCGCGTCTGTCCGGCCCGGATGAGAGCCGCGATGCCAGGTGCGTACTCGCCGTGGTGCACGGCGAACCACGACTCGTGCGAGGCGGCGGCTTCGACCTCCAGGATGAGCCGGCCGGACTCCACGAGGCCGTCGATCGGAGG
>JBBQLI010000123.1:0-5281 GCA_038327765.1 Candidatus Limnocylindrales bacterium | reverse complement strand
CTCGGCTACGAGCACCTGGTCCTCGCGACCGGCTGCCGCATCGTGCCGGAAGCGATCGAGCACTTCGATACCGAGGCTGAGCACTTCTACACGGCCGACGCCGCAGCCCACCTGCGCGCCGCGCTCGACCGGTTCGATGGCGGCCGCATCGTCATCGGCATCGCCGGCATGCCCTACAAGTGCCCGCCCGCTCCGCTCGAGGTGGCCTTCCTGATCGAGGCCGAACTTCGTGAGCGCGGGCTCCGCGATCGCTCCTCGATCGACTACTGCTCACCGATCGGCCGGGCATTCACGATCGAGACCGTCTCCGAGATGGTGACGCCGATCCTCGAGCACAAGGGCATCGGCCTGCACACGTTCTTCAACGTCGAGACGATCGACGCCGAGCGCAAGGTGGTCCAGAGTCTTGAGGGCGAGGAGTTCCCGTACGACCTCCTCATCCTCGTGCCACCGCACAAGGGCCAGCAGTTCCTCATGGACTCCGGTCTGGCTCCGGCACCCGGTGGCTGGCTGCCGACGGACCGCGCGACGCTCCAGGTCGGCGGCCGTGCGAACGTCTACGCCCTGGGCGATGCGACCGATCTGCCCCTCTCGAAAGCGGGCTCGACCGCCCACTTCGAGGCGCCGGTGGTGACCGAGCGGATCGTCGCGGCACTGGAAGGTCGCCAGGTCGACCACGCGCATGGCGACTACCTCGGCAAGGTCATGTGCTTCTTCGAAGTGGGCGACGGGAAGGGCACGCTGCTCCAGTTCGACTATCAGCATCCGCCGCGCCCGCCGAAGCCCAACCAGTTCTGGCACCTCGGCAAGATCGTCTTCAACAAGACCTACTGGCATACCGTCCCGAAGGGTCGCGTCTGATCGAGGCGTCTATGCGAGCGACCCGTGGCTCTGCCGCCGACGGGTCGCTCGCGAGACGGTCGCGGCCTCCCCCGCCGCGCCGTCAGGGTCTCCGCGTCCAGACGCGGAGCGGGATCATCGTGAAGTCCGGTCGGCACAGGATCCGTTCGGTCGCCCCCGTGCTCAGCCCGCGGTAGGCAGGGCAGGTCCAGCAGCCTTCGATATCGCGGCTGCCGCGCCGTGGACAGACCACGCGCCCAGCCTCGACCTCCAGGTCGTGCGTCGCGCCCGAGCCCCAGGAGAGCTGGGCCATCACCGACTCCATCATGCTGAGCCTCCTCCCCCCGATGGTCGCGCGCGCGACCCGGGCGAGCACGTGCCGGAGGTCACCGAGGCGCGCGCCAAGTGGCCCGGTGTCGTGGCGCGTCGGTGGCGCCGGGCTCTTGGGAGCGACCGCGCTCACACAGCGAGCAGCGCCAGCAGCGACCAGGCGACCGATCACGCCGCCGGCCTGCCTAACGCAGCGTCCCGCCGGCCTGCCTAACGCAGCGTCCCAGCTGCCAGCGCCAGCATGGCCGGGAGCACCACGGTGATGGCCAGCACGGCAAGCGCCACGAGGACGATCGTCCGGCCGACGGCGCGCGCGACGGACGGGCCCTGTGCCGCCGCTGGCGTCGGCCCCACGAGCGTGAGATCTGGACGCGGTCGGTCGTGGTGGATCGGCGGCGCACTGCGTGCTCGCCGATCGATCCGCGGCGGCGAGGCGACCCGCTCCGTGTGCAGATCGATGACCCTTGTCGCTCGTGATCGCCCGTGGGTGGCGCGCACGCTGTGCGCTTGACGCATCGTCATTCCCAGCCGAACGCCTCCAGGCGGTGACTCGCGTCGTAGCGGTCGATCAGGCCGGCCGGGCCGTCGTCGATGATCTGGGCCAGTCGCCACGCCAGGATGTGGAGCGCGACATCGGTCGCGTCGCGGATCGGACCGGCGATCGCCGCGCGGAGCCAGTCGCGATCGGCCAGGGCCGGCAGGTCGCGAGGCCCGAACCCGATGCCCCCGGCGACCACCTCGTACAGGGCGTGCGCCAGCAGGTCGCGCGATGACTCGATCGCGATCTGGTGCTCGATCGTGACCCGCGCCTCAGCGACCCGGTCCTCGGGCATGATCATCGCCATGGGTGCGCCTCCTCTCCGTCATGCAACACCGCGGAGCCATGCCGCAGACAGGGTCCATCGGCCCCTCGCGTGGGAGCCACCCGGCACGCTCCGCTGCCGCCGTCGGGACCACCGGCCGTGACCCGGGCTCGGTGGCCCGTCCGACAGGCCGATCGGCCTGTCGGACGGGCGGTTCGGACCTCGTGTCGGCCCAGCCATCGGACCACGCTGTCAGGGAGCGACGACCCTGCAGACCCAGGTGGAGGCGGAACGATGCGGACCCTTGGCGAACCGGTCACGGTCGGGGACCTGATGACGGGCGATCCGATCGTGGCGTTGACCGACATGCCGCTCGCCGACGCGGCATCGATCATGGACTTCTACCGCGTCAGCGGATTGCCGGTCGTCGATCGGGATGGCGCCCTCGTCGGCGTCATCAGCACGACCGACCTGCTCCATGCACGCACGACCGAGCCCTTGTCGGGCGTCTGGCCCGGCCTTGCAGTCCGCCACGTGATGACGCACCCGGCGCTGACCGTCACTCCCGATGTCGCCGTCGGCGACGCCGCGCGCCTGATGGAAACGCAGCACATCCATCGTCTCGTGGTCACGGCAGCGGATCGCGAGACGCCCATCGGCGTCCTCTCGATCAGCGACCTGATCCGGTCGATGGGCCGACTGAGCGAATGATGGTGACCCACATGGACAGCTCGACCCGCCTTGTGGCGGATGTCATGACCCTCGATCCCGTCGTCGTCGGCGACGACGCCCCGGTGGAAGAGGCCGCCCGGCTGTTCCGGGCCTATTCGGTGACGGGGCTGCCGGTCGTGGACGCACGCGGCTCGATCGTCGGCGTGATCAGCCAGACCGATCTCATCGCCGTGCACGAGGATCCCGTGGGTCGCCTGATCCGCACCATGGCCAGCGGTCTCCGAGTCGGCGAGCTGATGAGCGCGCCGGCGATCACCGTCGCGATGACCAGTCCGTTGGGCGAAGCGGCGCGACTCATGCGCGATCGGCATGTCCATCGCCTGGTCGTCGTCGATGACGGAGACCGACCCGTCGGCGTGCTGTCGGCCTCGGATTTCGTCGACCTGTACGCCGAGACCTCTCCGTAGGTCCCTCGCGTCGTGTGCCGTGTGGCCTGCCACAAGCGGCCACTCGACCCTGCCTCGCGTCGCCACCGTCTGACATCCTCAGGGGGAACGGAGGCGCGCAGATGACGAAGCGACCAGCGACACGAGCAGCCCACGAAGCGGCGGTCTGGATCGAGCACGACCGGGCGGTCATCGTGGAGCAAGGACCAGACGGGGAGGACGCCGTCGAGCAGGTCGATCGACTCCCGATGGAGAGCGAAGCGGCCTTCGATGTCCGCACCGTGGACGCCATCGGCGACCAGGACACGATCATCGTGTCGGGTCCTGCCGACGCCCGGACCGATTTCGAGCGGGCCTACGTGGCGGTCACCCACCGTCCCGATCGCCTCGTCGACGTGGAACTCACCGTCGATTCGGCGCGGCCCGACCGACCCCCGTGTTGACGGCACGGCACGCCCCGTCGACCATCGCCTGATGCGAATCGTCTCTGCGGCCGAGGCCGTCGCGGGTATCCGCAGCCGCCAGCAGGTCTATCTCCACTGCGCGGCCGCGACCCCGTCGGTCCTGCTCGATGCCCTCGTCGCCCGTGCCTCCGAGCTGCACGATGTCGGCATCATCCACCTCCACACCGAGGGCCCCGGCCCGCATCTCGCACCCGAGATGGACGGCCACTTCCGGCATCGCGCCCTGTTCGTCGGAGCCAACGCCCGGCGAGCCGTGAACGAGGGCCGCGCCGACTACGTGCCCGTCTTCCTGTCCGATGTGCCCGACCTGTTCGATCGCGGCGTCCTGCCCCTCGATGTGGTCCTCGTCAATGCGACCCCGCCAGACGACCACGGGTTCTGCTCGCTCGGTGTCTCGGTGGAGGCGATGCATGCTGCCATCCGCGCCGCGAAGACGGTCATCGTCCAGTTCAACCGGGCGATGCCGCGAACCCTCGGTGAGAGCTTCGTGCACGTCGACGAGATCGACTTCGCGGTCGAGGTGGACGTGCCTCCCTATGAACATGCCACGGGCGTCATCGGGGATATCGAGCGCCGCATCGGCGAGCACGTGGCCGAGCTGGTGCCGGACGGCGCGACGCTCCAGCTGGGCATCGGCGCGATCCCGGCGGCCACCGCGATGGCCCTGCGCGACAAGCACGACCTTGGGGTCCATACCGAGATGTTCACGGACTCGGTGGTGGACCTGGTCGAGGCCGGCGTGGTCACGGGCACCCGCAAGGAACGCAATCGCGGCAAGATCGTGGCCGCCTTCGTGATGGGCACGAAGCGGCTGTACGACTTCGTGGACGACAACCCGATGGTCGAGATGCGCTCGGTCGACTTCACCAACGACACGCATGTCATCCGCTCGTTCAGCCGCATGATGGCCATCAACTCCGCCATCGAGGTGGACCTGACGGGCCAGGTCGTCGCCGATTCGATCGGCTCGCGGATCTACAGCGGCGTCGGCGGCCAGATGGACTTCGTCCGCGGCGCGGCGCTCGCGGTGGAGGGCCGCGCCATCATCGCCCTGCCGTCGACGGCGGCCGGCGGGACCATCTCCCGCATCGCGCCCATCATCGCGCCCGGCGCTGGCGTGGTGACCACGCGCGCCCACCTCGGGACGATCGTCACCGAGTGGGGCGCCGCGGAGCTGTTCGGGCGCAGCCTCCGGGAGCGGGCCGCGGCGCTCATCGCCATCGCCCATCCCGACCATCGCGACCGGCTGATCAGCGAGGCTCGACGCATCGGCCTCGGCTGACCCAGGGCTCAAAAGGGCGGTCGGGCCGCGGCGGGCTTCGGATCGCGGACGATCAACACGGACGCGGCAGCGTGGTGCAGCACATTGCGGGCCACGCTGCCAAGGACCAGGCGAGTCAGACCCGTATGTCCGCGGCTGCCCATGACGACCAGGCCCGACCCGTAGGCCCCGGCCGCCTCGACGATCTCATGTGCCGGATCGCCCGCGGTGGTCGTCGCCCGAACGTCGTAGCCCGCATCGCGCAGCCTCTGGGACGCATTGGCGGCGATCCCCTCGGCCCGATCCTGCTCCTCGACGATCTCCTCATTCGAGGCGATCAGGGCATGACCGGCGATCCCGGGGATGAGCAGGGACGTGCCCGCATCGGTCGCCGGGGTCACGCTGATCACCTCGACGTGATGCCCGGCGAGGATCGGTGCTGCGGTCACGAAGCGGACCGCAGCA
>JBBQLI010000122.1:0-5363 GCA_038327765.1 Candidatus Limnocylindrales bacterium | reverse complement strand
CCGGCGCACCGGGCTCAAGCGGAAGGAACGGATCATGGACAAGGGCAAGGGCCTCGCAACGATGCGGATCCTTCTCGGAGCTGGCTTCCTGTATGCCGGGCTCGAGAAGGTCTTTGACTTCACCGCCTCGGGCAAGCCGTTCAGCGCGGCAGGCTTCCTGCAGTTCGGCACCGGCGGCACGCTGCCGGGCGTCGACGCCAAGACCATCGTCAACCCGACGCACGACCTGTGGGTCTCCCTTGCGGGCAACCCCGGGCTCATCAGCGTCATCAACTTCCTGGTCGTCGCCGGTGAGCTCGCGGTCGGGATCGCGCTCATCCTCGGCTTCGCGACCCGCTTCGCCGGTGTCGCTGGCGCGCTGCTGATGGGCTTCATCACCATCGCGGCCTGGGACTTCGCGTTCGGACCGGTCAATGAGACCGTCCTCTACACCGCCCTGGCGCTGTACGTCGCCTACGCGCATGCAGGCCTCGCCTACGGTGTGGACGCGATGATCGAGAAGACCGAGATCGTGACCCATCGACCAGCGCTCCACTACCTGCTCGGATAGCGTTCCGGCTCACCCTTCCAGCCGGGACGTGACCCCGGAAGCTCGGACCGGCGGATCCACCTGGACCCGCCGGTCGTTCGATTCGTCGACGTCGCGCATCGCGCTCAGACGTTCTCCGATATGGTCAACACACACAGATGGAGCGTCCGGCAGGCCCGGTCCGGGCCCCGCCCCCGCTGGAGGTCGCGATGTCATCGTTCTGGCACCCGTTCGCCGATATGCACACGGTCAAGGACACCGAAGTGGTGATCCGGAGCGGCGACGGCGTCTGGATCGAGGCGACCGACGGGACGCGCTACCTCGATGCCACGGCAGCACTCTGGTACTGCAACGTGGGGTACGGCCGGCGCGAGATCGCCACCGCCGTCGCCGACCAGCTCGTCCGACTGCCGGCCTATTCGTCGTTCGGGGCGTACACCAGTGAACCGACCGTGGCGCTCGCGGACCGGCTGGCCGCCCTCTCGCCGATCCCGGGTGCCGCGGTGTTCCTGGGCTCAGGCGGCTCCGACGCCATCGAGACGGCGGCCAAGCTCGTCCGCCGCTACTGGGACCTGATGGGCAAGCCCGGCAAGCGGGTCATCGTGTCGCGCGAGCATGGCTATCACGGGATGCACGGCTGGGGTACGTCCCTCGTCGGGATCCCGCCGATGCGGATCGGCTACGGCGGCGCTTTCATCGATGAGGTCGTCAACATCGGCGCGCACGACACGGAGTCGCTCGGGGCGCTGTTCGAGCGACGGGCCGATGAGATCGCGGCGTTCGTCGGGGAGCCCGTCATCGGTGCCGGCGGCGTCATCCCGCCGGAGCCGTCGTACTGGGCCGAAGTCCAGCGGCTGTGCCGCGAGCACGACATCCTGCTGATCGCCGACGAGGTGATCACGGGCTTCGGGCGGACGGGACGGCTGTGGGGTTCGCAGCGCTACGACATCGCGGCCGACCTCGTGACGTTCGCGAAGGGTGTGACCTCCGGGTATCAGCCGCTCGGCGGGGTCCTCGTCGGGGAGCGCGTGCGGGCCCCGTTCTGGGATGACCCGATCCCGGGCGCCGTCTTCCGCCACGGATACACGTACTCCGGGCACGCGGCCGCCTGCGCAGCGGCGATGGCCAACCTCGACATCCTGGAGGCCGAGGGGCTCGTTGCCCGCGTGGCCGACCTGGAACCGGTCCTGGATGCGGCATTGCGACGCCTGTCCGACGCGCCGTTGGTCGGCGAGATCCGCACGGTGGGTCTGACGGGTGCCGTGGCCTTCCGGTCCGACCTGCTCGCGACCGACCCCGGCCTCCCGGAGCGCGTCGTGAGCGCGGCGTTGCGTCACGGTGTGGCCACGCGGGTGATCCGCGGGCACGCTCTCCAGGTGAGTCCCGCATTCGTGATCACGCCCGCGGAGATCGACACGATGGTGGACGGGTTCCGTGCCGCGATCGACGAGGTCGCCGCAGCCTGATGCGGTGACGGACCATCCGGTCGGATCGGAAAGGAACGAACGTGGTCATCCCGCGACGGCGACTCGGCAGCACAGACCTGGAGATCACCACGGTCGGACTCGGTGCGTGGGCCATCGGTGGTGACTGGTTCCGTGGCTGGGGTCCGCAGGACGACGCCGAGTCCATCGCGACGATCCGGCACGCCGTCGACATGGGCATCAACTGGATCGACACGGCGGCGGCCTACGGCCTGGGCCATTCCGAAACGATCATCGGTCAGGCCATCCGTGACATCCCCGTCGCGGACCGGCCGTTCGTGTTCACGAAATGCGGGGTCACCAGCGTGGGCGGCGAGCGGTTCGCGCCGACCGTGCGCACCCTGCGACCCGAACAGATCCGCGAGGAGATCGAGCGATCCCTCGAGCGCCTCGGGGTCGACCGCATCGATCTCTACCAGTTCCACTGGCCAGACGAGGGCGACACGCCCATCGAGGAGTCGTGGGGAGCGATGCAGCGCCTCGTGGACCAGGGCAAGGTCCGCTATGCGGGCGTCTGCAATTTCACGGTGCCGCTGCTCGATCGTGCCGAGGCGCTCCATCACGTCGACTCGCTCCAGCCGCCGTTCTCGATGATCCGGCGCGACAGCGCGTCGGAACTCCTCCCGTGGGCCCGCCAGCACGACACGGGCGTGATCGTCTACAGCCCGATGCAATCGGGGATCCTGACCGACGCGTTCTCACGCGAGCGCGTGAACGCCATGGCCGGCACCGACTGGCGGCGCGAGGCTGCCTATTTCCAGGAACCCGAGCTTGGCCGCAACATCGCCCTGCGCGATTCCCTGCGGGCCATCGCGGAGCGTCATGCAACGACGGTGTCGGCCATCGCGATCGGCTGGGCCCTGAGCTGGCCCGGGGTCACCGGCGCGATCGTGGGTGCGCGACGCCCCGACCAGGTGGATGGCTGGATCGCCGGCAGCCACCTCCAGCTGGACGACGACGACCTGGGTCAGATCGCGGCGGCCATCGATCGGACCGGGGCAGGGAGCGGACCGGCCAGGCCCCGGCCAGCGAGCTCCTAGCGGTCGGATGCACCGGCCGCTGCGGCGGCGGCCGCGACGTAGTGCGGCAATAGCGTGGCCCAGCCGCCGCGGTTGCGATCGCGCCATCCGGGACCGGCGGTCCCGAGTCGTTCCCAGCTGCGATGCTCGATCTGGACCGTGGTGGTCCGCTCGTCGCGCGGCACGAACGTGACCTCGACATCGGTCGCATCGCTGCGGTCGCGGTTGAGATGCCACGTGTATCCGAGGCGGGTGGGTGGCTCCCAGATCGTGACCTCGCCCCAGTCGTGCTCGACACCGCCCGATGTGCGCTCGAAGATGCGGCCGCCGCGATGCGGTTCGAGGACGACGCGGAGCTCCGGGTCGGCCGAGACGCTGTGATCGCTCGGCCACCAGGCGTCGATCCGGGCGGTCCACACGTCGAACGCGAGATCGACCGGGCAGTCGACATCGAACGTGACGTGGATCGGCTCGATCCCGGGCAGGCCGGTCACCGATCGTGCCGTTCGACGGACGTGTTGTCGGCGAGCAGCCGGTACCGCGCAGCCGCCTCGCCCCAGACCCGCTCCACGTAGGCGCGGACCGCCTCCACGCCCTGGTCATGGAGCTGGTAGATCCGACGCGTGCCGACCGGTCGTTCCGTCACGAGACCAGCCTGCTTGAGGAGGCGCAGGTGGCGCGAGACCGCCGGCCGGCTGATGGGGAGGACGTCGGCGATCTCCTGGACCGATCGCTCGCCGTCACCGAGCAACTCGATGATGGCGCGCCGGTTCGGGTCACCCAGCGCGTCGAACGGGTCACCCGCGGGTCTGGGCCGGGCCGAGACGGGTCGCAGCATCGATCAGGCAGGCTGGTCCGCGTGCCGTCTCGTCATCGGATCGCGCGCATCCTGTTGTTCTTGGCGTCGTGGGTGACCTCCGCGAGTCCGAGCGCCTCGAGCAGCGGCGGCATGTAGACGCCGAACCGACCGCGCAGACCCTTCTTCAGGCCATACCAGCCCCCGACGGGATTGCTGTCAGAGCGGCCCCACGCCTCGACCGTGCCGTCCGCCGCGGGCTTCTGCTCGTCGGCGCCGCCAAGCGCGACCCAGTCGCCCGCCGCCACGAGCATGGTGTGCAAGTCGTCGATCGCCCGTGCGTCGTACTTCAGCTGCGTGCCGCCGACCTGGCAGACGATCACCGGCGGGCTCGCCGCGTCGTCGCGCCACATCTGGTAGCCAGATGTCCCGGGAGGGGTCTGCAAGACCCAGGGATCGTCCTTCGTGCCCGTGCCTGTCGCCATGGATGAGCCTCCTCGGTGGGTGTCCGTAACAGCGTGGTTACGGTAACAGAGCGGTCACCGACGGGTCAACGGATCACGTCAGGAGTGGACCGGTCCTGCGGCCGTCGCGACGCGTGGCGGTGGAGCATCGCTGTCGCCGATGGCCAGGTAGAGGTCCTCTTCCTGGGCCTGATGCAGACGCAGGATCGCCTCGAGGCCGTACAGGACGCGCTGCAGGTCCGTCCGGTCGTCGGCGCTCGGACCATCGGCCGGCAGGTCACGGACCAGGCGGTCGAGCAACCGTGCCAGCCGGAAGATCTCCTGGTGGGTCCGGTGCATCGAGGCCGTCGCGTCATCCGAGCCCATCGCCGCGGCGAGCATCGGGTAGATCGTCCGGTCCTCCAGTTCCTCATGCGGCAGAAGATGATCGGCCACGAACGCATGGACCTCTTCGAGCGCTGTCGCGGCGGCGGCAGCGGTCAGGCCGTCCAGTCGGTCGGCCGTGGCTCTGATCCGGGCGATCGACGGCTCGAGTTCGATGTGTTCAGCGCGCAGGCGCGCGCTGGTCTCGGTCCAGCCGGGGATGCGCACGGGGACCTCCACGCCGCCGCGCAGGGCGCGCAGTGCGTTGAGGATGACCACCACGTCGATCCCCTCCTGGAGGATCGCACCGGCCACCACGGGCAGGAAGCCCAGTGCCGCGGCCCCCATCGCGACGATCGACAGGCCCATCCCGATGACCACGCTCTGGATCGCGATGGAGCGCGCCCGGCGGGCGATCTGGACCGCCTCGGTCAGGCGGTCGAGCCGGTCGACCGTGATCACGATGTCGGCGGCCTCGGATGAGGCGCTCGCACCACGTGCCCCCATCGCGACGCCGACATCCGCCAGCGCCAGCGCAGGTGCGTCGTTGAGGCCGTCACCGACCATCACCACGGGGCCCGAGACATCGGAGCGTTCGGCATGGATGGCATCCACCTTCTCGGTGGGGACGCGGTCGGCCAGCACGGCGTCGACCCCGATGGCCGACCCGATGATGTCCGCGACGGCTGCGTTGTCACCAGTGACCAT
>JBBQLI010000121.1:0-5406 GCA_038327765.1 Candidatus Limnocylindrales bacterium | reverse complement strand
GTCCGACCGTGGACAGCGGCCATCGACGCCGGCTGGGACGACACCCGCAGTGGACCCGATGCTCGCCCCGCGGCGATCGCCGCAGCCCAGCCGGGTAGCACGGCCTCCGGCGCGGATCGCGCGACAGGTCGCCGGCGCGCCACCAGCCTGGTTGGGTTCCTCGTGGTCCTGGTCGCGCTCTTCGGGGTGACCGGCCTGTCGCTCGCCGCGTTCGGCCATTTCGGTGGACCATCACTCGCTCCGACGGGCGACGCCGCCCCTGGCGCCGGCACACCGACCGCCGGCCCGACCGGCTCTTTCGGCGCTTCCGCCGCTCCGAGCGGGCTCGACGCCGTCGGAGGCGCATCCGCGACCCCCGCGGCTTCCGAGAAGCCCGGCACGACGGTCCACGCCGGCCCGACGCCAAAGCCCACGGCCAAGCACGGCGGCGATGGCACATCGACGCCGAAACCCAGCGCAACGGCCGCACCGACCGCGACCCCGGCACCGACCGCGGTCCCGACTCCGGCGCCCACACCGGTCGCGACGCCCGTCCCGACGCCGACTCCTGATCCGACACCGGATCCGACTCCGACGCAGCCTCTGACCCCCACACCATCGAACCCGCCGGCCCCGCCCGACTGAACCGGGCTTCCGCAGGCTCCCCAACGTCATCGCCCGCGAGCGGGACGTCGTCGTCCTTCTGGGTTGACATCGCGCCCCCGGCGCGCATAGACTCCCGACCGATGTGGCAGGTCGCCCATCGCACCAAGCTCGACGGAGGCGGCTCCGAATGATGAATCACACGGAGATCCGACGCATGCTCGCGCCCAACGGCGTGAGTGATCGCGGCAGATCTGTGCCCATCTCGAGCTAGCCAGCAGGCGGCAGGACCGCCTTCCGGACAGAACCCGAGCCGTGGGCCAGATCGGGCCCCCGGCTTTTTTGATGCCCATCCTTGCGTTCCATGCAGGATCCAGGAACGACATCACGAGCCGCGAGGCCCCCGACGATCGTCGGACGAGGCCCACGGCTCGTTCCATGTCCAGCCCCTCTCAGCACCTGGAGTCCATCGTGACCGCCACCCTGATCGAACAACTGAAGACCGACCGTCCGGTCGTCCGACCAGCGATCGATGCCGTCGCCGGCGAGGTTCCCGCTCTTCTCATGGAGGGCGTGACCAAGCGCTTCGTCATCGGCCGCGGGAAGGCGCCCGTCGTGGCCATCGCCAACGTCTCGCTCCGGCTGGAGCGCGGCGACATCCACGGCATCCTGGGTGCGAACGGGTCGGGCAAGTCCACGCTCATCCGGCTCATCTCGGGCCTGCTGACCCTTGATGAGGGGCGCGTGGAAGTGTTCGGCCACGACATCGAGCGTGACGAGATGGCCGTCAAGCGGCTGATCAACCGGGTCAGCGTGGATGCGGCCTTCTTCAAGAAGCTCAGCCCGATGGAAAACCTGACGTTCGCCGCGCGGCTTTACGGCATCGACGCCTCGACCGCGCGGCGCGACGCACTGGCCATCCTCGGACGCCTTGGTGTCGGCGCCAAGCGGGTCGACCGGCCGATCGAGCAGATGAGTCGAGGGATGCAGCAGAAGGTCGCGATCGCGCGGGCGCTGCTGACCAGCCCGACGCTCCTGCTCCTCGACGAACCGACCACCGGCCTCGATCCGCGCTCGAAGCTGGAGGTCCAGACCTTCATCGAGGAACTGCGCGAGACCCACGACGCCACGATCGTCCTGACCACCCACGACCTGGCCGAGGCAGAACGCCTCTGCCGCCACATCACGGTCCTCGCCGGCGGCCGCGTCGTCGCCGAGGACACCCCCGCCGGCCTGCGGGCCCTCGTGGCGACCCAGCTGGGTCGCCCGGCGACCCTCGAGGACGTGTTCATGACCTACACCGGTCGATCCCTGGACGACGACGTCGCCGAGGACGAGACCGACGAATGACTGACGAAAGGAGGTGAGAACAATGCAGATGCAGCCATGGCTGGCCTACGCGCTCGCGCGTGATGTCCAGTCCCGTCGGATCGATGCTGCCGCGCGTGCGCGGTCGGTCGGCCCGTCGTCCCCCATCCGCCGTGCGCTGGGTCGCAGGATCGTTTCGATCGGCGCCCGGATCGCGGCGGAGCCATCGCTCGAGCTGGTTCGGTCCCGCTGAGGACCGGACCAGCTCTCCCGCCAGGAGATCAGACCCGTGACCGTCGTCGCCCATGAGCTGAAGGCCTCCTATGCCTTCATCGAGCGGAACTTCAACCTGACCCGCCGGTATTGGGGCTGGGAACTCGCGTTCCTGGTCTATTCCGTCGCGGGCGCGCTCTCGATCTCGCTCATCGGTGCCGACCAGGGCAGTCCCACGCTGCTGCTGACGCTGATGGTCGGGGCGATCTTCTGGAACTACCTGTCGGTCGTGTTCAGCTGGATCGCCGAGACGATCTCCGTCGAACGCTGGGAAGGCACCCTCGAGTACACGATGATGGCGCCGGTCCGGCGCTGGGCCCAGCTCCTTGGCCAGGTGGCCTATGCCATGGTCTACGGGCTGCTCCACACGGCGGTCATCTTCATCGTGCTGGTCCTGTTCTTCCCGCAGCTCGACCTCGGTCGCGCGAACCCGCTGACCGCCCTGACCTTCATGGCGCTCGGCTCGTTCAGCTTCGTGGGGATCGGGATGATCGCGGCCATCCTGCCGCTCCTCTACGTGGAACGCGGGGCGCAGATGGCGTTCGTGCTCCAGTCGTGCCTGCTGCTCGTCAGCGGCGTCTATTACTCGATCGACATCCTGCCTGGCTGGATGCAGGTCCTCTCGCACCTGTCGCCCGCCACGTACGTGCTCGAAGGGGTGCGCGCGGGACTGGTCAAGGGGACGCCGGTGACGGCGCTCCTGGGCGATGTCTGGCCGCTGATCGTGATGGGCATCGTGCTCATCCCGTTCGGCCTGTGGGCCTTCGGCCGCGGCGAGCGCTACGCCAAGCGCACGGGCAAGCTGAAGCGGGTGGGCTGACCGATGACGGACGTCCGCCCGACGGATGACGCCCCGGTCGCGCTCGGCTGGGATGCCGGGTGGGACGCCGCCTTCGCGCCGTTCGCGGCCGATGGTCGTCGGCCCGCCCGGGTCATCGCCGTGCACAAAGAGACCTCGATCGTCCGTGAGGCGGACGGGCACGACCGGACGGCCACGGTCTCCGGCCGCTTTCGGTTCGAGGCGCTCGCGCCGTCGGACTATCCGGCGGTCGGCGACTGGGTCGCGCTAGATCCGCCGACACCCAACGCGTCGGCCGAGGACCCGGCCGTCATTGCGATGGTCCTGCCCCGTCGTTCTGCGTTCACGCGCAATGCCGCTGATGCGAGCCGCCGCTCGGCCGCCAATCTCGTCGACCAGCAGGTCATCGCGGCCAATGTCGATATCGCGTTCCTCGTGGCGGGCCTGGATGGCGACTTCAACCTGCGTCGCCTGGAGCGCTACCTGGCGGTCGCGTGGTCCAGCAGGGTCATGCCGGTCATCGTCCTGAACAAGGCGGACGTCGGTCGCGACGTCATCGGGCGGACCGTCGCCATCGAGGCGGTCGCACCGGGCGTGCCGATCGTCACGCTCTCGGCGCTGACCGGTGACCATCTGGCCGACCTCGCGGCGTACCTCAAGCCCGGGAGCACGAGCGTCGTGCTCGGCTCGTCCGGTGTCGGGAAGTCGACCCTCGTGAATGCCCTCCTCGGCGAGGCACGCCAGGCGACCGGCGAAGTCCGCGGTGACGATTCGCGCGGCCGCCACACGACGACCCATCGAGAACTCTTCGCGCTTCCCGGTGGTGCGCTGCTGATCGATACGCCCGGGATCCGCTCCCTGGAGGTGGTCGGTGCCGACGAGGGGCTCGATGCCGCGTTCGACGACATCATCGAGATCGCCACTCACTGCCGGTTCAGCGATTGTGCGCATTCCGGCGAGCCCGGCTGCGCGGTCCGCGTCGCCCTTGACGACGGAACGTTGACCGAGGACCGCCTCGCGAGCCATCGCAAGCTGGAGCGCGAGGTGGCACATGCGGTGCGCAAGGAGGATCCACGGGCCGCGGCCGCGAATCGCCGGGAGTGGCGCCTGATCCAGAAGTCCGTCAATGACCAGATGCGACGAAAGTACGGAGACGACCGATGAACACCAGCGACACGACCGCCATCGAGCTCCCGGGCGCGCCGGCGATCGACGGGCTGCGCGTCCGCCGCTTTCGCGACGAGACCGACTACGAGGAGCTCGCCGCGGTCATGCGCCTGGCGAACCTCGCCGACGGGATCCCGTGGATCCCCACCGCCGAGCACCTCCGGCTGGAGCTAGGTGGCTCCGAAGGGATCGACCTCGCGACCGACCTGCTCATCGTGGAGATCGATGGCGCCGTCGTCGCGTGGGCGGCGACCGAACGCGTCCTGCGCGAAGATCGGCCGATGTTCGAGGTCTTCGGCAACATCCATCCCGACCAGCGCCGGCGCGGGATCGGCCGAACACTGCTTGACGCGAACCTGGTTCGGGCACGCGAGCGCGCTGCGGCAGAACCTGGCGACGGACCGATCCAGGCCGCCGCGGGTGCCGAGGAAGGCGAGACCGGCGCTCGCGCACTGCTGGACGCCAGCGGTTTCACCGTCGTGCGTCACTTCTTCCTGATGCGGCGGCCGAATCTGGCCGATATCGCCGAGGTCGCGCTGCCAGCCGGGCTCGAGGTCCGCCCGGTCCGGCAGGCCGATCATCGGATCATCTTCGATGCGGAGGTCGAGGCCTTTCGCGATCACTGGGGCGCGATGACCCAGGGCGACGACGCGTTCACACGGACTTTCTCGACCTCCGAGATCGACACGGGCCTGTGGGCGGTCGCCTGGGACGGGGACGAGGTAGCGGGGATCGTCCAGGCCTGGATCTGGGGCGAGGAGAACGAGGCCCTCGGCGTGCGCCGCGGGTGGCTCGAGCGGGTCAGCGTCCGGCGCCAGTGGCGGCGGCGCGGCCTGGCCCGGGCACTCATCGCGCGGGCCCTCGTGAACCTTCGCGAGGCGGGCATGGACGACGCGATGCTTGGGGTCGACTCCGAGAGTCCCACGGGGGCTCTCGGCCTGTACGAGGGCATCGGGTTCCATGTGCACTCCCGGTCCGCGGCGTACCGGCGACCGATCCGGGACTGACCGCCGCGCCGCGCCTACTGGAGCGGCGTCACCGGGAACCACAGGTCGTTGACGCCAAGGTCGCCCGCGACGAGCCGCACCTGGCCGTTCGTCGGGTCATAGACCGTCAATGACGCCGGGTCGGATGTCGTCTGCCCCGCGCTGTCCCGCCTCGCCCCGCCTGTCGCATACACGAATCGGTCATCGGCGCTGAGGGCGACCGACGTGAAGTCGGCATCCGCGTCCCACTGCGCGAGGACCGCACCGGTCCGCCCATCGAAGACGTCGATC
>JBBQLI010000120.1:0-5423 GCA_038327765.1 Candidatus Limnocylindrales bacterium | reverse complement strand
GGAGCGGCGCACGAGCTACATCGAGTACGAGATCCCGTACACGCCGAGCGAGGCCGTGGCCGAGTCCACCCGCTGCCTCCAGTGCACCTGCGAGGCGATCGGCTTCTGCGACCTGCGCCGTCTCGGGATCGAGTACGGGACGACGCTCAAGACCCTGGAGCCGCAGAACAACCGGGGGGCCGGCTTCCGGAGCGTGACCGAGAACCGGTTCACCGGCACCAACCACGACTACATCCGCGACGATAGCCACGCCTTCATCCTGCGCGAGCCGTCGCGCTGCATCGACTGCGGCCGCTGCGCCCAGGTCTGCTCGGAGGTGGTTGGGGCGGCCTGCTACGACTTCATGCGGATCGGCTTCGACACGCTGGTGACCACGCCGCTGGACATGAGCCTCAACGACACGCCGTGCGTCTCGTGCGGGCGCTGCGCGGAGACCTGCCCGACCGGCGCCCTGATGCCGAAGCCGCGGATCCTCGAGAAGTACGAGGTCGACGAGAGCCGCTGCATCCTCTGCGGGATCTGCGTGGATGCCTGCCCGTATGACGCGCTCCGCTGCGGGCCGGACTTCGAGCTGGCCCACGTGAGCCGCGAGGAACCGATGATCGACCTCATCGCGATCGCCGCGGTGGACCGCGAGACGGAGATGACGTACGTGCACCGGGAGCGCGACTGGCTGGAGCGGGCGATCGCATCCGGTCGGGACGTGGGCCCGCGGCAACTCCCGGTGCTCCCGGCCTCGCTCGTTCGCGGCCCGGGCGGGAACGGCACGGGTCACGCCAGCGACCCCCTGAACGGCCACAATGGGCACGGCCCGGCCGGCGGCGGCGCCGCCGGGCACGCGCAGATCAGGTAGACCCAGCGCCCTCGCGGGCGGGAGACGCCCGAACCGGCGACGCGCAGCACACGGCGGAGGGAAGGAACAGGTGCCGATACCGGATACCATCCCGGTCCTCGGGATCAGCTGGGGCGACGTGCTCTTCCTGGTCCTGGCGGCCGTGATGCTCGGCTCCGCGCTCCTCGTCGTCATGCTCCGCGACATCATCCGGTGCGGGCTGGCGATGATCGTCGCCTTCGGCGCGCTGGCCGGGATCTACGTCATGCTGGGCGCGCCGCTCGTGGCCGCCGCCCAGGTGCTCGTCTACATCGGCGCGATCGCTGTCCTCATCCTGTTCGCGGTCATGCTGACCCAGGCGAAGAACGCCCCGGTCCGGCTCGTCTTCCAGGCCCAGGCACTGCCGGCCGCGATCGCCGCGATCGTGCTGGCCGTTCTGATCGGGCTCACCGCGACCGCCACGGACTGGGGTGCGGTGACGAAGCGGATCGCGACCGGCACCGACGCGCTGGCCCGCCTGCTGTTCAACTCGTACATCCTCCCGTTCGAGGTGGTCAGCGTCCTCCTCCTGATGGCGGTGATCGGGGGCATCTTTCTGGCCAAGCGCGATGGGCGGGACGCGTGAGCCAGAGCCTGGACGCCTACCTCGTCGTCTCGGGGATCCTGTTCGCGATCGGGAGCTTCGGCTTCCTCGCCCGACGGAACGCGATCAGCATGCTCATGTCGATCGAGCTGATGCTCAACGCCGTGAACCTCACGATCGTCGCGTTCGGGGCGTTCCTGCCGGCCCTGAACGGGACGGCGTCGGTGATCGCCCTGATGGTGATGGCCGTGGCCGCGGCGGAGGCGACCGTGGGCCTCGCGATCGTCATGGCCATCTACCGGAATCGTCGGACGCCGCTCGTCGACGAGTACGACAGCATGCGCCAGTAGCCGCAGGAGCCGAGCCGCCCCCGTGTTTCAAGCCCTCCTTCCGGGTGTCACGCCGGTCTTCGTCGCCACCGCGGCGAGCGCTGCCACGCCCGACAGCCTGGTCAGCCTGGTCCCGCTGATCCCGGCGATCCCGCTGGCCGGCTTCGTGCTCACGGCGTTCTTCGGTCGCCGGCTCGGGCGGCCGGCGTTCGTCCTGCCGTTGGTGGGCGTGTTCGCGACCTGGCTGCTGAGCATGGCCGTCGTCTACCAGGCGCTGACCGGCGGCTTCGGCGAGCACGGCGCGGGGATCACGCTCTGGCGCTGGATCGGGGCGGGAACCTTCACCGTGGACGTGGGGTTCTTCGTGGACCAGCTGACAGCCTGCCTCCTGATCGTGGTGACGACCATCGGGTTGCTGGTCCACCTGTACTCGGTCGGGTACATGGCCCACGATCCCGGCCGCTGGCGCTTCTTCGCCTACCTGAACCTCTTCATGTTCAGCATGCTGTTGCTGGTCCTCGCCGATAACTTCCTGACGGTCTTCGCGGGCTGGGAGCTCGTTGGGCTGTGCAGCTACCTGCTGATCGGCTTCTGGTACCCCCGGCGTTCGGCTGCCCTGGCCGCCAAGAAGGCCTTCATCGTGACCCGCGTCGGTGACGTCGGCTTCGCGCTCGGGATCATGCTCATCTGGGTCTCCACCGGGACGCTCAACATGCGCGACGCGTTCGACCGGATCGCCACCCTGGACCACGGGACGATCCTCGCGATCGCGCTGCTCGTCTTCTGCGGCGCGGTCGGCAAGAGCGCCCAGTTCCCGCTCCACGTCTGGCTGCCGGACGCGATGGAGGGCCCGACGCCGGTGTCGGCCCTGATCCACGCGGCGACGATGGTGAACGCGGGCGTCTACCTAGTCGCGCGGACCAACCCGATCTTCAGCCACGTGCCGGAGGCGATGGTCGTCGTGGCCGCGATCGGCATCTTCACCGCGATCCTGGCCGCCTCGATCGCGTTCACTCAGACGGACATCAAGCGCGTCCTGGCCTACTCGACGCTGAGCCAGCTCGGCTACATGTTCGCGGCGCTCGGAGTGGGGGCCTACGTGGCCGCGATCTTCCACCTGATGGCGCACGGCTTCTTCAAGGGCCTCCTGTTCCTGGGCTCCGGCTCCGTGATCCACGCGGTCCACGACGAGCAGGACATGAACCGGATGGGCGCCCTGTGGCGGAAGATCCCGATCACCCACGCGACGATGCTGGTCGGCACGATCGCGATCGCCGGCATCCCGCCCTTCGCCGGCTTCTTCAGCAAGGACGAGATACTGGGCGAAGCGTTCAAGCTCAACTTCGGCTGGGTCTGGGCGATCGGCATCGTGGTGGCCGGCATGACCGCCTTCTACATGTGGCGCCTGATGGGCAAGACCTTCTACGGCCCGAGCCACGTCGACCCGGCCGTGGAGCCGAAGGTCCACGAATCCACCTGGACGATGACGCTGCCGCTGGTCCTGCTGGCGATCCCCTCGATGCTGCTGGGCCTCTGGCTGGGGCTGCCGTTCGGGGCCTCGCTGATCACCAGCTGGCTCCACCCGGTCTTCGCCGGCGCGGAGGAGACGCTCGGGAGGAGCGCGGAGCCGTTCGCGCTGTTCGGCATCGACGGGGCGCTGATCATCGCGAGCGTCGCCGTCGCGAGCATCGGGCTGGTCATCGGCATCTGGCTGTTCGGGTTCTTCCGCCGCGGCGGGCGCCGCCAGACCGTGGAGGCGATCACCGACTCGTCCGGTGCCACCCGCTTCCTGTACCGGGCATCGCTCAACAAGTGGTGGTTCGACGACCTCAACCACCTCCTGTTCATGGTGATCGGCGGGCGGGTGGCGAACGCGCTCTGGTGGTTCGACCGGGTCGTCGTGGACGGAACGGTCAACGCGGTCGGGCGGGTTACGGTGGACGCCGGCGGCGGGCTGCGCCGGATCCAGACCGGGCACGTCCAGAACTACGCGCTGGGCATCGCGATCGGCCTGATCATCATGGCCGGCTCCTACCTCGTCATCGCGGCGCGGTAGGAGAGACGGCCGTGGACATCTCCACCTTCCCGATCCTGAGCCTGATCATCTTCCTGCCGCTCGTTGGCGCGGTGGTGGTCGCGCTGATCCCGAGGCGCAACCTGGCGGCCATCCGCGGGACGGCGCTCTTCTTCGCGCTGGCGACCTGGGTCGTCAGCCTCTGGCTGGTCCTCGGCTTCCTGCCCGGACGCCAGGTGGTGGCGTCGGCGGCGGGTTCGTTCCAGTTCGTGCAGGCCGTCGACTGGATCCCGCTGTTCGGGATCCAGTACAAGGTGGGCGCCGACGGCCTGTCCGTCGCCCTCGTCGTGCTGACCACGACCCTGTCGTGGATCTCGATCCTGGCCAGCTTCGCGCCGATCAAGGAGCGCGTGAAGGAGTACATGATCTCCTTCCTGGTCCTCGAGGTCGGCATGCTGGGCGTCTTCCTGGCGCTGGACCTGTTCCTCTTCTACATCTTCTGGGAAGTCGTGCTGGTCCCGATGTACCTGATCATCGGGATCTGGGGCGGCGCGAACCGGATCTACGCGACCATCAAGTTCGTCCTCTACACGCTGGTCGGGTCGCTCCTGATGCTGGTCGCGATCCTGGCCACGGCGTTCACCTTCCAGGCCGCCACCGGCTCGTGGGTCGGCGCGTTCGACCTGGAGAAGCTGGCCGGGGCGGGATTCGACGGCACCTTCCAGGTGTTCGCGTTCGCAGCCTTCGCCCTGGCGTTCGCGATCAAGGTGCCGATGTTCCCGTTCCACACCTGGCTCCCCGACGCGCACGTGGAGGCCCCCACTGCGGGCTCGGTCATCCTGGCCGGGGTCCTGCTCAAGCTGGGCGCGTACGGCTTCATCCGGTTCGCGATCCCGCTCTTCCCCCACGGCGCGCACGTGTTCGCACCGCTCCTGATCGCCCTGTCGGTGATCGCGATCATCTACGGCGCGATCGTCGCCCTGGTCCAGCCGGACCTCAAGAAGCTGATCGCCTACAGCTCGGTCAGCCACATGGGCTTCGTGACGCTGGGCATCTTCATCTTCCAGTCCCAGGGACTCCAGGGCGCGATCCTCCAGATGGTCAACCACGGCCTGATCACCGGCGCCCTCTTCCTGCTGGTCGGGGTGATCTACGAGCGCACCCACGACCGGACGCTGGCGAAGATGGGCGGCCTGGGCGCGGTGACCCCGGTGTACTCGGCCGCCTTCGGCTTCTTCGTGTTCGCCTCGGTCGGGCTGCCCGGCCTGGCCGGGTTCGTCGGCGAGTTCCTGGTCTTCCAGGGCGCGTTCGCCTTCAACCCGTGGGTCGGCGTCACGATCACGTTCGTAATGATCCTGGCGGCCGCCTACCTGCTCTGGATGGTCCAGCGGATGTTCTTCGGGCCCGTCTCGGACTTCCTGGCCGGGCTGGGACACCACCTCACCGACATGAAGCCGGTGGAGATCCTGACGCTCGCGCCGCTCGGCGCCCTGACCGTGATCCTGGGCCTCTACCCGGCCCTCGTCCTCGACCTCATCGCGGGCCCGGTCAGGGCGGTCCTGGCCGCCGTCGACCCAACCGTCGCGATGTCCATCGGCCGCTGACGGGAGCTACCTGCCCCATGACCTGGTCGGACCTCACCGTCATCGCCCCCTTCGCCGCGAT
>JBBQLI010000119.1:0-5630 GCA_038327765.1 Candidatus Limnocylindrales bacterium | reverse complement strand
CGGTCGCCGCCCGGTCAGCATCTCGTACAGCACCAGGCCAAGACCGTAGACGTCGGTCGCGGCGGTCGTCGCGAGACCCTGCGCCTGCTCGGGGCTGAAGTAGTGGATGGAGCCGAGCGTCGTGCCCGGGAGCGTCGCCTCCGCGTCCGCCGCCAGTCGCGCGATCCCGAAGTCCGTGATCATCGCCCGCCCATCGCGAGCCAGCAGGATGTTGCTGGGCTTCACATCGCGATGGACGATGCCGCGGACGTGCGCCACGCCCAGCCCGCGCGCCACGTCACGTCCGATGCGGGCCGTATCCAGCGCGCTCAGGGGCCCGGTCCGGCGCAGCCGTGCGGCCAGGTCCTCGCCTTCGATCAGCTCCATGACCATGTACGGCCCGGCAGGGTCGGCGCCGGTGTCCAGACACGCGACGATATTCGGGTGACGCAGCACGGTGGCGGCCAGCGCCTCGCGCCGGAACCGCTCGGACAGGTCGCGGTCGGCGGTGATCTCCGGTCGCAGCAACTTGAGCGCCACGTCCTTGCCGACACGTGTGTCATGGGCTCGATAGATCGTGGCCATCCCGCCTCGACCGATGATCGCCCCGAGTCGGTACCGGCCCGCGACGTACACGTCCGTGGCTCGATCAGGCCCGGCTCCGTCGGCGTTGCGTGGCCCGCGTGGTGGCGTCGTCACGCGCCGACGATAGACCACGAACCGCGAATCGAGCTCGTTCCTACGGGCAGGCGGCCGGTCCGAGGAGGGCGCCGGTTGCGTCGAGGCCGTAGCCCACCGGAAAGACCGCGCCGGTACAGGCCGCCTTGCCGGTCCGTGGTGCATCTGCCGGGGTCTTCGGCCAGGTGTACGGCGTGGTCCCGCTGAACGGGACATCGCCGACGAGCACGTCCGCGAGGCCCGCGCCTTCCGTGCCGGGAAGCCAGGCCGCGATCACTGCATCGGCCGTGGGCAGGATGTCGTCGAGCAGCACGGGTCGTCCGGACAGCACCACCACGATGAGATGCCTGACCATCGGCCGCATCTGGGCGACCGCGGCGAGGTCCTCGTCCGGCAGGCGCAGCGTCGCGGAGTCGCCGACGCCTTCGGCATAGGGCGGTTCGGCGACCACCACGATCCCGACGTCGGCCTTGGCATCGACGATGGTCTGGTTGGGACGCAGCAGCGTCACCCGATCGCCAAGCCGCGCCTGCAGGGCCGAGGCGATCGGCGTCCCAGGGGTGATCGCTCCACTGCTCCCCTGCCACGAGATGGTCCAGCCGCCCGACTGGATGCCCACGTCGTCCGCACCGGACCCGGCCAGCAGGACCGTCTCCTGAGCCGTGATCGGGAGTACGCCGGGGGCCGTCTTGAGCAGGACGGCGGACTTCGCGACGGCCTCGCGGGCGAGCGTCCGATCCGCGGCGGACCCAAGCGCTGATGGATCCGCGGCGGGTGGCATCGGGTGCTCGAACAGGCCCATCTCGAACTTGACCCGCAGGATGCGCAGGACCGCGTCGTCGATCCGGGCGGGGTCGATGGTGCCGGCCGCGAGGTCCGCCTTGACCGCCGCCTGGAACTTCCGGCCGTCGGACGGGACCATGACCATGTCGATGCCGGCGCTGATGGCCTGGGCGACCGCCGCGTCGTAGTCAGGCGTGACCTGGTCGACGGCGGCCCAGTCCGAGACCACGAAACCGGTGAACTTGAGGTCGCCCTTGAGGACGTCCGTCAGGAGGTGGTGGTCGCCGTGGACCTTGCCCGCGCCCGTGCTGGAGAAGGACGCCATCACGACCCGGACACCTGCCGCGATCGCGGCCTTGTAGGGCGCGAGGTGGATCGCATCGAAGGTCGCGGCATCCACGGTCGTGACGCCTTGATCGATCTGATAGTCCGATGTCGTTGATGAGCCCCAGGCCGTGCCGCCATCGCCCACGAAGTGCTTCGCGGTGGCGAGCGCGGTACCCGCGGCCGCCAGATCCGTGCCCTGGAGTCCGCCGATGAACGCGCTCCCGAGACGCGAGACCAGCGCCGGATCCTGCCCGTAGCCCTCGTACGTGCGACCCCAGCGAACGTCCTGCGGAACGGCGACGACCGGTCCGAAATCCCAGCGGATCCCGGTCGCAGCCATCTCCAGCGCCGTGGCGTGGCCGATGCGCGTGACGAGGTCGGCGTCGTGGGCGGCGCCCAGGCCGATCTCGTGCGGGAAGATCGTGGCGCCGATCACGTTGTTGTTGCCATGGACGGCATCGACGCCATAGAGGATCGGGATGCCGAGACGGGTCGAGAGGGCCGCGTCCTGGTAGCCCTTGACCATCGCGTACCAGCCCGCGGCGTCGTTCTGCGGCGGGGCGCCGCCACCGCCGCTGAGCACAGAACCCAGGAGCAGGCTCGCGACGCCGGCCGGATCCACGGAGCCCTTCTCGAGCTGGGTCATCTGCCCGATCTTCTCGTCCATCGTCATGGCGGCGAGGAGGGACGCTGAGCGGACATCGGGAGTCAGCGTGGCGTCACGCCAGTCGGCGGCAGCGCTCGCCGACGGGCTTGCGCTCGGAGCGGTCGTGGGTGTCGATGTCGGGCTCGGCGACGGTTCGGCCGTGCCGCAGGCGACCACGACCACGATCATCACGAGGGCGAGGATCGGGATCCCGCGGCGAGTCAAGGGCTGCCTCGGTCGATCAAGGGGCGATGGAGCGGGAGACGAGGTTCGAACTCGCGACATGCAGCCTGGAAGGCTGCCGCGTGTCCGACGCGAGCTAGGGAGTGTCACTCGCATCGTCGACGCTCAGGAGCCTTTGACGGTCCAGCTCCGTGTGACCCGGCTGATGCTACCGCCGTTTCGCAACGGACGGCGTTACGAGAGTGGCCGACCGACGCGGTGTGTGACCGCACCGGCTGCTGGAGAGTCCGACCTTGCATTCCGCCCGACCCGCTCCATGCTTGCCGTGCGCGGTGGCTCGGCATCGGCGCCTGTAGGCGCGGGGGATGCGACCGCGACTTCGGAGGACCGATGAGGCCGAGGATGACACTTGCTCTGGCGGCCATGGCTGCGCTGCTGCTGTCGCCCGCGATCGTGGGAGCCGCAGATACGGTCGTCCCCGGTGCCGCGGCGGCGCAGGCGGCGGCGGTCACGCTGCCCGCGACCACTGTGCACGGTAGCGGGTTCCAGGTCCGGAACATGTCAGACTCGAACTTCTGCATCGACGTGGCGGGCGGCGGCGCGGAGGGTCGGCCGGTGACCCTGTCAACGTGCAACTCCAACTTGTCGATGCGCTGGACGTTTGCATGGGAGTCCTCCCTGCTGAACGAGATGATCGACTCCCAGGGGATGTGCGTTGACGTGGCGGGGCGCAAGCCCGGCGACGGCGTCGCGGTCGCCGTGGTCCTGTGCCACGGTGGGCGACCCCAGTCGCTGACGTTCACGCCACTTGGGCAGATCGAGTTCGCGAAAGGCTGTCTCGCCGTGCCGCGCACCGCCGCGGGCGCTGCCGTGTTCGTCGTGCCATGCGACGAGACGCAGAAGACCCAAACCTGGAAGCTTGCGCAATGACGGCGACGTTTGCGCGACGACCGCAACGAGCGACCGCGGGCATTGACAACATCCACTATCCCTCGGCCGCGTGACCTGACCGGGCGTCCGTCGACATTGCGCAGACAGCGACGGACGCCGCGCACGAGATCACGCTCAGGTCCGACGCGGCGGAGTGATGGAGCGGGAGACGAGGTTCGAACTCGCGACATGCAGCTTGGAAGGCTGCCGCTCTGCCAACTGAGCTACTCCCGCCCGGAGCCGAAGTCTATCAGTCGTTCTTCGACGACCTAGCCGTCGCCGTCCTCGAAGTCCGGCCACGCCGCGATGTCGACGCCGTGGTTCTCGGGCGAAGCCAGCGTCCACCAGTGCGGCGCGTGTGTTCCATCTGCTAGGCGACCGCCCGCTGCGAGCGCCGCCGCGACTCGTGCTTCCGCCTGATCCGCGGGCACGCTGACGTCGATGTGCGTTCGCCCGCGGCTCGGTTTGGGAGGATGCAGGCGTTGGAACGCGATGTGCGGATTGCGTCTGTGTCGATCGGCGACGTCCTCGTCCACGCCGAGGCTCTTGTACCCGAGGGCGGCGGCCCAGAACGGACCGACATCGCTGCCGACATCCTGCGCGACGGCGATGCCGATCACCTGGACCTGAGAGGGATCTGGCTCGAGCTGCAACGTCCGGGCAGCGAGCGAGATCCCGCGCGCAAGCTCCACATCGAGCTCGCTCATCGCCCCGTACTCCCCGGAGGCGGTTCGGACCGTCACTCCCTCCGGCCGCAGGTCAACGTCGGGGAAGTGGCCGACGGCCTCGGCAACCTCGGCGATCGCCGCCACGAACCTGGCGCCTTCCTCGAAAGACGTGACGCGGAAATAGGCGTGGGCGCCCGAGAACAGGACCCGCCAGTCGCCTACGCCGTCAGCGTCATGGAAGGCTCGAGACGTCGTTCTGTTCTCGTTCATCCAGGCAACCCTACCAGCACGATGTCGAGAGGCTCAGGACGTGGCGAACGCCACCGGGTCGAGCCGGATGGACGTGTGGCCGAGCGCGGGAGCCATGAGGTCGTACCGGAGCGAGCGAAGCGTGAACTCGCCGTAGGCGAACGGGCCGTCGGGATAGCCGTAGATCGCGGCCCCTGTGGTCGCCAGGCGTCGCCCGTCGATCTCCCGATAGCCGCCGATCGGCGTGTTCCAGCGCATCGGCCTGTACGTCCCGGTGCTGCTGTCCGGCCGATCGTCGGACCAGAAATCGACCATCTCGTCACGTTCGTTGAACACGAGGGTCGCCGAGACCCGTCGCCGCCCGTTGGTGAAGGTGACGAGGGCGCTTCGGTCGTCGATCGGCTGCCAGGCAAGCCGTTCATCGATGAGCGCACCGGGCGCCATGAAGCACAGGTCGTTGAGCACGGTGACCGTCTCGGCGGCGCTGAGGTCCTCCCCGGACTGGTCGACCATGTCGACCAGGGAGGCGACGCGGACCTGGAACGTGGCCTGCTCCTCCCGATAGAGATGCATGGCGCGGACCGGGAGCCCGAACATGCGAGCCTTCAAGAGGAACAGCCGGGCCGGTCGAGCGAAGAAGTTGTACTGCACGGCCGTCGAGACCATCGGGGCTTGTCCCGGCTTCCGACGCATGAGCGCATCGAACTCCACGCGGACGTTCTGCGGGCGCGGTCGGCCGACAGCTCCCGAGGCACGCACATATCGCTCGACGGGCGAGGGTAGCGACCGGAGATCGTCCTCGGAGACCAGCCTCGAGGACGCCAGGGGCTGGCGCGCGAACTCGGCCAGCACGGCCTCCGTATAGAGCGTGTCGAACGATGCAGGCATGGGGGGCCCTCGCCTACCAGCCGACGGCGACGGAGCCGCGGCTCCGAGCCGAGATGACATAGCCGATCGCGGCGAGGATCACCCGGTCGACGACGAGGCCCGCGCCGGTCTCGGGGAGGCCGAGGACGCAGACGACGATCGAGCCCACCGCGAGGGCGGCGGTCAGCGACATCGCCCAGGGCTGATGACGCCGCAAGCCGAGAGCAGCCACGAGGAACCCGGCGCTGATCACGAGCCATGCGATGCCGACCGCCTGAGCGCCCGTCTCGCCAAGCGAGAGCGTGCCGTTGAGGGCCGTC
>JBBQLI010000118.1:0-5686 GCA_038327765.1 Candidatus Limnocylindrales bacterium | reverse complement strand
CCCCCCCCGCCCCCCGCCCCCCGCGACCCCCGGTTCAGAGGCTGGCGACGACCCGCCCGAGAGCTCGTCGGAACGGCAAACCCGCCACACCCCGCCACGGCGTCTGCAAGGTTCGGCGCAGGCGCGCCACCTCACGCTCGCGGCTGACGAGATAGCGGCCGATGGCGCCACTTTCCAGGGCCGAGAGCTCCCCGGCGTGCTCGACCAGGAACGCCCGGGCCATCGAGGCCGAGACGTCGGCGTCGTGCATCTCGCCGAGATGGTCCTGCAACGCCGTCACCTTGGCGATGAGCGGCGCCGACTCTGGTCCGAGCGCCTCGCGGACGAACTCCATCGCGTACCGGAGCCACTTGGCCGCGATGCGGAGGTCGTGGAGCGTCTCGATGTCGGCCCAGCGCAGGACTGGTTCGTAGCCGCGGACCTGCTCGTACGCGGTCCAGATCCGCGATGGAGCCGTGTCGCGCACGCGATGTGGCTGGACCGGTCCGACCGGAAGGACCGCCGCACCTTCGGCGCGCACGAATTCGCGGTACTCGTCCACCCAGCGCTTGTAGCCGTCGGAGTCGAGCTCGCGCACGAGGAGCTGCCGCGCGAGCTCGCGATGGGCACGCCAGTCGGCGAGGAGTGGCTCGAGCGCGCGCTGCTCTGTCACGGGTAGGTCGGCGCGGTAGTGATCGGCGCCTTCGAGCAGGACGTCGAGGTCGCGGACGCCGCCCAGCCGCCCGGCGATCTCGCGCAGGCCGTTGCGGAACCGCTTGGTCCGGGCCGGCCGGAACGACCCGCCGAAGACGCGCCAGGCGGCGCGCTGTCGTCGCGTCGCGACGCGCATCGAGTGGAGGTCCTCGATGACCTTGCCCTCCCGGGTGCCTGCTTCCTTGGCGAGCATCCGGGCGAGGTGGAACCGGAGGACCTTGCGGCCGGCCTCGGCGATGTGGTCGTCGGCCAGGACACCGGCCGTCTTGCTGACGACCAGTTTCGTGGGGTCAGGAGCGGCATCGGCGGGCGCCTCGATCGCGGCTGATCCGACCGCCGCTGGCGGCGCGTCGTCCGGCCCGACCATGACCGGCACGCCTTCCACCGCGGTCGAACCGTCAGCGTCGGTGTCAGCGTCGGCGTCGAGGTCCAGGTCCGTGGTCTCGCCGCGCGTGGCCGCCAGCGCGGCCTCGAACTTGCTGCCCGCAGAGCGCCGCAGGGCTGCATCGCCGTTGAACGTGGCGGCCAGACCGATGAGCCGTGCCTCGTCGCCCTTCTTGAGTTCGGCCTCGAGCTCCACGAACCGGCCGATGACCCGCTTGCCGATGACGACATCGACCTCGTCGAGACTCAGCTCGACCCGCGTGCTGCCGTCGCGCAGCTCGCGCTTGCGGCGAAGCTGTCGGATCGTGACCACCTCGACCAGCGGCGCATCGCCGGCGAGTTCCAGCACGAGCGAGCGCGCATCGGAGGCGGGCCAATCGTGTGGCGCAGCGGTCCGGCTGGCCGGACCTTCGATCTCCTCGCGCCGCACCGCGCCGCCGGAGGCATCCGTGGAGGCACGCGACTTGATCGAGACCAGGGCGGATCCGCCCGCCGCGCGCAGTCGGACCGCGAACCCGGCACGCTCGAAGGCGCGATCCGCCGTGTCGACGTAGCGGTCCTCCATCTGCGTGGCGCGTGGCTGCGAGGCGCCGACGAACGGACCGACCGCGGTCGCCGTGAGGTAGCGCTCTGCCGCCGGCAGGTCGAGGACCCGGTACTTGAGCTCGACCTCCACGGGACGGGCGGTGTCGGTCATGCGCGCGGATCCAGCGAGCCGGCGCCGACGCCGGGTCGGCGCGGCACGTCGGTGCTGTGCGACTGATCGAGCGCGATCGCCTTCAGGGCGGCGAACGTATCGACCGTGCCCGGGCCCTCGATGATGGTCTCGGTCCTGACCCAGGTGGCGTCCGGGCGGAGCTGCCACGAGCGTCGGTCATCCTCGAGCATCAGGTCCAGGATCGTCGCGACCCTCGAGCGGGCCTCCGGATCCTCGACCGGCACCACGGCCTCGACCCGACGATCGAGGTTGCGCTCCATCAGGTCGGCCGACCCGATGAAGTACTCGCGGTCACCGCCGTTCTCAAAGGACCAGATCCGCGAATGCTCGAGGAACTCCCCGATGATCGAACGGACCGAGATGGTGTCGGACAGCCCGGGGATCCCTGGCTGGAGCGAGCACGCCGCGCGGATGATCATGTCGATGCGCACGCCCGCCCGCGACGCCTCGTAGAGCGCCTCGATCGACGCCACATCCACGATCGCATTGAGTTTCAGGATGATCCGCGCCGGTCGGCCTGCCCGCGCATGCTCGACCTCGCGCGCGACCAGCTGCAGGAAGCGCGCGCGCAGCCCGTGGGGCGCGATCAGCAATCGGCGGAACGAACGCTGGCGGGACAGCCCGGTCAGGACGTTGAACAGGTCGGTCACGTCCGCGCCGATCTCCGGACGGCAGGTGAGCAGCCCGAGGTCCACGTAGAGCCGGGCGGTCTTGGGGTTGTAGTTGCCGGTGCCGATGTGGACGTAGCGGCGCAGCCCGGACCCTTCCCGACGCACGACCAGCGCCGTCTTGGAATGGGTCTTGAGCCCGACGAGTCCGTACACGACATGCGCGCCGGCACGCTCCAGCTTGCGCGCCCAGACGATGTTGGCCTCTTCATCGAAGCGCGCCTTGATCTCGAACAGGACCACGACCTGCTTGCCCCGCTCGGCAGCTCGGATCAGCGACTGGACGATCGGCGAATCGCCGGATGTCCGGTAGAGGGTCATCTTGATCGAGAGGACATCGGGATCGTCGGCGGCTTGCGTGATGAAGCGTTCGACCGACGCCGCGAAGGACTCGTAGGGGTGATGGACCAGGATGTCGCCGCCGCGGATCGCGGCGAACACATCGGCCGGCATGTCCTCGTCGGGGGGCAGGAGTCGCGGCGGGATGACCGGTGTCCACGGCGCGATCTGGAGGTCCGGTCGGCTCAGCTCCGAAAGCTGGTGGAGGCCGGTGAGGTCGAGCATGCCGCTGACCTCGTAGACGTCATTCTCGAACAGGCCCAGACCGCGCTGGAGGAGCAATCGCGTCCCGGCCGGCATCGACCGTTCCACCTCGAGCCGGACCGCCTCGCCGAAGCGCCGGCGTCGCAGCTCTTCCTCGATCGCCATGAGAAGGTCGTCGGCTTCGTCCTCCTCGATGGCGAGGTCCGCATTGCGGGTCACCCGGAAGAGGTGATGCTCGACCACCTCCATGCCCGTGAACAGCGCGTCGAGGTTGGCCTCGATGACCTGGTCGATGAGCACGAACTTCGACGGCTCGACCTCGAGCAGGCGGGGCAGGATCTGCGGCACCTTGACACGGGCGAAGCGGTGCTCGCCGGTCTCCGGATCGTGCAGGCCCACCGCGATCGACAAGGTCAGTGTCGAGATGTACGGGAACGGGTGGCCGGGGTCGACCGCCAGGGGTGTCAACACCGGGAAGATCTCGTCGAGGAAGCGCTGGCGGAGCGCGTCGTGGTGCTCTGGCACGGCCGCGTAGTCGACCAGCTCGACGCCTTCGGAGGCCAGCACCCGACGCACGTCGAGGGCGATGGCGGACTGGTCCGCGATCAGCTCAAGGACGCGGACGCGCGCGGCCGCGAGCTGCTGATCGGCGGTACGGCCATCGGGCGAATGGGTCGTGCTTCCGGCCTCGACCTGCTCGCGCAACCCGGCGATGCGGACCTGGAAGAACTCGTCCAGGTTGTTGGCGAAGATGGTCAGGAACTTGACCCGCTCCAGGATCGGATTGCGTCCGTCGCGAGCCTCGTGGAGGACGCGGGCGTTGAACTCCAGCCAGGACAACTCGCGGTTCAGATACGGGAACGGCTCCTGGACCCGCGGCACGCGGCGCGGTCGCGGGGCGATCGCGGGTCTGGCGGGTGCGCCGGGATCGACGGCGGCCATACGACGGGTGGGCTCCTGGTTGAAGGGTCGAACGCGACGGTCCGGCCGGCGAGGATAGCACGGCCCGATGAACGCCCCGGGAGGCCCGGATGGGCTATCGCGCGCTGGCAGTCAGTCCTCCGCGCGGTACCGGCGCTCGCCGGTGGTGGGGTCGCTCCAGACGCGCATCGTGAGGTTCGAGGTGGGGTCGATGAAGCGTTCGTCGGTCCGCCGGAAGCGGGTCTCCATCGGGCGATCGGTGGGCTCGCCGCCACCCGGGCCGGGCGCCGCGGAGGTCGTTTCGGCATGGGTGGAGCGGTAGCGGCTCCGTTCGAGCAGTGCCGCGCCGATCAGCACGGCACCAAAGACGATCGCCTCGATACCGGCACCGACGGCGGCCCCGCCCGTGAGCGTGACGAGGCCGATCCCCGCCACGAACAGCAGGGCGCCGATGGCGAGGACCGCGACGCGCAGGAGGCCCATGGGGCTACTCGCTCGAGGTGGTGGCCGCCGCGTCGGGGACGACGACGACCGCCGTGCCGTAGGCCACGATCTCGCTCATCGATTGGGCGATCTCGGAGCTGTCGAAGCGCATCGAGAGGACCGCATTCGCCCCGACGATCGAGGCGTTCTGGATCAGCCGGTCGAGCGCCTGCCGGCGGGTGTCTTCGAGCAGGCTGGTGTATTCGTGGATCTCGCCCCCGCCCAGGGAGCGGAGGCTGGCCATCAGGTTGCCGCCGAGCCCCCGGCTACGGACCACGAGACCGAAGACCATCCCCTTGGATTCCACGATCCGGTGGCCGGACAGGTATGGGGTGGTCACGACGATGAACGGGTCGCTGGCGCTCATGCGGTCTCCTTCTGGCGGTCCGCCGTGCACTGGGCGCACGGACAGTGATGACGGAGCAGGTCGAACGTGTAGTAGCCGGTGTGATGGCCATCCGCCCACGACGGCGCGATCGCGTAGTTGCCGATCATGTGCAGGTCGACCAGGCGCGTCTGATCGGCGGTGAGCTGGGGCGCCGTATCGAGCCAGCCAGGGAGGCCGGCTTCGCCGCGGCAGTACGCACACGGGCAGAGCCAGCGCAGGGCGATCGCCTCGAACGTCGAGCGATGGCCGTCCGGCCAATCGATCTCGACGGTGCCGGCGGCCCGGTCCGCGTGGATCCGTGTGGGTGTGGCCATGGCCCCATTGTCGCACGAGGTCGACCGGCACCGACCGGGACCATCGAGCCAACGGCGGAAGCGAGAACCGCGGCTATCCTCGAAACGTGAGCCTCGAGATCGACCACGTCACCAAGCGTTTCCGGACCACGCTCGCACTCGATGCGCTGACCTTCAGCGTGCCCGAAGGTGCGATCTTCGGGTTCCTCGGCGCCAACGGCGCGGGCAAGACCACCACGATGCGGATCTGTCTCGGCATCCTGCACGCCGATGGCGGTGAAGTCCGCTGGGACGGTCGCGCGGCTTCGACCTTGCCGCGTCGCACGTGGGGCTATCTGCCCGAAGAACGCGGTCTCTATCCACGACTGACCGTGCTTGATCAGCTCGTCTACTTCGCCTCCCTCTATGGCGACAGGGCGGAGGACGCGCGCCGCGAGGCACGCACCTGGCTCGAGCGGTTCGAACTCGGGCATATGGCCGACCGGCGTGCCGAGGAGCTCTCGAAGGGGAACCAGCAGAAGGTCCAGTTCATCGCCGCGGTCCTGCACCGACCGCGGATCCTGCTCATGGATGAGCCCTTCACGGGACTCGATCC
>JBBQLI010000117.1:0-5706 GCA_038327765.1 Candidatus Limnocylindrales bacterium | reverse complement strand
GCGGCGGCCCGGGCCTGCTGGTACGGGACCCGCGCGATCCCAGCCAGACCGTCGCTCCCGCTCGCCTCAAGGATCCGGTTCGCCTCGTCCTGGATCCAGCGTGTCACATCGGTGTCGGCCGGACCGCCGTTGGGAGGGTTGTACTTGAAGCCCCCATCGTCCGGCGGGTTGTGCGACGGCGTGACGACGATCCCGTCAGCGAGGCTAGCGCCACGAGCACGATCGCGGTTCGCCACGATGATCGCGTGCGACACGGCCGGGGTTGGCGCATAGCCATCGCGCGCATCGACGCGGACATCGACGCCGTTGGCGGTCAGCACCTCGAGCGCCGTCCGCTGCGCGGGCTCGGACAGCGCGTGTGTGTCCTTGCCGATGAACAGCGGCCCGCTGTAGCCCTTCCCGGTGCGATAGCGGCAGATCGCTTCGCTGATCGCGAGGATGTGGGCTTCATTGAAGGCGCCACGGAACGACGAGCCGCGATGCCCCGACGTGCCGAAGGCGACCCGTTGGGCGGGGTCCGCTTGGTTCGGGCGGATGTCGTGATAGGCCGCGACCAGCGCGTCCACGTCGACCAGGATGGAGGGGTCGGCCGGGAGCCCGGCGTGCTCGCTGTTCGCCATGCGCGGAGCATACCGACGCGGCTCGGTCGGGTCTGCCCCAGCTGACCACGCGGTCGACCCCGCGGCGGGCTTGGGTATACTCCGCAGGCGCTGTCGGCTGCGACGGCGCTCGGTGGTGGCCTTAGCTCAACGGCAGAGCATCGGAATGTGGATCCGAAGGTTATGGGTTCGAAACCCATAGGCCACCCCACCTCCCTCCCGTGAATCGCCGCCGGCTTGCGAACCAGGTACGCATCGCGTAGATTATCAACGTGTCGTTGATTATCAGTGCGTACGAGAGGTTCGAACGAGTGCCGCGCCAGACCGGGACCGACCCCGCCCGCCAGCAGCGCATCGACGAACTGCTGTCGATCATGCTGCCGTGGGATCCGCGTGAGCGCAGCGGGGCCTTCAAGATGTGGCTGCGCGGGTCGCTGAGCCTGACCCACCTCCACGTCCTGACCACGCTCGAGACCGCGGGGTCGCTCCCGATGAGCCACCTCGCAGATGCGCTCGACGTCTCGGTCGCGAGCGCGACCGGCATCGTCAGTCGGATGGAGGAGCGTGGGCTGGTCGAGCGGCGCCACAGCGACGAGGACCGCCGCGTCGTGCTGGTCCACCTCACCCCCGCGGGCAGCGCCGTCTTCGTGGCGATGGATGATCAGCGCCGTGCCCACATGTCGACGGTCCTGGACCGACTCACCGAGCCCGAGCTCGAGAGCCTCCTGATCGGGTTCCGAGCCACGCGCAGCGCTCGGGCTGCGATGGCCGCCGAGGCCGACACGCAGCCCCGGACCGACGGATGATCGCGCTCTTCAAGCGGTACCTGCGCCCCTACGCGGCGCAGCTGGTGCTGGTGATGGTCCTGCTCCTGATCGGCGCGATCGGCAACCTGACGCTGCCGGACCTCAACGCCGACATCATCAACAACGGCATCGCCAAGGGCGACACCGACTACATCGGCCGGACAGGCGCATGGATGCTGCTGGTGACCGCCTTGCTCGGGGCCGCCTCGATCCTGGCCGTCTTCTTCGGCGCTCGCGTCTCGATGCGGTTCGGGCGTGACGTGCGCAGCGCGATCTTCACCAAGGTCGAGACGTTCTCGCAGGTCGAGGTCAACCGGTTCGGTGCCGCGTCGCTCATCACCCGGAACACGAACGACGTCCAGCAGGTCCAGACGCTCGTCTTCATCGGCCTGACGATGATGATCTCGGCCCCGATCCTGATCGTCGGTGGCGTGATCATGGCGCTCCGGACGGACGTGCCACTGTCCGGTCTGCTCGTGGTGATCCTGCCGCTCATGGCTGCCGTCATCGGCATCGTCATGAGCCGGGCGATCCCGCTCTTCCGGGCGATGCAGGTCAAGCTCGACCGGATCAACCAGGTCATGCGCGAGACGCTGGCGGGCGTCCGGGTCATCCGTGCGTTCGTCCAGATGGAGCGCGAGGAGTCGCGCTTCGATGACGCCAACGTCGACCTGTTCCGCACGACGCTGAAGGTGAACCGGCTGTTCGCCGTGACCATCCCGATCATGACCGCGATCCTCAACCTCTCGACGGTGGCGGTCATGTGGTTCGGGGCCACGCGGGTCGAGACCGGCGGGTTGCCGATCGGGAACCTGACCGCCTTCCTCCAGTACCTCGTCCAGATCCTCTTCGCGGTCCTGACCGCGGTCTTCATGTTCATCCTCGTGCCGCGCGCCACGGTCTCCGCGGGCCGGATCCAGGAAGTCCTGCGTACCGAGCCGGCGATCGTCGACCCAGCCGACCCGGTCCCGCTGCCCGACGTGGAGCGACCGGGTCACGTCGAGTTCCGGGACATCGAGTTCCACTACCCGGGCGCCGAGCAGTCGGTCCTGCACGCGATCTCGTTCACGGCCAACCCCGGCGAGACCACGGCCATCATCGGGAGCACGGGCAGCGGCAAGACGACGCTCATCAACCTTCTGCCTCGGCTGTACGACGTCACGAGCGGCGCGGTCTTCGTCGACGGGGTCGATGTCCGCAAGCTCGCCCGCGAGCAACTCTGGTCGCGCATCGGGTTCATCCCGCAGAAGGCCTTCCTGTTCAGTGGGACCGTCGCGTCGAACCTTCGCTACGGCGACGAGGGGGCGACGGATGAGGACCTGTGGCGCGCGCTGGATATCGCGCAGGGGCGCGACTTCGTCGAGGCGATGGACGGCGGGCTCGAGGCCCCGATCATGCAGGGCGGGACGAACGTGTCAGGTGGTCAGCGCCAGCGACTCGCGATCGCCCGAGCCATCGTCAAGAAGGCCCCGATCATCGTCTTCGACGACAGCTTCTCCGCCCTCGACTTCGCGACCGACTCGCGGCTGCGCGCCGCACTCGGGCGCGAGCTCAGCGACCTGACCGTGATCATCGTGGCCCAGCGGGTCGGGACGATCCGCAACGCGGACCGGATCGTGGTCATGGACGCCGGACGGGTCGTCGGCATCGGCACGCACGACGAGCTCCTTGCGTCGAACCAGACCTACCAGGAGATCGTCTACTCGCAGCTCTCCGAATCGGAGGCGGCGTGAGTGGCCCGCGGCCGACGGGCGCCGGTGCGCCGGGCGGCGTGGGCGGTCCCGGTGCCAGTGGGCGCCCGCCCATGGCTGGTCCGGGCGGTCCTGGCGGTCCGGGCGGTCGACCAGGCGGTGGTCGCGGCCCGGGCATGATGATGATGGGCCTGCCCACGGGCAAGTCCAAGGATTTCCGCAGCGCGATGACGCGGCTGCTGCGTCACCTGCGCCCGGAATTGCCGCGCGTGATCGCCGTGATCCTGCTGGCCATCGTCAGCGTCACGTTTGCGGTCCTCGGTCCGAAGATCCTGGGTGACGCCACGAACCACATCTTCGCGGGCGCCATCGGCAAGGCGCTGCCGGCTGGCGCGTCGAAGGCCGACGTGGTCGCGACGCTGCGAGCGCACGGGCAGAACCAGTTCGCGGATCTCGTTGCGAGCCTGGATCTCGTCCCGGGGGTCGGCATCGATTTCGGGGCGCTCGGGGGCGTGCTGCTGTTCCTCGTGGTCATCTACCTCGTCAGCTCGCTGTTCAGCTGGGCGCAGGCCTACATCATGTCGGGCGTCACCCAGCGCAGCGTCTATCGCCTGCGCACCGACGTCGATCGCAAGCTCGCCCGGCTGCCGCTCCGCTATTTCGACGGCCATCCGCGCGGCGACACGTTGAGCCGGGTCACCAATGACATCGACAATATCGGCCAATCGCTCCAGCAGAGCCTGACCCAGCTCATCACGTCGCTGCTCACGATCGTGGGCGTGCTGATCATGATGCTGACGATCAGCCCGATCCTGGCTGCGGTCTCGCTGCTCGCCGTGCCGGCCTCGCTGGTGGTGACGGCCCTGATCATCAAGCGCTCACAGCCGCAGTTCGTCATCCAGTGGGCCTCCACCGGCACCCTCAATGGGCATGTCGAGGAGATGCATACCGGGCACGCCATCGTGAAGCTGTTCGGCCGCCAGCAGGAGGCGGTCGACACCTTCAATGTGGAGAACGACCGGCTGTACAACGCCAGCTATCGGGCGCAGTTCATCTCCGGGATCATCCAGCCCGCGATGAACTTCATCTCCAACCTGAACTACGTCGCGATCGCCGTCATCGGCGGGATCCGCGTCGCCAGCGGGCAGCAGAGCCTGGGCGACATCGTGGCGTTCATCCAGTACTCGCGCCAGTTCACGTTCCCGATCATCCAGACCGCCAGCATCGTCAACGTGCTCCAGTCGGCCGCCGCCTCCGCCGAGCGAGTCTTCGAACTGCTCGATGAAGCCGAGGAGATCCCCGACCCCGTTGCGCCGAAGACCATCCCGGTCGTGAGTGGCGCGGTCGCCTTCGAGGACGTCTCGTTCCGCTACGTACCCGACAAGCCGCTGATCGACGACCTCGATCTGAAGGTCGGCGCGGGCGACACCGTCGCGATCGTCGGGCCGACCGGCGCCGGCAAGACCACCCTGGTCAACCTGCTGATGCGGTTCTACGAGCTCGATGGTGGTCGGATCACCGTCGATGGCGTCGATACGCGCGAGCTGACCCGCGACGACCTGCGCCGGATGTTCGGGATGGTGCTCCAGGACACGTGGCTCTTCCACGGGACGATCCGGGACAACATCGCCTACGGCCGCGCGGATGCCACCCAGGCCGAGCTGGTCGCGGCGGCCGAAGCGGCTCACGTCGACCACTTCGTGCGGACCCTGCCCGATGGCTACGACACCGTCATCGATGACGACGCCACGAACCTGTCGTCCGGGGAGAAGCAGCTGCTGACGATCGCGCGTGCGTTCCTGGCCGACCCGAGGATCCTGATCCTCGACGAAGCGACAAGCTCGGTCGACACCCGGACCGAGGTGCTCATCCAGAAGGCGATGGCCCGCCTCATGACCGGACGGACCACCTTCGTGATCGCCCATCGCCTCTCCACGATCCGCGACGCCGACTCGATCCTGGTCATGGACCACGGCAGCATCGTCGAGCAGGGGACCCACGACGAGCTGCTCGCCAAGAACGGCTTCTACGACGCCCTGTACCAGTCGCAATTCGTGGAGCCGCTGGAGCTGGCTGGCTGACATCGGCGGCGACTCGTGCCACCATCGCGACGATGGCATCCACGGATCGCGTCGCCCTGATCACCGGAGCAACCGGCGGACTCGGCCGGGTGGTCGCCGCCGCCTTCGCCGGCGATGGCTGGCGGCTTGGGCTGACGGGCATGGATCCGGCGCGGCTGGACGAACTCGCCGCCGAGCTGGATCTTGCGGCTGATCGATGGGTGGGTGGCGTCGGCGATCTGACGACCCGCGAGGGAGCTGGCTCGGCGATCGGCACGGTCCTCGAGCGGTTCGGGCGTGTGGATGCGTGGCTCCACGTGGTCGGTGGCTGGGCCGGCGGGACCGCGCTGGTCGATGTGGATCCGGACGAGCTCCGTACGATGCTGGACCAGCACGTGTGGTCCACCTTCCACGTCGCTCAGCGCGTGGTGCCCGGGATGCTCGAACGTGGCTGGGGGCGCGTCGTCGCCGTCTCCACCCCCATCGCCACCACGCCGAACGCGAGGGGTGCGGCGTACGCAACCGCCAAGGCCGGCCAGGACACCTTCGT
>JBBQLI010000116.1:0-5724 GCA_038327765.1 Candidatus Limnocylindrales bacterium | reverse complement strand
CGCAACAGGAAGTAGATCCCGATGACGACACCGACGATCAGCAATCCGCCCATGGTGGGCGTGCCTTCCTTGATGTAGTGGCTCTGGGGGCCTTCCTCGCGGATCCGCTTGCCGAACCCCATCGCCCGGAGCAGCCGGATGTACGGCGGCATCAGGATGACCATCAGCGCGAACGCCAGCAGCAGGCCCTGGATCAATTCGACCGTCATCGGCCGGCACCGTAGGTGGGCGGTGCGGATCGCTCGCCGCGCTCGGCGCGGAGCGCCTCGACGAGCACGTCCAGACCGATCCCGCGCGAGGCCTTGGCGAGGACGACGTCGCCATCGCGCAGCCGCGGGCGAAGGACATCGAGCGCTTCCGTGGCGTCACGTGTCGTGTGGACGCGAGCCGGGTCCATGCCTGCCGCCCGCGCGGCAACGGCGATGCCGCCGGCGCCGGCCCCGACCACGATGAGCAGGTCGGCGACGCCGGCTGCGGCCGTCCCGACCGAGGCGTGACCCTGGTCATGTCCGGCACCCAGCTCGAGCATCTCGCCAAGGACCGCCACCCGACGGCCCGGGAGGTCGCCCAGCAGGTCCAGCGCGGCCAGCATCGAACCCGGCGAAGCGTTGTAGGTGTCGTCGATGAGTGTCACGCCACCCAGACGGATGGGCGCGACCCGGTGCGGCGCGGACCAGCCGGCCGCGAGCCCACGCTCGATCTCGTCGAGCGTGAGTCCGGCCGCGAGCCCAACGGCGGCCCCGGCGAGCGCGTTGTGGACCGACAGCCGGCCCAGCCCCGGGATCGACACCGGCCGACGCTCCGCACCGACACGCAACACAAAGGTCATCCCGGCGATTCCCACGGAACGGACGTCGTCCGCGCCGACATTCGCATCGGGAGCGAACCCGTAGGTCATCGACGGGGCCACCGTCCGATCCGCCATCTGGCGGACGATCGGGTCATCTGCGTTGAGGATCGCCATGCCGGTCCGTGGCAGCGCCTCGAGCAGCTCGCCCTTCGCGGCGGCGATCCGTTCGAGTGAACCGATGCGCGACAGGTGGACGGCCTGGACCGCTGTCACGACGCCGATCTGCGGCCTGGCCATCGCCGCCAGCTCGGCGATCTCCCCGCCGACGTACATCCCCATCTCGAGGACGACGGCCTCGTGCTCGGGGCCGAGGCGCAGGAGGGTGAGCGGCAGACCGACCTCGTTGTTCTGGTTGCCGATGTTCTTGAGGGTGCGGAAGCGAATCGACAGGACGGCCGCGATGGCTTCCTTCGTCGAGGTCTTGGCGATGCTGCCGGTGACTCCGATGACCAGCGGATCGAAGCGTCGGCGCCAGCCCGCGGCGATGGCGCCAAGGGCCGCCAGCGCATCGACGACGCGCACCACCGTGATGTCGCCGAGCGCACCTGGATCGGCCGGCGGCCTCGTGACGAGCACGGCGGCGGCGCCGGCCGCGGCGGCCTCGGTGAGGAACGTGTGTCCGTCCACGCGCTCGCCGGGGAGGGCCACGAAGAGCTGTCCGGGCTCCACCAGTCGCGAGTCGACGGCCGCGCCATGGATGGGTCGGTCGGACCGGGCCAGCAGCCGACCGCCGGACAGGCGGACCAGGTCATCGGCGGTCAGAGCAGGCGAACCCGGCCCCGCTGGCGTCCCGGACGCGGGGCGCGACGGGTCGTCGTCGATCACGGCTGCCAGTGTCGCATAGGGCACCGCCTCAGCGATCCGGCGACTGGCCGGTGGTCGTCCGTCGACCGCTCAGGAGGTCCGGGGTCCCCATCGCGTCGGTAGCGATGCGACGGAACAGCTCGAACGACATCACGGGCATCTCGATCTCGCCGACGCGCGCGATGGTCGGCTTGCCTTCCTCGATGCGGATCGCGATGTCGAGGTCGGGGATGCCGCGCTCGCGGCCGATGTAGCCGACGAACGAGTAGTTGAAGAGATTGACCTTCCAGTCGCCCTTGCCGCCGTTCATCGTCGGGTCCCAGATCTGGGCCGTGCCGGTCTTGCCGCCGACGTCATAACCGGGCACGAGGGTCCGGCTCTTGTAGGTGGGCACCGTGGACACCACGTGATGCATCAGGTCGATCATCTTCGCGGAGATGGTCGAGCTCATGACCTGGGCCCGGACCGTCGGCTGGATCTCGCGATCCCCGACCGCCTTCACGACGTGCGGGACCAGCATCTCGCCGCCATTCATCATCGCCGCGAACGCCACGGCGAGCTGGATCGGGGTCACCGACACGCCCTGCCCGAAGGACCCGTTCGCGAGGTCGATCTGGGCCCACGGCTTCAGGGCCGGGTCGTGCACCTGCCCGATCGCCTCGTTCGCGACGTCGATACCGGTCGCGGCGCCGAAGCCAAGGGTCCGCCACGTGTCATAGAGGATCGCGGATGAGCTGCGGAGCGTCGAGCCGAGCTTGAGCGCGACCTTCGCCGCCACGACGTTGCGGGAGAACGCGATGCCGTCCTCGAAGGTGATCGCGCCCATCGCCTTGCGGTTCGCATCATGGATCTGCGTGGTCCCGTGGTCGAGTTTGAGTCGACCCGAGTCATTGACGATCGTCTTGAAGCCCACGGTCCCGTGCTCCAGCGCCGCGACCGTCGTCGGCATCTTGAAGACCGAACCGGGCTCGTAGATGTTCGACACGATGGGATCGATGAAGCGCGACGGGTCGGTCGCGGCGACGGTGCTGTACTGGTTGGCGTCATAGGAGGGGTAGGTCGCCTCGGCGTAGATCTCCCCGGTGTACGGATCCATCACGACCGCCGAGATGCTCGCGGCACGGTCCGCGATCCAGGCTGCGAGGAGCTCCTGCTCCACCGCGAGCTGTAGGCTGGCATCGATCGTGAGGCGCAGGTCCTGGCCGGGCGCACCGGCCGAGCCGGCATCCCCGCTCTGGGCGATCGGCTGGCCCTGCGTCTGGACCGCGACGCGCGGCGTTCCCGCGAGCGAGTCCTGGTACGCCTGCTCGACGCCGTACTGACCCTGGCCGTCGCGGTTGACGAAGCCGAGGAGCTGTGCGGCAAGACTGGAATCGGGTCCGCCGCCGGCCTGTGGATAGACCCGCAGAGGTTCGGGCTCCAGGCTGATCCCGACCAGCTGGCCATCCGCGACCTCGGCCCGGATCTGATCGGCGACCGACGGTTCGATCTCGCGGTCAAGGATGATGTAGGCCTTGCCGCTGGAGAGCTTGGACCGCAAAGCCGCGGCGCCGGCATCGTCGAGCTTCAGGATGCGGATAAGTTCGTCGCCGGTCTGCCGGCGCTGGTTGCCGACGTATTGGTTGGTCGCGGCCACCAGCCGGCTGCGATCCACGGTGGTCGCCAGGAGGACGGTCCCGCTGCGGTCGTAGATGTCGCCGCGGTGCGAGGCCTCGAGCGATGTCGGGTTCGTCTGCGCCGCGGCTCGCTCCAGGAGCATGTCGCGGTTGCCGATCTGCCAGTAGCCGAGTCGGGCGACCAACGCGAGGAAGGCCACCGCCAGGACGACCAGGAGGAAGAGCAGGCGGGGACGTGAATCGGTTCGGCCAAGCATCGGTCGATCGCTCAGCGGGCCGGCAGGACGATGGGCGCGTCAAGCTGGCCGAGCCCGCCCTGGATCGCGAGCTTGCGGATCGCGGGCTCTCCACCGAGTCGACCGAGATCGGAGCGCAGCTCCTGACCCTGGGAATCGAGTCGCTCACGGGCGAGTTCGAGACGCCCGATGTCATAGGCGGTCGCCGACTCACGCACCACCTGCGCCAGCCAGAAGAACGCGAGCAGGAAGGCCACGACGATGACGCCCAGCACGAGCCCGATCCGGTTCGTTCGACGACCGGCGCGGACTGCCGTTCGCGCCCGGCGTCTGCCCAGCGTCGGCCCCTCGGCCAGGCGCGGACGACCCGGGAAGGCGATGGTTCGTTGGCGGGCGCCCTCGTAGACGGCCATGGTCAGTCGGCCGACGAGAAGCGCATGCGCGGACTACGCGGGTCGAGGAAGGCCAGCGGGTCGGACGGCGCGGACGGACCCCATTCGAGGTCGACCTCGAACCCCTCGTTGTGCTGCTGACGCTGGTCGGTCCGTTCGCGGACTTCGTGCAGGCGGCGTCCGTACGTCTTGCGGCGGTTGGCCTGGTGTCGCTTGCTCACTGGGATCCTCCTTCCGTATCGTCGGCGCACGACCGCTCTGGCCGGGTCACCGTCTGGTGCGATCGCGAGGGTCAGGCGGCGAGTCGTTCGGCTGCCCGCAGACGGGCACTCCTGGCGCGGGGGTTGGCGGCGATCTCGGCCGCCGAGGGGGTCAGGGATGGATGGGTCACGAGGCGGAGACGAGGGTTGTGCCCGCAGATGCAGACGGGGACCTCAGGCGGGCAGACGCACCCCCGCCGTTCGGCGGCGATGAAACGCTTGACGATGCGGTCCTCGAGCGAGTGGTAGCTCAGGACCACCAGCCGACCGCCCGGCCGAAGCAGGTCGACCGCTGCGACAAGCCCGGCTTCGAGCGACTGGAGCTCCTCGTTGACCGCGATCCGCAGGGCCTGGAAGACACGCGTGGCGGGGTGGGTCCGGCGTGGCTGACGCGGGTTCGGGGGCAGGACGCGCTCGATCAGCGCGGCGAGTGCTTCTGCGGTGGAGATCGGCGCGGTCCGGCGGGCATCCACGATCGCGCGTGCCACTCGCGGCGCCTTCGGTTCCTCGCCATACCGCCGGAACAGCGCGGTCAGGCCCGCGGCATCCAGGGTGGCGATCAGTTCCGAGGCGGGGACGCCGCGGGCGGTGTCGAAGCGCATGTCGAGCGGACCCCCGGCCCGAAACCCGAACCCGCGTTCCGTATCGCCGAGCTGGTGACTGGAGAGCCCGAGGTCGAACAGGCAGCCGTCGACAGCGCCGAAGCCGGCCGCGGGTGCGACGGTCGCGAGGTCGCGGAAGTTGACCTGGCGTGTCACCAGTCGATCGCCGAACCGCGGCGCGAGTCGCGCCACCGTCCTGGCGACGGCCGCCCCATCGGCATCGAGGCCAAGGAGGCGGCCATCAGGGTCAGTGGCTTCCAGGATCCGTTCGGTGTGCCCACCGCCGCCCAAGGTGGCGTCGATCTGAAGGCTGCCCGGCGCTGGCGCGAGCATCGACATGACCTCCTCTGCCAGCACCGGAACGTGCCCGTCCTTCATCTCTCCTCCAACCCGAACGTTCGGATCCCGAACGGATCCTGGAAGCGCATGTGGTGGCGCTAGATCCCCAGCCCTTCGAAGGCCAGAGCCAGCGCGTCGGGGTCATCGAGCGCCCGTCGGTAGTCGTCCCACCGGGCGGGTGCCCAGATCTCCGCGTGATCGCGTGCGCCGACGACGACGGCCTCGGTGGTGAGGCCGATCGACTCGCGCAGGAATGCCGGGATAAGGACGCGCCCCTGGCGGTCCATCTCGGCCGGGGCCGCACCCGAGAACACGAAGCGCGAGAAGAGCCGGCCGTTGGTGTCCGTGATCGGAAGGGCGGCCATCTTCTCGGCGAGTGATTCCCAGCCGGCAGGCGTGTGGATCGCGAGGCAGCTCTCCATCCAACGCGAGACGTAGGCGCCTGCGTCGAGCTGAGTGCGGAAACGAGCGGGAACGGCCATCCGTCCCTTGTCGTCCACCGAGTGCCGGTACTCGCCGGTGAACACCTGTCGGGGTACCCCAGTCGTCGTGCTGGTGACGGTTCAGAGCGGTGGGGTCTCGGGTCCTGTGTCTGTGCGGGCCGCCGGATCGGGTGCTGTCACCA
>JBBQLI010000115.1:0-5846 GCA_038327765.1 Candidatus Limnocylindrales bacterium | reverse complement strand
GCCCTCGCCTGGCACGGCGCCGGATTCACCGGATCGGGCGAAGTCCGGCTGGCGTCCGTCGTGTCGCTCGAACTGACGGCCGACGGCCGGATCCGGATCCTGACCGCATCGACGGAGATGGGCCAGGGGACAAAGACGATCTTCCCGCAGCTGGTGGCCGACGCCCTGGGCGTGCCTTACGATTCCGTCGAGATCGCGCCGCAGGACACCGCGTTCGTGCCCGATAGCGGGCCGACCGTGGCGTCGCGGACCGCGATGGTCGTGGGAGGGATGCTGATCAAGGCCGCGCGTCGGCTCCTCGCCGAGGTCGAAAGCGCGAGCGGGCGGCCGTTCGCGGACACGTATCGGGATCACGCCCGCCGCCTCGGGACCACCCGGATCGACGAGCGCTTCGAGCCTTATCCGGGCACCCCCTTCGACGATGCGACGTATCGCGGCGATGCCTACCCGGCGTTCGGCTGGGCGGCCTCCGTGGCGCGAGTCGATGTCGATCTGGACACGGCCGAGGTGCATGTCCGCGAGGTGCTTGCGGTGGACGACATCGGTCGGGTCATCCACCCGGTGCTCGCCGAGGGCCAGGTAGAGGGCGGTACGCTCCAGGCGATCGGGTATGCCACGATCGAGGAGATCGCCCTGCGTGATGGCCGCTACCTGAACGATCGGCTCGCCACGTACCTCATCCCCACGTCCCTCGATGCGCCACGTATCTCGACGATCCTGGTCGAGGCGCCCTTCGATGCGGTCCCGCATGGCGCCAAGGGAGTCGGTGAACTGCCCATGGATGTCGGGGCGCCGGCCGTCATCGCGGCCATCGCCGATGCGACCGGCGTGTGGATCACGGATCTCCCGGCAAGTCCCGAGCGGATCCTCGCGGCGCTTACCGGCGATGGGAGCATCGCTCCCCTGCGACCCGGTGCGTCGGCGCCGGCCATCGCGGGCACGAGCCATACCGACCCATGACTGCCTATCACCTGACCGTGAACGACGTCCCGGTCGAACTGGACGTGCCCGGGATGCGTCGCCTGCTCGACGTCCTGCGCGTGGACCTTGGCCTGACCGGGACCAAGGAAGGCTGCGGCGAAGGGGAGTGCGGCGCATGCACCGTGCTGCTTGATGGCGCCCCGGTCGATTCGTGTCTCGTGCCGGTCTGCCAGGTCGATGGGATGGCGATCCGGACGGTGGAAGGGTTGGGCATGCTTCCACCCGATGCAGGCGGTGCCCCGGCCCTCGACCCGCTCCAGGAGGCCTTCCTCCAGACCGGCGGTGCCCAGTGCGGGATCTGCACGCCTGGGATGCTCATGGCCGCGCGGGCCTATCTTGATGCAGGCGGTGGACCGGACGAGGACTCGATCCGGGCCGCGATCGCCGGGAACCTGTGCCGCTGCACCGGGTACACGAAGATCGTCGACGCCATCGTCCTCGCCGCTGGAGCACCCCGATGACCCGAGACGTGGACCGCATCACCGTCCCTACCAACGGTCGGGGGCCGCATCCGGTCGTCCCGCCGGCGCTCGATGATCCGGCCGACGACGACACGCCGATCCCGTCGCCGATCCCGCTCAGCTCGGGTCAGCTCATCGTCGGGTTCGGCGTCATCGCGTCCCTCATCCTGCTGCTGCTCGGTCGACGGCGTCGAGGCCGCGACCGGGACGACTGATGGTGGTCGAACCCCCGGTCGTCAGCCCGCGCGAACTCGCCGACGCCTACGCGGAGCTGGGTCACGGGGCCCGACCGATCGCAGGCGGCACGGACCTGATGGTCGCGCTGACGGGCGAACTCGGGGAGCCGCCGGAGCGGGTCGTCGACGTCTGGGGCATCGATGCGTTGCGGGGCATCACGCTCGATGGTGACGCGGTCGTCCTCGGCGCCCTGACGACCTACACGGAGATCCGCCATTCGGCCGTCTGCCGCGAGCATCTCCCCGGGCTGGTGGAGGCGGCCGCGACGATCGGCGCGGCCCAGATCCAGAACCGCGGGACGCTCGGCGGCAACATCGCGAATGCCTCGCCCGCCGGGGACACGCTGCCGGTCCTCCTGGCGATGGACGCATCGTTCGTCCTGGGCAGTGCCCGCGGCGAACGGTCCGTGCCCGCGGCCACCTTCTGGACGGCGTACCGCCAGACGGCGCTCGCCGCCGACGAGCTGATCCTGCGGGTTCGGATCCCGATCGCGGGTCGCGAGGTCCGGTTTCGAAAGGTCGGGACGCGCCGGGCCCAGTCGATCAGCAAGGTCGTGCTCGCACTGGCCTGGGTCGAGGGTCCGTCACCGCTTGGCTGGCGCGATGTCCGCCTGGCGCTGGGTTCCGTGGCAGCCACGCCGATCCGCGCCCACGCGACCGAAGGCATCCTCGAGGGACGACTGCCGACGCCCGAGACCGCGGACCTCGCCGCGGAGACGCTCGCGGGCGAGCTCCATCCGATCGACGATGTCCGCTCCACCGCGGGCTACCGCAGGTTGGTCGCCGCTCGGGTGCTGCATCGCCTGCTGCGCGAGGCGGGCGGGTGGTAGCGGGAGACGAGCTCGAGTCCCTGTTCGAGGGCGCCCCGCTGTTCCTGGCACGCCTCCGGGCCGCGGGGCCGTTCGTCGACGACGATGCGCTGTTCGCCGCGGCCCGGTCCATCGCCCATTCGATGCCGGAGCCCGACCAGATCGAGCTCCTCGACGGACACCCCCGGCTGGGGGCTCCGCCCGGGACCGTTTCGGCGGCATCGTTCCGCGAACAGGGGTATGCCCGCGGCCCCATCACGGACCTGGCGGCTGAGTTCGAGCGCCTCAACGACGCCTATCAGGCCCGGTTCGGGTTCCGCTACTGCGTCTTCGTGGCTGGCCGGTCGCGCGCCGAGCTCCTCCCCGGGTTCGAGGCCGCGGCCGCGCTCCCGTCGGCGGAGCGGGCCTCCGAACTCGACCGCGCTATCGACGCCGTCATCGACATCGCATCGGACCGCCGTGCCAGACTGACCGGACCGCAAGGAGCGACCCGGACGTGATCGAGCTTGGAGCGAATCGCTACGGCAAGGCGTCGATCCGGGTCGTCCGCGTCGGCCGCGACGAGACGCCGCACCGGCTCCGCGACCTGACCGTGGCGATCGCGCTCGAAGGCGATCTCGAAGCCGCCCACGTGGATGGCAACAACGCCCATGTCGTGGCGACGGACACCATGAAGAACACGGCGTACGCGTTCGCCGCCGAGCACCTTTCCGGTTCGATCGAGACGTACGCCACAGACCTTGCTCATCATTTCCTCAAGGACGCCCAGGTGGACCGCGCCACCGTCAACGTCCGGGAGCACGCCTGGCATCCGATCGACATCGACGGCGCGCCCGCGCCCGATGCCTTCGTGCGAGGCAGCGAGGGGACGCGGGTCTCGACGGTCGCGGCGACGAGAGACGGCGTCGTCGTAGAGGCAGGGGTCGAGGACCTGACCGTCATGAAGACCACGCGTTCAGCCTTCAGCGGCTTCCCCCGCGATCGCTTCACGACGCTGGCCGAGACCGACGACCGCCTGATGGCCACTCGCCTCACCGCGATCTGGCGCTACGGCGCCCCCGACCTCGACTACGACGCCACCTGGGGGGCCGTGCGGGCCACGCTCCTCGCCACCTTCGCCGATCACGACAGCCGGTCGGTCCAGCACTCGATCTGGATCATGGGCCGGGCGATGCTGGAAGCGCATGAGGAGCTGGCCGAGGTCCGGTTGGCCCTCCCGAATCTCCATCATTGGCCTGCAGACCTGGCGCCCTTCGGGATGGCTAACGACAAGCTGGTCTATGTCGCCACGACCGAGCCGTATGGGCTCATCGAGGCCACCGTGCGGCGCGCGGACCTCGTCTGATGGCGGTCGACGGGGTTTCCGTCAGCGGGCCGCTCGTCCCGGGCGCAGACCGGATCTTGACCGACGACGCGCTCGCGTTCGTGGCAGATCTGCAGCGTCGGTTCGGCCCGGTGCGCCTGGAGCTGCTGCGCCAGCGTGGTGAACGGCAGATCGAACTCGACGCCGGCGTTCGCCCGGACTTTCTCATCGCTACGCGCGACATCCGCGACGACGACACGTGGCGGGTCGCTCCCGCGCCAGTCGACCTCGTCGACCGACGGGTGGAGATCACCGGCCCCGCCGAGCCGAAGATGATGATCAACGCCCTCAATTCCGGTGCGCGCGTGTTCATGGCGGATCTCGAGGACGCGCTGTCGCCGACGTGGGCGAACGTGGTCGCCGGGCAGGCCGCCATCGCCGATGCGACACGGGGCACGCTCACGTTCGAGTCGCCCGAAGGCAGGTCCTACCGCCTGAACGACAGGCGGGCGACGCTGGTCATCCGCCCGCGTGGCTGGCATCTCGTCGAGTCGCACGTGCTCGTCGATGGCGCGCCGGTGTCCGCCTCGCTGTTCGACGCCGCGATGTACTTGTTCCATTCGGGAGCTGCGGCCGTGGCAGCGGGCAGCGGTCCGTACCTCTACCTGCCCAAGCTCGAGTCGCACCAGGAGGCGCATCTCTGGAACGAGGTGTTCATCCATGCCCAGGGCGCACTCGGGATCCCACGTGGCACGATCCGGGCGACCGTCCTGATCGAGACGATCCTTGCCGCGTTCGAGATGGACGAGATCCTGTACGAACTGCGCGAACACGCCGCTGGGCTCAATGCCGGCCGCTGGGACTACCTCTTCAGTGCCATCAAGAAGTTCCGGACCGACCCGGACATCGCCTCACCTGATCGCGCCCAGCTAACGATGACCCAGCCGTTCATGCGCGCCTATACGGACCTGCTCGTGGCGACGTGCCATCGCCGCGGGGCGCATGCGATCGGCGGGATGGCCGCGTTCATCCCGAACCGCCGCGACCCGGCCATCACCGAGACCGCCCTCGCCAAGGTTCGTGACGACAAGCAGCGCGAGAGCGGCGACGGCTTCGACGGCACGTGGGTCGCCCATCCGGATCTGGTGCCGGTGGCGACCGAGGTGTTCGATGCCGTGCTGGGTTCCGCGCCGCACCAGAAGGATCGCCCCGGGAGCACGGCCGTCACCGCCGAGGATCTGCTTGACCTGTCCGTCGAGGGCGGGCGGGTGACCGAGGCCGGTGTCCGGGCGAACGTGCGCGTCGCCCTGGCCTACCTGGATTCGTGGCTGCGCGGGATCGGCGCGGCCGCGATCGACAACCTGATGGAAGACGCTGCCACGGCCGAGATCAGCCGATCGCAGCTCTGGCTGTGGGTGACTCAGCGGGTCGTCCTTGACGACGGGTCGACCTTCCAGCCCCCGCGCTACACCACGATCCGCGAAGAGGAACTCGCACGCCTCGGCGGCGTCGGTTCCGGGCGTCTGGCCGAGGCCGCCGATCTGCTCGATCGCCTGGTCCTTGACGACGACTTCGCCGAGTTCCTGACCCTACGCGCCTACGCGATCCTGGAATGACCCGCGTCCTCAGCCCGGGATCGCGCCGCGCTCCACGAACCGACCGAACCCTCGCTGGCCCACGAACGTTCCGTCGCGGATGACCGCTCGGCCGCGCACGAAGACCGAGCGCACGGCACCGTCGACCCCGAACCCTTCGTACGGGGTGTAGTCGCTGGTGTGGTGCAGGTCGGCGGCCCGGATGGTCCGGTGCGCGGCCGGGTCGAACAGGACGATGTCTGCGTCGCGGCCGACCTCGAGCGCGCCCTTCGACGCCATACCGAACCGGCGCGCGGGCGTGGTCGAGAGGAGGTCCACCGTCCGTTCGATGGTGATCCGGCCGGTCGCGACTCCGCGCCCGTAGACGATCGACAGCAGCGTTTCGATGCCGGGTGCGCCATTCGAGATCCGGTCGAATGAGACGCCTTGGCTCGCTTCGGCCTTCTCCGTGTCGAGCCGGT
>JBBQLI010000114.1:0-6173 GCA_038327765.1 Candidatus Limnocylindrales bacterium | reverse complement strand
GGCATCGGAGCGACCGAACGAGAACGGGCTGTCCGGTACTCTTCGCAGCGTGGATGCCCGAACCCGGTTCCGAGAACGACTCGCCACGCGCCCGTTGCTTGGCGACGGCGCGATGGGAACGCTGCTGTTCTCGCGCGGCGTTCCCCAGCGCGCGAATCTCGACGAACTGGTCCAGACGCGTCCCGATCTGATCGGCGCGATCCATCGCGAATACCTGGCGGCAGGCTCCGACATCATCGAGACCGCCACCTTCGGGGCCAACCGCCATCGGCTTGCGCCGTACGGGCTCTCGGACCAGGCCGGCAAGCTGGCCCGGCGCGGCGGGCAGCTCGCGCGGGAGGCCCGCGATGTCGCCGGGCGCGACGTCTTCGTGGCCGGTTCGATCGGGCCGCTTGGCGCGCCGACGCGCGAGATCCTCCACCTCGACGAGGCCGCCGTCCGGGCAGCCTTCCGCGAGACGATCGACGGACTGTTGGAAGGTGGCGTGGACCTCTTCCAGTTCGAGACGTTCTCCGTCATCGACCACCTGCGCATCGCCATCTCCGAGGCCCGCCGTGCCGCGGACCTGCCGATCGTGGCCCTGCTGACGTTCGGCGAGGAGCTCGAGCTCCCCGATGGCACGACCCCCGGCGAAGCCGCACGGATCCTCGCTGACCTCGACGTGGAGGTCATCGGCGTCAATTGCGGCGCCGGGCCGCAGGGCTGTCTCGACGCCCTGTCCGCGATGGGCGGCTCACGCCGGGCGATCCTGCCGAACGCCGGACTGCCCCAGCGCATCGAGGGCCAGTTCGTCTATGCCGCGGAGCCCGACTACCTCGCGGAGATGACCGGGCGGTTCGTGGCGGCCGGGGCGGCCATCGTCGGTGGATGCTGCGGCACGACACCCGCCCACATCAAGGCGATGCGCAGCGCGCTCGATGCCCTGGCGCCCGGTGCGGCGCCGGTCGAGATGCCGGAACGCCAGCGCACCCGGACGACGACGATCGCCGCCACCCTTGCCGCCCCGGATGGGTCGGACAGTCTGCCGCCGACGCGTCTCGCCGCGGCACTCGAGGCCAAGCGATTCGTGATCTCGGTCGAGATCGACCCGCCCCGCTCCATCCGCATCGACCGGACGATCGATGCCGCCCGCCTTCTCAAGGATGCCGGCACCGACGCGGTCAACATCAGCGACTCAGCGATGGCGCGGGTGCGGATGGGCGCGATGGCCGTGGCATTCGGGATCCAGCACGACCTGGACCTGGAATGCGTGGTCCATTTCACGACCCGCGACCGGAACCTCATGGCCCTCGAGTCCGAGTTGCTTGGCGCGCACGCGCTAGGTGTCCGGAACATCCTTGCGCTGACCGGGGATCCGCCACGGATCGGCGACCTGCCGGGCGCGACCGGCGTCTGGGATGTAGATTCGATCGGACTCGTGGAGATCCTGTCGCGGCTCAACCGTGGCGAGGACGGTGCCGGTACCCCGGTCGGGGCCGCGGCCGGCTTCACCATCGCGTGCGCGCTGGACCCGACGGCCGCGGACGCGGCCACGGAATGGGATCGGCTGGAGCGCAAGATCGAGGCGGGGGCCCACCTGATCATGACCCAGCCCCTCTATGACGTGGCCCAGGTCGAGGCCATGGATCGCGAGGCACGCCACCGTTTCGGACCGCGGGGCTTCCCGCTCCCGGTGCTGCTCGGCGTGCTCCCATTGCAGAGCACGCGCCACACGGAGTTCCTCCATAACGAGGTGCCCGGCATCACGATCCCGGATGAGACCCGGACGGCGATGCGCGAGGCCGGTGAGCGTGGCGCGGAGGTCGGGCTGGAGCTCACCCTCGCGCTGCTCGAGCAGGTGGATCACCTGACCGCCGGCACGTACGTCATGCCAAGCTTCGGCCGCTACGAGCAAGCCGCTGAACTGGTCCGCCGGCTGCGCGTCCGGCACCCCGCCGAGGAGGTCCACGCGTGATCCGTCGCCCACGCCCATCGATCCTGGCACTGCTCCTCGCGGTCGCGTGGACCGTGGTCCTCATCCCGGGGGTCCTGGCGGCCAGCCCGGTGCCACCCGGCCCGCCGTTCCCGCCACCGGTGGACAAGCAGGCCGTCTACGACACCGCGGGCATCTTCTCGGAAGGGACGATCGCCCGGGCCGAAGCCACGATCGACACCATCGAGGCCCGGACCGGCGCCGAGATCGTGGTCTACACGCAGGAGACGGGCGAGTACGACGTGGCGACGGAGACGACCGCAGCGCACGCCCTCGCCCTGATCAACCAGTGGGGCGTCGGGCGCAAGGGCTTCGACGACGGGCTGGCCATCTTCTTCGACATGGATCCATCGCTCCAGCACGGTCAGGTGCAGCTCTACGCCGCGCCCGGGTTCGAGAACGCCTACCTGTCGAACTCCGAGCGCCAATCGATCTTCGAGAACGACATGCTGCCGTTGCTGCGGAACGGCGACTTCGACGGCGCCCTGACGGTCGCACTCCAGAAGGTCGACGCGGCCGCGACCCCCGAACACGCCAAGTCGCTGGACCAGGCGCGCCAACTCAACGCGGCGATCGGGCTGGTGGGCGGGCCGGTCGTCCTGTTCGGGTTGATCGGATGGGCGTTGTTCCACTGGCGCCGGTTCGGCAAGGACCCGGTCTACCTCGATGACCCGTCGGTCCTGATGCCCGCGCCGCCGCCCGATCTGACGGCGGCATCAGGTGCCATGGTCATGGATGGCGGGACATCGCGCCGGGCCCTCACCACGGCCATGCTCGACCTCGCCAGTCGCGGGCTGATCTCATTCCGTGAGGACAAGGGCATCTTCAGTCACAAGGTCGGGGTCGACGTGGATCCGGCCAAGGGCGACGACGCCACTGAGGCGCAGCGGGCCCTCAATAGCCGGCGTCCGATCGGCCCGGCCGAGGAGCTGGCGCTGTCGAAACTGCAGCTCATCAGCGATGGAACGACGAACCTGATCAGCGCGGAGGACCTCCCCAAGTTCGGCGCCTACACCAGCGCTTTCGACACGGCCCTCGAAAAGCATGTCGTGGACAAGGGCTGGTTCGCGGAGAAGCCGAGTGCCGCCGTGGCCCGATGGACCGGTCGCGGCGCTCTCGCGCTCGTCGTCGGGGTCGTGGCCTCGATCATCGCCTGGAACATCCCGATGTCCGGCCTGCTGATCATCGGCGTGGCCCTGGTCATCGCCGGGGTCGTCGTGCTGGTGATCGCCCAGTCGATGCCGGCGGTGACGATGAGCGGCGCCATGATCCGGGCGATGCTCGCGGCGTACAAGCGGACCCTCGAACGGACGATGGCGCAGGCCCGCTCGATGCAGCAGGTGGTCGACGAGGCCAAGCTCAGCTGGCTCGAGACGCCGGACCAGGCCGTGGTGTGGGGCACGGCGCTGGGGCTCCAGGACAAGATCCAGGACGTCCTGGCGCGCAGCCTCGAGGATGTGAAGACCACCAGCTCGAGCGGGTTCGTGCCCTACTTCCCGATCTGGTACACGAACTCCAGCGGACAGGCGCTCGGCGCGGTCGGCGCGGGATCCAGTGGCGGCAGCTTGTTCTCCAATTCCGCGATCCCGGATCTGGGCGGGATGATGTCGGCGCTCGGAACGATCGGGAACTCCCCGTCGTCGTCGGGCGGCGGCTCGGGCGGTGGCGGGTTCTCGGGCGGTGGCGGCGGTGGTGGTGGTGGGGGTGCCGGCGGCGGCTTCTAGGGCTCCGAAGAGCTCGGGCGCAAACGGCTTCGGCGGTCGTCCGCGGCCGCGAACGGCCACGGCGGTCGTCCGCGGCCCGGCAGGCGGCCCGGCAGGCGGCCCGCCAGGCGTGCCCGCCCGGAATCATTCCCGGGGCGGTCAGGTGCGTGCCTGGGACGCCGTCTCGACATGAACCTCTCGTCGACCCAGGCCCCGTGACGCCCGAAACGCGCGATCCGCGACCGATCCACGCTCGGATATCCAGGATGTGCGTCCCAGACACGCGGCGCGGAGCAGCACGCCCCTCAGCCCGCTCAGGCCCCGAACAGTCCCCGGACGGGTCCAACCCGTCGATCGTGATCGGCGGTCGTCCGCGGCCCTGGCGCCAAGCTCGTCGAATGCGAACCCCAGCGCCGCCGACCACCAGCCGTTCGCTCCGGATCCGCAGCCCGAAGGGCGGCCAGACGGCGGCCAGAGACGTGTGCGGAAGGGGTTCGGCGTCTAGGGGCGCCCGACGGTACACTCAGGCCATGGGTGCTGTCGAGACGATGGAAGACTTCTTCGAGAAGCTCAACGGCGGTGACCGCGAGGGCGCTGTGGCGTTGATGGACGAGATGACCGAGATGCGCGTGCACGTGGGCGATAGCGTCCAGATGATGCGCGGCGTCGAGCGGGTCGGCGGCTGGTTCCTGCGCGGTGACGCGGGCCTGCGCATGATCCCTGGCGAGATCCGCGACACCGGCAACACCTATGAGGCGGATCTCCTGGTGGTCCGGCCCGGGGCACCCACCCAGCACATCGATGCCACGTTCCGCGTCGAAGCCGGGAAGATCACCGCGATCAATATCGCGCCCCGCTAGGACGCCCGGCCGCCCAGGACGCTCGGCCGCGGACGAGCCTCAGGACGGTGACGGGGACGCGTCGCTGACCGACGACGGCGCCGCACCGGTCGGGATGTTGATCACGTCGCCCACCGCGATCTTGTTCGGGTCCTTGATCTGCTTGTTGGCGGCGAGCAGCTGATCGTTGGTCACGCCGAACTTCTTGGCGATCTTCGAGATCGTGTCGCCCTTCTTGACCGTGTAGGTGTTGCCGGACACGGTCGGGATCGGGGTGATCTGCGGGGTCGCGCTGGTGACCGGCGCCGAGGCGGACGTCGTCGGTGAGGGCGATTCGCTCGTGCCCCCGCCCCCAAGACCCAGCAGGGCGGGCAGGAAGAACAGCGCGAGCGCGGCGATCGCCAGCGCCCCGACCAGGAGCGCGACGCGCGGCACGTCGGGGAGCCCGGCGCGCGTCTTGATGGTCGGGTAGGCCTCGTATCGGCGGGCGCGCTCCCAGGACGGGCCATCGTGGTCCTCGTCGTGCGAGCGTTCACGGGTGGAGCTGACCGTCGGTCGGCGGCCCGCCGCAGCCGTGGTTCGGTGCGCGCCCGTGGGCGGACGCGACAGGGGTGTTCGCGGAGGCGGCGTCGCGCCGACCGGAGCCACGAGACCGGCCAGCTCGTCCGACGGCGGCGATGAACGGTCGACCGGTGCGCGCTGCGGGCGATCCGTGACTCGGGCTGACGATCCGCTCGATGGCGGCGTCCCGCCTGCCAGCTGGTCTGCGGCACTCCCCGCCAGACCCGCCGCGGGACCGCGGTGCGCGAGCAGTTCCGCGGCGGCGTCCCCGCCGGATCGCGGACGTCCGCCGCTCCCCTGCCCTGCACCGCCCGAGCCGGGCGCCCACGGGGGCGGAGCTGCCCAATCGCGCGGCGGATTTCGATGGATGGTCGGATCAGGATCGCCGGGTGAACCGGACCACAGGTGCTCTTCGTCGACGTCGGGTTCTGGGGCCGGTCCGCCCGCATCGCTCGCGCGTTCATCCCGGAGGTCGTCCGAACCGCTGGCCGCGGGTCCGTCGTCCTCGAAGGCGGACGTCTGCATGGGGACCGCGGCGATGACCGACTTGGCTGGCCGACCCGGGCTGGTGGCTCCGCCGCCGGACGTGCCGCGGGCCTGTGCAGCCTCGCGCCGTGCCCAGTCCTGGAACGTCGGGCAGACCGGGAACGCGCTCGAAAGGCAGTACGCCTCCTGGTGCGCCAGCGCGCGGGGCGCCGGCGTGACCTCGGCGAAGCAGCGATGCCGGTGGTCGGGGCTGGACGAGCGTTCATCGCGTTCGTCCTCGTACGCGATGAACGGGCAGGCCGGGGAGCCGTCGGCGCCTGGCGACACTCGGTCGGTCATCCCGCCGATGATACCCGCCGCGGCAGCCCGCGGATCATCGGATCACGGCGAACGCCGACTCCCGGACCGCGGCCGGCCATAGGGATGGATCCAACCTCCATTCGCACCGCGGCCAGCGACCTACGCGAGGCGCTCCTCGGTCACGGCTTCGAGTGATGGGAGGAGCACGACGCTCTCCTGCTCGTTCGGGTCAGTGCGTGCGAGCACGCCGAACGCTTCGACGGTCCCGGTGTTGATCGGTAGGTGCGGGCAGTCGGCTGGGATGTAGAGGTA
>JBBQLI010000113.1:0-6209 GCA_038327765.1 Candidatus Limnocylindrales bacterium | reverse complement strand
ACGCACCTGGCCCGCGTCGCCCATCTGCTTCGCCAGCGCCCGATCGTCGAGCAGGCGCGCGATCGCCTGGGCGAGGGCCTTTGGATCGCGCGGCGGGACGAGCAGCCCTTCGCGTCCGCGCCGAACGACGCCCTTGTAGCCATGGATATCCGAACAGACGACCGGCGTGCCGGCCGCCATCGCCTCGAGCAGCACGATCCCGAACGATTCGCCGCCGGTCGCCGGCGAGACGAAGACATCGGCCGTCCGGTAGAGCTGCGCCTTCTCCGCGTCGGAGACCCGGCCGAGGAAGATCACGCCCTGCAGTCCGCGGGTCGCCACGTAACGGCGCGCCTCCCGCTCCTGCGGACCGGTGCCGACGACGAGGAGGCGCGTGCCGTAGCCGGTCTTGCGCAAGAACCGCTGCGCCTTGAGCAGGTCCAGCAATCCCTTGCGCGGCTCGTGACGGCCGACGAACAGGATGTTCGGGATCCCGTCCTGCCAGCGCGCGATCGGGACCGCGTTGGCGTAGCGCGGGACGTCGACGCCGTTCGGGATCACCTTGTAGTCACCGGGAAAGAAGCGGTCGATGAAGTGGCGGGCCGCGGCGCTGACGGCGATCCGTCCGTGCAGATGTGACGCGTAGCCGCGCAGGACGCGGCTTCCGAATTCATAGGACGGCGAGAACCCCGCATAGGCATGGAACGTGGCGATGTTGACGCTGGTCGACTCGCGCATCAGGAAGAGCGAGAGGAACGGCACGAACGGCTCGTGGAAATGGAGGATGTCGAACTGCTCCCGCCGCAGCAGGTCGCGCACCTGGCCGAGATAGCGCGGCGAGAAGGTCAGTGTCCCGACCGAGCCGTTGGTCGGCATCGAGAAGCCCACCCCGATCCTCAGGATGTCGCCTTCGGACGAGCGCTGCGGGCCGTGGCTGGCGGTGATGATCCGGACGTCGTGACCGGCCAGCCGCAGGTTCTCGTAGAGGAACCGGACATGCTGGGCCACCCCGCCCGCCTCGGGGTAGATGTACGGGCACACCAGGCCGATCTTCACGGGCGTCCATCCTTGGGAGCGGCATCGCCATCGTACCGCGGCGGACGCTGCCGCCCACCCGGATAGCCGTGGTCGCGACCCGTGCCATCGCGGCGCAGCCGGCCCAGGAGTTCGTCACGCGCGTCGCGACGTCGCTTGCCAAGCTGGCCGCGGAACGTGCCGAGCTGGCCGAGCGTGGCGTGGAACGAGCCGTGGTAACCCGTCTCGCGGCTGGCGATCGCCGCGCGCAGGTCGACGACGGTCCGGCCCGGGAACGAGGTCCAGCCGATCCCCACGGCCTCGAGCGCGTGCGCATCGCTGCTGCCGACCGTGGCAAGCTCGAACCGCTGCGCGAACGCCACCACGGACCGGTGGCGCGGCCGCCCCAGCGAGGTCGGGTTGAATGCCTCGATCGCATCGGGGTGCACGCGCGGATCCGGGTCGTCCAGGAGGCCGCGCAGCACCCACGCCTGGGCGCACAACGGATACGGGACCAGTGGATGGGCCGGGATGGCGATCCCGCCGGCATCGTGGACCTCGGCGATGGTGTCGCGCAGCGAGCGGTAGGAGCGGATCCGCCGATCGATGTCGAGCGCGAGAAGATGACCGCCTCGAGTCGTGACCTCTTCGCCCACGATGACCCCCAGCGGCAGACCGCGGTCGCGTGCCATCGATTGTCCGGCCAGCGCGGCGTCGATGCGTTCGTGGTCGGTGATGGCGATCAGGTCGAGGCCCTCGGCCACGGCGTGGTCGAGGATCGCGCTGACCGGGGCGGTCCCGTCGGACGCGCTGGTGTGGATGTGCAGATCGGCCCGTCCGGTCGGTGGCGTCTCGTTCATGCGGCCGCCGCCTCCAGATCCGGCCAGATCGGGAAGAACGTCGCCCACCACTGCTCCGGGGCGTCCTCGACGATCCGCTCGAAGGCGACGGCCAGCCTGGTCATCGTCGCCTCGACCCGCTCGCGACGGGTCCCGTCGACAGGGACATCGATGGTCTCCAGACGACCCCGGTAGTGACCGATGCCGACGCGACGGACGCCCACCACGAAAACGAGGGCGCCGCTTTCCACGCCCAGCATCGCGGGTCCGAGCGGCAGCGTGGCCGGCGCCCCGAACAGCGGCACCAGTCGTCCGCCACCGGTCAGGTCGCGATCGCCCACGAGCCCGACCGGGGTGCCGGCGCGGATCGCCGCGAGCAGCTCGCGCCGCGCCTCGCGGAGGCCGACGATGCGGACCCCGGCGGCACCGCGGGTACGGACGAAGTAGTCCTGGAGGGCCGGATCGTCGAGCGTCTCCATGGGCGCTACGGCGCCGCCGGCCCGTGCGGCGAGGAAGAGTGCCGGCAATTCGAGCGCACCGAAGTGCAGCCCCACGAACATGGGCGTGACCCCCGGCGCGAAGGCGGCCGTCACCGCGTCCGGCGTTTCGACGACCAATCGAGTGTCGAGGTCCGCGGCACGGATGGCCGGCGTCCGCGCCACCTCGAGGTAGTAGCGGGCGTTGTGGCGGAAGGCGGCCTTGACCAGTCGCTCGAGAGCGCGCGGGTCATGGGCGGCGGCTCGTGCCTGCGCGGTCCCGCGATCCTCGGCATCCAGCCACAGGCAGACCCGGCGCAGGTTCCGTCGCGCCTGCGCTGCCCGGTCCGGAGCCGCGCGATACCACAGGTCGCCACCGAACTCGGCGGCGCGCGTCAGCGGTCCTTCCGGGAGATGGCACACGAGCCAGGATGCCGCGATCAGCGCCCGACCACGGACGCCGCTCGCGAGCGATCTCACCCGGTCGGCTCCGTCGGGAACCCGCGACCCGGTCCCGGGTCAGGTCGGCCGCCGAGCATGACGCCCGCGCGCCGCTCGAGGTCAGCGGCCTCCTCGGCTGTCGCGGGCCAGATCGGCTTGAAGCTGTACCACTGCTTGGGCGCCGCGGAGATCGTGGTCGCGAGCCAGTCGGCCATCTTCTGCGTGGCGCGCTGGAGCTCGGCAGGATCGTCCGGGGCCACCTCGATCGGCTCGGGCCAGGTCACGAGGAACCGGTCATCGGGCTCGCGCCGGATGCCGATCGGCAGGATGCGCGAACCGGTCTTGGCGGCAAGGGTCGCCGGACCGGCCGGGAGCGTGGTCCACGCCCCGAACAGCCGGACGGGGATGCCATCGCTGCGATAGCCCCAGTCGACCAGGAGGACGAGCATCTCGCGATTCCGCAGGACCGTGAAGATGCCGCGCAGGTTTCGCCAGGCGATGACCTTGACACCGGCCTCTTCGCGCTGGCGGCGGAGCAGCTCGAACAGCTCGGGGAATGACGAGTCGTCGGCGACAACGCTCATCGGCAGGCCGTGGCGGGCGATGGCCGCAGCGACGGCCTCGTTGTTGCCGACGTGACCCACCGCGAAGATCAACCCGCCCTTGGCCCCGCCCCAGATGCGCCGCAGCTCATCGGCGTCCAGCCCCGGGACGAGCGCCGCGACCTCGTGGAGGGGTCGGCGTGGCAGGCGCATGAGTTCCACGAGATAGCGGCCGTATTCGCCATAGGCCGCGAGCGCGAGGCGGCGGACGCGCCGATCGGACGGCGGCAACCCGAGGACGTGCCCGAAGTTCCGGTCCGACCAGCGTCGTTTGGTGGGCCACAGGAGATAGCCCAGCTGGGAGCCGGCCCCGATGACAGGTCGGGCCAGCGCGGCGGGGACCACGGACAGGAGCCAGGCTGTGCCGCGATAGCCGGCCACCGCCAGACGCTCGACGACGCGGGGGCTGGTGCCCCCGCGTCGATGCGGTGCCTCGAGCCGGCGTTCGCCAGGCGGCGCCGGCGGCCGGCGCCGCGTGCCGTCGGTCACGTGGCCGAGGCGGTCGCGACCTTGGCCGGCTTGCCGGAGAGCTTGCGATACGTGCGCTTGGCCGCCTTCTCCGTCCCGACCAGCGTCTCGTTGTCCTCGCCCCGGATGAAGGCCTCGACCCGGTTGAACGCGATGTCGTCGTGGATCTGGATGGGCGGACTCTTCATGAAGTAGCTCGACGGCGCGACGAGCGTGCCCTTCAGGCCGCGATCGAGGCCCAGCTTCAGACAGCGGATGGCATCGGTGATGACGCCGGCGCTGTTGGGGCTGTCCCAGACCTCGAGCTTGAGCTCCGCGTTGAGCGGCACGTCGCCATAGGTGGTGCCCTCCATGCGGATGTAGCACCACTTCCGGTCCAGCAGCCACGGCACGTGGTCGCTGGGGCCGACGTGGATGTCGCCGTCCGCGAGCTCGTAGTCGAGCATCGAGGTGACCGCGTTCGTCTTGGAGATCTTCTTGGACTCGAGCCGCTCGCGCTCCAGCATGTTGAGGAAGTCGGTGTTGCCACCGAAGTTGAGCTGGTACGTGCGATCGAGCCGGACGCCGCGGTCCATGAACAGCCGGGTCAGCACGCGGTGCGTGATCGTGGCGCCGACCTGGCTCTTGATATCGTCACCGATGACCGGCAGGCCGGCTTCGGCGAAGCGGCGCTGCCAGTACGGCTCACGGCCGATGAAGACCGGGATCGCGTTGACGAACCCGACGCCTGCGGCGAGGGCCTGCTCGGCGTACCACTTGGTCGCCTCTTCGCTGCCGACCGGCAGGTACGAGACCATGACGTCGACCTGGCGCTCCTTCAGGATGCCGACGATGTCGGCCGTCTCGCCCGGCGCCTTCTCGATGATCTGGCTGAGGTACTTGCCGAGGCCGTCGTGGACCATGCCGCGCTCGACCGTGACGCCTGTCTTCTGGACCTGCTGGAAGACGTACGTGTTGTTGGGCTTCGTGTAGATCGCCTCAGCGAGGTCCTTGCCGACCTTGTTCTTGTCGATGTCGAAGGCGGCGACGAAGTCGATATCGCCGACGTGATAGCCGCCGAGATCGACGTGCATCAGGCCCGGGATGAAGTCTTCCTTGTTCGCGTTCTCGTAGTAGTAGCGGCCCTGCACGAGGCTGCTCGCACAGTTGCCGACGCCCACGATGGCGACCCGGATCTTGCCGTCCCCGCGCCGGCCGGAGCCCGCCCAGGTGTTGGTCGGCGTGGAGCCGTTCTTGCTGGTGCCGCTCTTGCCGTTCGATTCGTTCTTGGCCATCTCGCTCCGTACTCCTACGACTGGGGTGATGTTGACGTGTCTGACGTGGTCTGTCGCTTCGCTTGCGCGCGGACGTGGAGGATCCGCTGGATGGTGGTGATGGTGGCGCCGATGGTGATGATCCAGAGCGCGATGAACAGGAGCCAGACGCCTGGCAGGATCGCTCCGCCGCCGGCGCAGCCGGTGCAGCTCGTGTCGTCGCGGAGGGTGCCGAACACGCCGGCGAGGATCAGGCCTGCGGACAGGATCACCAGGCGGACCTCGCGCGGCATGATGCCGATCGCCGCCATCCCGGTCCCGGCGCTGAAGCCGAGGCCCTCGGCCTTCGCGCGGGTGTAGCTGACCATGACGGCCGAGCCCATCGCTGCGGCCGCGAAGACGGTCCCATCGAGGACGCCGACCTCCTGGAGTGCGGCGATGAGACCCAGGTAGACGATGATCTCGCCCGCTCGGTCGAACACCGAGTCCATGAACGCGCCAAGGGTGCTGACCTTCCCGGTCGCGCGGGCGAGCGTGCCGTCGAACATGTCGAAGACGCCCCCGAACAGGATCACGAGACCGCCGACGAGCCACAGGCGTTCAGCCACGAGGACGGCGCCGACCACCGTGATCGCGAAGCCGATGAGCGTCAACGCATCGGGGGTCAGGCCGAGCCGGCCCATCCCCAGTGCGATCGGTTCGAAGATCTTCTTGATCCGCGCACGCGAGTCGTTCGAGATCGTCATGCGGCGCCCTGGCCCACGATGCCGAGGATCGTGCGTTCGCGTTCAGCGACCTCGCCGAAGGCGTCCGGGCGGAGCGTGCAGATCGTCTCGCGTCCGACCCGGCGGGTGTCGACCAGACCCGCGACCCGGAGCCGCTTGAGGTGGTGGCTGACGAGGGGCTGCGACAGCCCGACATGGTTGATGAGGTCGTTCACCGATGCCTCACCCTCGGCGAGCCGGCGCACGATGCGCAGCCGATTCACGTCGGCGAGGGCCTTGTGGAAGGCACGCAGATCGCGCAGGTCCTCGGGCTGGAGGACGATCGAAGCGATCGTGGAGCGGATCCGGGCGGGGGTCGGCACGAGGTCGAGGGACTCTTCTAGCGGCCGGTCACGTCGTATCAACAAGGATT
>JBBQLI010000112.1:0-6563 GCA_038327765.1 Candidatus Limnocylindrales bacterium | reverse complement strand
CCACAGCGGTGAGCGTTCGCCAGCCAGGTACGGGAGGAAGACCAGGCCGTTCGCGCCTGGCGGGGTGGTGGCCGCCTCTGCGATGAGGGCCTCGATGGTGATGGCGCCACCCAGGATGCCGTCGCGGTACCAGTCGAGCGCCCGGCCCGTGGCGGCCATCGCGGCGCCCACGCTGTACAGACCGGCGAGCGGCGCCGGCGTGACGAATGCGCCGGCCACCTCCATGGGCCGGTGCCAGTAGACGCCGAACCCGCCTGCCGACCCGCCGGGGTCGAAGGCGTCTCCGGGAGCGAGGAGGCCGGCACCGAGGTAGCTGGTGAACGCGTCGTTGGTGCCGTTGACCACGGGGATCCCCGGCGACAGCCCGAGCGCGTCGGCGGCGGCCGGGGTCAGCGTCCCGACGACCTCGCCCATGGACGCCGGCGGGGGACGGCGGTCGATGCGGAGGCCGGTGGTGCGTGCCACGGTCGCCAGGTCCGGGCCCACGTGGTCGGCCACGGTCGGGGACGAAGCGACGCCGGTCAGACGGAAGGCGAGCCACTCCCAGGTGGCGAGATACCAGCGCGTCCGTTGGGCGACCTCAGGTTCGTTGCGCTCCACCCAGAGCGCCGCCGGCAGGGGTCCGAGTGCCCAGCCGCGGATCCCGGTCGCGGCCGCCAGCTCCTCCCCCTCGGCGATCGCCCGCGTGTCGAGGAACGTGATGGCCGGACGGGTCGCCTCGCCGCGGGCGTCGACCGCGGCGAGCGTCGGTCCGTGGCCGTCGACGCCGATCCCCACCACGTCGACCGGCCCGTCCGGATGCAGCGCACGGACCGCCGTGATCACCGCCGACCACCACCCACCAGGGTCCTGCTCGACCCAGCCCGGCTCGTGCCCGACCGCGAGGTCGTGGCCGGCCCGGGCGATCGCCAGGAGCGTGCCATCAGCGGCGACCAGTCCCACCTTGACTTCGGTGGTCCCGAGATCGATACCCAGGAATGCGGTCGTCGTCATCCGAGGGTCAGCGCGTCAAGGGCGACCACGGCTTCGGCGGTCGCCACGTCCGTGACCAGAGTACGAACGACGCCGGCCCGCAGCGCGCCGAGGACGGGCCGGACCTTGGCCTCGCCGGCGGCGACCCCGATCGAGACCGGCACGCGCCCCAGGGAGCGAGCATCGAACGCGAGGACGCGTTCGCGCAGCCGCGGGCACACGAAGGCGCCATCGAGGTCGAACGGGGCGATGAGGATCTCGCCGACCGCGTCCGCGGCATCCAGCTGGGCCGCGACGGATTCACCGACCGATGCCGCGCCCCAGGCGCGCCCCCCGATCCCGAAGATCGCGACGTCGAGGTGGTCCCACAGGTCGATGACCGCGCGGACCCCCAAGTGCGCCACGAGCGCGGTACGGGTCGCGGCGTCGTCGAGCAGGCCAGGCGCCATCAGGCCGTGGACCTGGGCACCGAGGGATTCGGCGACGCGCCGGAAGGGCTCACGCTCCGGCCCGGGCGACCAGTACCCGCCGGCCAGCGGCACGACGGTCGCCGCCACGGGGGTCGTCGCGTCATCGAGGGCCTCCGCCACGGCCGAGATCGATGCACCATCCCCTACGCCGACCGTCGACCCGGTCCGGATCGCGGTCCGCAGGACCTGGGCCGCGAGACGACCGACCATCCGGCGGGTGAGCTCATCGGGGCCCGCGATCGTGGGTGCCAGATGGACGGCATCAAGGCCGTAGCTCCGCCGGAGCGCATCGGCCGCGGGGGAGTCGACCGCGGTCCGGTCGATGATCCGGATCTCGACGACGCCCTCGGCGCGGGCGCGCTTCAGGAGGCGCGAGACCTGCGGGCGCGTGACGCCCAGCTGATCGGCGATGGCGTGCTGGGTCTCACCCAGCTCGTAGTAGAGCCGGCTCGCGCGTACGAGCAGATCGAAGTCGCTCACGCGGCGGCGTGCACAGATGTATCGAACAGATGTGCGTGCATGTGGCGGGCAGCATAGCGCACACCCGCCACGCGGTGGGCCGACCAGTCGGGACGGTCACCCCACGCGGCGAGGCAGCCTGATCAGGGGAGCTTGGCGAGTGCCGCCCGGGCCTTCACGGCCTGGAAGGGATCGAAGCTTGGGTCGAGCGCCAGCGAGCGCTCCAGCATCGTCCGGGCCTGCGCCGTCCGACCGAGCGCGATGTCGATCATCCCCGCGTGGTAGTAGACCTTGGCGTCCTGGGTCCCGAAGGCCAGCGCCGAGGTCATCGCCGCGTCCGCGTCGGACGCGCGACCGTCCTTGAGGAGCGCCCAGGCCGCGGCGTCAAAGCCGTAGACATCCTTGCGCAACACGAGCTCGTTCTGCGCGAGGGTCACGGCGCGGGCGGCGTCAAGGTCGTGGTTGGCGAGATAGAGCGACAGCGTGCGGTCGTAGACGCTGGCCGCCTCGCCGGCGAGCTTGGCGATCGCCTCGACGGTGGCGTAGTCCGCAGCGGCGAGCTTCGCATCGCCGGGCTTGGCACGCATCGTGTACAGGTCGCCGCGACGGGCGAGGAACTCGGGCTGCGGCACGATGTCGATGGCGGCGGTCAGCTGGCGGATCCCCTCCGTGAGGTCGCCATTCGCCGCGGCCACGCGTGCGAGCCCGGAGTGTGCGAGGAAGGAGTTCGGCGCGTCCGCGAGGGCGGCGGCATAGGCCTTGGCAGCACCCGCTCGATCGCCCGTGGAGATGAGGACATCGGCGAGCTGGTACTGATAGAACGCGAGACGCTCGCCCTCCGAGCCCTCATTCAGCGAGGCGACCGTGGCGGCCCGGCTGTCGCTGACGGCCGTGACCGGGTCGCCCGTGATGAAGGCAAGATGGCCGAGGCGACCGGCGGTCGCCGCGGATGGGGTGATCCTGTTGACCTGGTCGAAGGCGTTGCGCGCTTCGCTGATGTTGCCGAGTTCCAGCTCGGCATCGCCAAGGGTCGCGAGCGAGACCGGATCGCCCGGGACGCGTGCGAGGACGTCACGGGCGAGGGCCGCGGCATCGGTGAAGCGGTGGAGCGACACCAGCACGCTGCCCTTGTAGCCGAGCGCGGCCGAGTTGGTCGGGTCGCGCTTGAGGGTGATGTCGAAGGCGTTTTCGGCGGCGAGGTACGCGCTGAGATCGCCGGTGGATCGGGCCAGCTCGATCTCGGCTGCGCCAAGCCGGTTGGAGCTGATGAAGTCGTCTCGGTCGCGGGTCACGCGGGCGCCCCAGAAGGCGATATCGGCGCGGATCCGTGCGATGTCCGCGTCGGCCGAGATGCCGGCGACGGACCCGTCCGTCGAACCGAGCGTCGTGGATCCCTGATCGAGATCACCGACCGTCGGCTGCTGCGGATCGACGGCCACGACACGGGCCTGCGGCGGCGCTGCGGTGAAGCGGGCGAGGACCTGGCTCACGACGGCGATCGCCACCATGGCGACGACGATGGCGATGATCCGGGTCTGGAGGGAGCGGTGCGGTCGATTCGCAGTGGTGAGCATCGGTGGCGTCCTCTGGAACGTGCAGGGGAGAGGTGCCTCGCCCGGATCGATGGGATGCCGGGCGAGGCGGACCGGTCGAGCCTCAGTGAGGCGCGGCCAGGAACGGGAAGTGGTTGAGGAAGGTCGAGTCGTTGGCGTCGACGCCGTCGCTGGTCACGGCCCCGTTGGTCACGAGTCCGAACTCGGCGTTGATGACATCGTCGGACGGCTTGCGGCCGTTGAGGAACCCGGCGGAGTCGCCGAGCTTGATGGTCAGGGTGTCGGGGAGCAGCGTATTCGCGATCCCGTTGATCTGACCGGCCGTGTACGTCGGGGCACCGGCATGGGCCACGACCGCGTTGAACGCGTTCAGGACCGCAAGCGTGGTGTCCTTCATCGTGCCGCGATCGTCGGCCGGGTTGAGAAGGTTCTGAAGATCCTTCTCAGCGTCCGTGATGTTGAACACGGTGTTGATCGCAGGTCGACCCATGCGGTCGATCCGCTGCCAGCCGGAGCGCGTCGCGACCGACGTGGTCGCCCACAGCCCGACCGTCTTGCCCTTGCCACCCAGCTTGGAGTCAGGGATGGTCAGGACGATGCTGCTCACGTTGGTCCCGGCGAACGTGTCGGTGCCGGTGAAGCAGCTGAGGAGCTTGGCCGCCGCGTCGTCATCAGCGAGCGCGCAGTTCGTGGTGTCGTTGACGGTCCCCAGATCCTGGGCGCCAGCGAGGATGCGCGACTTGAGGTGCTTGAACCCGACGAGATCGAAGAAGAACGGATCGTCTCGCGGACCGGCGAAGGCGTTGCCGCCGCCGGCGATGTGTGAGGTCTGGATGGTCCCGCCGTAGCGCGTGGTGCGCCCGATCGAGATCGTGGTCCCGGACCACTCGGTTCGGCGCGAGGCAGCGCCGGTCGCCCGCTTGACCGTGTAGCTCTGGCTGTTGCTGCCGTCGCTATAGAAATGCGGCTGACCGAACTTGATGCGATAGGCGATATCCGCCTTCGCGTCGCCGTTCGTGTCGACCTTGATCTCATATAGCGCGTTGGCATTGAACCGGGCGGCCTTGGAGCCGGCCGGCGAGGTCAGGGGATTGACGTTCAGCACGATGGCCGTGCCGGTCGGGCTCGAACGGAACGCATAGAGGTCGGTGATGTCGACACGCGAGTCGATCTTGACGAGAGGTGAATCGAGGTGGTCGGCTGCACCGACCAGCATCGGACCTGCGCCGATCGCAGCGATGGCCCCTGCCATCGCCAGCGCGCCGGCAGCGCCGATGACCTTGTTGTGTAGTCGCATGGTGCCCGTGGGCCTCCAGGTTGGGGATGACCGCCAGGGCGGCCGTCCTAGTCGGATGGGAGCGCCGTGCGCTCACGACGATCTCAGGCGGGCTCAGGCAAGGGCGGTCCTCCATTGGCTCCGACGGCGGTCCGTCGAAGCGCTCCGGCGCCGAGCCTGGGGGACTCGGGCTGGTCAGCGGGAGTACGCAGCCGGTGAAGGCTTGGATGAGTGGTTCCTGAGAGTGGCACGGCACCAGGCGACGGCCTGGCCGAGGCTCAGCCGGGTTCGGCGAGCAGCTCGCGGATCACCCGCTCCGAGCCGTCGTAGTCGCCTTCGCCCGCATGGGTGTGGCGGATGCGGCCCGTCTTGTCGATGAAGTAGAACGCTGGCCAGTAGTTGTTCCGATAGGCGTTCCAGGTCGCGAACGCCGGGTCGAACGCCACGGGGAAGCGGACGTTCGCCTTGGCGACCGCTTCGCGGACGTTGTCGATGTCACGCTCGAAGGACAGTTCCGGCGTGTGGACACCGATCACCACCAGACCGGCCGTGGCATAACGGTCGTACCACGCCTTGACGTAGGGCTGGACATGGATGCAGTTGATGCAGCCGAATGTCCAGAACTCCACCAGCACCACCTTGCCGCGCAACGAAGCGAAGGTCAGCGGGTCGCTGTTGATCCACGTGGTGATGCCGGTCAGGTCGGGCGCCTGGCCCAGATCCTCGAGGGCGACCGTGTCAGGGAGCGACTCGGCGACCGGCGCCGGCAGCAGGGCCGCATCGCCTGGGACGGACGAAGGGATCGAACCGGCGAGCGGCGCAGACGTGGCTGAGCGGCGGAGCACGTCAAGACCCTCCTGGACTGCGGGGACCTCCTCGACCGATGCGATGGCGCCACTCCAGCCAGCTGGGAGGAGACCCGTGACCGCGGCCTGGACGGCCGTGTCGGCGCCGGTGACGACCAGGAGCGAGGTGGCGACCATGAGCGCGCCGAAGACCCGGACCAGACCGGCTCGTCGTTGCGCGCCGCCCATCGCGAACGTGGCCCGCCGCCCCCAGCGCGCGACCATGGCCAGCGGGATGGACGCACCGACGACGTACGCCACGGCGATCACGAGTGTCGCCGGCGACGGTCCGAAGGTCACCGCGGCCGCGATCACCGCCGCCATGATCGGGCCGACGCAGGGCGCCCAGACCAGACCGATGGCGCCGCCGATCAGCAGCCCACCCAGGAAGCCGGTCCGGGCCGTGGGTCCGGCGATGCGGGACCCGAGACGAGCGAGCGGCCCGCTCGCGATCTCAAGACGTCGTGAGAGGCTCGGGATGACCAGCGTAGCGCCGAAGAGACCGAGCAGTACGACGCTGATCATGCGCAGGCGGTCGGTGGTGAGCCCGAGTGCCGCCAGCGTCGACGCCAGCGCCACGGTGACGGCGATGAAGACCAGTGCGAATCCCACGAACAGTCCCAGGATCCGGCCACGCCCGCCGTCGGCGGCTCCGCCGAGCAGGAGCGGAACGACCGGCAGCGTGCATGGCGACAGGATCGTCAGCGCACCGCCGAGGACGGCGAACAGGAGGATCGGGAGCATGTCGTGATCCGCGTCGCGCGGTCGTCAGCGTCCGGGCTGGACTACGGCGCCGGGGACGGGCTGTGCTCCATCGTGCCGCTCGGGTCTGGGCTGTGCTCCATCATGCCGCTCGGGTCGGGGCTGTGCTCCATCATCCCGCTGGGCTCGGCACTGTGCTCCATCATCCCGCTGGGCTCGGCACTGTGCTCCATCATCGCGCTCGGCGATGGGCTGTGCTCCATCATGCCGCTCGGAGCCGCGGTGG
>JBBQLI010000111.1:0-6743 GCA_038327765.1 Candidatus Limnocylindrales bacterium | reverse complement strand
AAGGTGTTCGAGATCTACATCAAGACCACGCCGGAGCGGCTCTGGCAGGCCATCGTCGACCCCGAGATCCGGGCCATCTACAACTTCGGGGGTGTCCAGACGTCCGACTGGACCACCGGGTCGCGCTACGAGATGGGCCACCCGAATTCGCCCGGGCTCCTGGGCGAAGGCGTCAATCTCGAGGTCGACCCGCCCCGTCGACTCGTCCAGTCGTTCGTCGCGTTGTGGAGCGACGACGTGAAGAGCGAAGGCACGTCGCGGGTGACGTTCGAGATCGAACCCGTCGGCGACTCCTGTCGCCTGCTGGTGACCCACGACCAGATGCGCGAGGGCGCGAACGAGCAGATCTACGGTGGCTGGCCGATGATCCTGTCGGGCCTCAAGACGTGGCTCGAGACCGGTGAGACGCTGACCACGCCGGGCTCGCTGATGTACAGCTGAGTCGCCGTGGCGATCTGATGGCTCGCGCGAGAACCACCACACCGGCCGGGCGGCGCCCGTCGAAGGGCCACCTGGCTCCTGACGGTCTGTCTCGCGCGTTCGGCGGCGACGGCGATCGATCCGTGGATATCGCCAGTCGAAGGGCGGGCTCGTCATGTCGATGACCGGGAGACTTCGGGTCCTGGCCCTGCTGGTGTCATGCCTTGCAGCCTGCCAGAGCCCCCCGTCTGTCGTTCCGTCCTCCGTTCCGGCAACGACTCAGCCAGTTTCGTGCCAGCACCGCGAGACGCCAGCGACCCCAGCGGGCAAGGGCGGGAGCCCCGTGGTCGTGAAGATCGCCGGGTGGCTCGGTGATCGGATCCTCGTCGTCTTCCCCGATTCGTCGTGTCTATTCGATCCATCGACCACCAACTGGATCGCCCTGGACGGCGACCCGGTGGCCTCGGGATCTAGCGTTGTGCCCACATGGTCTGACGGGGTCACCTGGGCTGGAGCACACGACCAGACGCTGGTCGTCGGAGGCGCGGGTCCAGTCCATTCGGCCAGCGCACCACCGAAGGCCGTGTGGCTCGCCCAGTGGGGAATCTGGGATGGCCAGCTTCTCAGGTCGATCTCTGGAGCCGGCTACGTGATTCCGCTCATCGAGGCAGACGTCAGGCTCGGCGACGATGGCGCCCTCACCGAGCGGCCACTCCCCGCCGGCTATGTGCTGGTCGCCGCTCTCGGGGAAGGCGGCTCAGCGCTGCTTCGCTCGACCCTGGACGTCACTGACCCGGGGGCGCTGTCACGCCCGTTCACCCTGTTCCTCTGGGATGGGGCAGCTCCGACCCCGAGCGCGGTGGCCGCTCGCGTGAACGAGGTGAGCGATTCCACGACCGGCTTGGCGTGGGTCGCGGTCGACTATGCATTCCACGAAATCCGAGCGGATGGGTCGCTGGGATCGTCGATCGGGGGATGGGACCCGAGGGTTTCGACAGCGGTGGTCGCACCCGATGGCTCGGTCATCATTCGACGGCCGCTCGATGGGAGCTCGATGGAGATCGAGGACGTGGCCACAGGCACCCGAGTGATGGTCAGTGAAGCTTGCGGAGCGCTGTGGTGGCACGCGAGTGACCTGGCGTGCCTCGTTTCCCCGGATCCATCGGTCGGCGGGGCGTGGCACCTCGTGACCTGGGAGCGCGGTCGAGCGGTGCAGGTCGTCGCACTCCACTAGCGCGCGTTTGACAGGCCCAGCCGAGGCTCTGACACTTCCATGGAACCCGGGGAACGGTAGGGTGATGACCCCTCACCCCAGTGCCCGAAGGAGCGCCATGTCTCGACTGACTCGCTGGCTTGCCCCCAGCACCACCGCCCGAGCCCACTGCGATCTGCCCTGCGGCGTCTACGACCCCGAGCAGGCGCGCATCGAGGCCGAGTCCGTCTACCGGATCATCGACAAATACAACGCCAGCTCCGACGACGTCTACCGGACGCGCGCGATCGCGATCAAGGAGAAGCAGGCCGAGCTCGTCAAGCATCACCTCGACGTCCTCTGGCACGACTACTTCAAGCCGGAGCACCTCGAGAAGGTCCCGAACCTGCACGAGCTCTTCTGGAGCGCCACCAAGCAGGTCTCGAAGGTGAAGGCGTCCACCGATATCGCCGACGCCAAGAAGCTGCTCGAACTCATCGACGAGGTCGATGCGGCCTGGAAGGCGACCGGCGGCGAGGAGAAGACCCGCGTCGCGGGCCGACCCAGCTGACCGTTTCTCACATCAGATGACCGACCGAAGGCCCCGCCGACCGGCGGGGCCTCGTCGTTCCACCCCGTTGCGCGAGCGCCTGCGCGGCCCGTGGCGGATCGCCGTCGCGGAAGCCAGCATGCGACCGGCCATCGAGGACGGTGACTGGCTGCTGATCGATCCCAGCGTGGATCGCTGGCCGCGACGCGGTTCGATCGTGGTCTTTCGCGAACCGGAGGGCGATGCGCTCGCGGTCAAGCGGGTGGCCGCGGGTCCGGGCGACCGCGTCCCGTTCGCCGACGGCTTCCTCGAACTCGCCGAGGACGAGGCATGGCTGCTCAGTGACGCCTCACCGGAGGAGACGGTTGCTGCCGGGTTCGGCGAACCGGTCGACTCGCGCCGCTACGGGCCGGTCCCGCTGGAGCTCCTGGTCGGGCGTGCGTGGTTCCGCTACGCGCCGATCAGGCGGATGGGCCGTCTTGGCGAGCGGCGAACGCGGGCTTCGTGAACAGGCCCCAGTCGAAGAGGGCAAGTGACAGCAATGCCAGACCAGCGAACAGGGTGCGTGCGGCGATCGTGACCGCGACGGCGCCCGCATCGCCATCGATCCCGCCGACCTGACCCGGATTGACATACGCGAACGGCGAGGGCAGGAAGAACAAGGCGCTGTAGAGGAACCACAGGGCCGCCGCGGCCGCGAACAGCGATCTCATGAGGCATCTCCATCCGGGCTCGAGTCCAGTCGGTCGATGTCGACGAGTGTAGTCACGGGTCCGTCGACGACCGACGCATGAGCAGGGCGTCAGCACCGCCCGTTTCTCGAACGATCCGTCCCCGGAACGATCCGTCCCGGATATGCCGCTCATTCCTACACTTGGCACTTCGGAGTCGGTTCGGAGCCTCCGCTGGATCGTCTCACGCTTGCACAACGCGGGTCCGAGCGTGGATCGACCGGATGGGCGGCTCAAGCCTCGCCGAGCCATCGATCGAGGAATGAGCCGCATATCGTGCGTCGGATGGGTTCAGGCCTGGCGGGAGACCGGCAGGTCCGCGCGCACTCACCGCGGCCCCTCCCGCGCCGGCGCACCCGGACCTGCGGGCGATGGACGCTGGGACCTTCGGTCCCGTAGGGTGGGATGACCAACCGATCCGTTGCCCAGGGGTTTCTGTTCGTATGTCGTCCACCACGATCTCCATGCGCCGCCTCGGCGGCGTGACCACCGCGATCCTCAGCGCCGTGCTCGTCGCTGCGTGCAGCGGTAGTGCCGCGTCCAGCGCGCCCGCCTCGGCGAGTGCCGCTCCCTCGGCCTCACCCAGCGTCGCTGCCTCGGCCGCGGTCGCCTCCACGGCGCCGAGCGCCAGCGCCGGTGCCTCGCTGGCGACCAGCGGGCGCATCGTCGATGCCGCCAACGGCTACGCGATCACGATCCCCGATGGCTGGGTCCGCATCGACCTGACTGACAAGGACCTCGCGACCTTCATGCAGGCCGCCGCAAGCATGTCGCCTGAGCTTGCCGCATCGATGTCGGGACAGATCCAGACCATGCTCTCGAGCGGTCTCGTGCTCTTCGGTCTCGACCCCAAGACCGGCACCTCCAACGTCAACGTCCTGAAGCTGGCCTCGGCCCGCATGAGCCTCGACGTCCTCCAGCAGCTCAACGAGTCGCAGCTCAAGAGCGCGGGCATCGGAACGGACATGGTCTCCGAGAAGGTCACGCTCGCGTCTGGCGATGCCGTCCATTTCGCCTATGGCATCAAGGCGACGACCGGCACCACCGTCACGATCGAGCAGTTCCTGCTGATCAACGGCAACAACCAGTACATCGTCAGTGTCACCGGCGCGGCCGCCGCCACGGCCCGCTCCATCGCCGAGTCGGTCAGCTTCCAGTAGAGACCGTTCGGGTCGCGTAGGCTCGGATCGGCGGTCATCGCCGCAGGATCGCCTGTCCATTCGCGTCCGTGACACTGCGCGAGCCGAGGTCGGCCGCGAGCGAGACGGTCAGATCCCGGAGTGCGTCCTCGGCGGTACCGGGCAGAGGGAGCGGGCACGGTAGCGTCTCGACCTTGATCCTGACCTCGGTGGGCGTCTCCGTGACGTTCGTGACTCGCGTCCAACTGCATGGGGCGACGCCGACCGACACCGTGATCGTGCGCTGATCCACCACCACGTAGGCGTCCATGTGCGGGAACACGACGGTCGAGTCCTGGGCGGCGAGCAGGACCCCCAGGACGACCAGGACCAGCGCGAGCCAGACCTTCCGAGGAACGCGGCGCGACCGTTTCGAGCCCATTCGTTTCACCTCTCTCGAGGTCATCATCGTGCCGGTCGCGCTACCGCGTGAGTCGCCAGGCTAGCCGGCGAGCGTCAGCCCCGCTGCCCGGCAGTCATCCGCGAACGCCGCCTGCGCCTCGAGCGTCGGCGCCCAGCGCGTCGGGAAGTTGACGATCCGGTCGAGCCCGATGGCGTCCAGTCTCGCCAGGATGTCGATGCGCTCCTGACCGGCATCACGCATCTGCTCGTCCTTCGTGTAGAGCGAGAACCGGAGCGTGGCCGGATCGCGGCCCTCGGTCTCGCAGCGCTGCCGAACAGCGATCATCCGCTCGGCGATCTCCTCGGGCTCAAGGAAGACATAGTTGAGCTCGTCGGCGTACTTGATCGCGAGGCCAGCGGTCCGCACTGCGCCATTCCCGCCGACGATGATCGGGATACGCGGCTGCTGGATGCCCTTCGGGATGTTGATCGCCCCGCGAACCCTTGCCATCGATCCCTCGAACCGGGCGCGTCCGGGCGCGAACATCCGGGTGATGATCTCGAGGTGCTCGCCGAACGCCGCCATCCGTTCCCCGATCGTGGGGAACTCGTAGCCGTAGGCGATCCACTCCTCTTCCTTCCAGCCGGCGCCGATCCCCAGCTCGAACCGGCCGTCGCTGATCACGTCGATCGTCGATGACAACTTCGCGGTCAGCGCCGGATTGCGGAACCCGGTGCACACGACCATGTGCCCCAGTCGAACGCGTTTGGTGGCCATCGCCAGGGCCGAGAGCATGGAGAACGACTCGAACGTGATCTCGTCCGTGGGTGCCGGCACCGTGTGGAAGTGATCGAAGACCCACAGGGATTCGAACCCGAGCGTCTCCGCCTGTTCGGCCAGCTCCACCGTGCGACGCCACGCATGCGCGGCATCCCAGCCGTCGTACTCGCCCTTCCACCCCTGCGGGGCCATCAACCCGACCTGCATCCTGATCTCCCTTGCGTTCGCCGCCGCTGTCGTCGTCGACTTCTGTCGCTGAGCGGCCAATGGTGACGCCAAAACGCCGACGCCGCCCGTCGCGCCGCGTGGGCCGATGGAACGGGGCTCGTCCGGCGCGCCTATCCTCGCGGCCATGAGCTCCCCTGCCGCGTTCGATCCGAACGCCCCGCTCCCTGGTCCGCCCGACCCGTGGGCCTCAACGGACACCCCGAGTGCACGCTCAGGGCCGCCCTACCACATGACCGACATGATCGCGGCCGAGCCGGCCCTGGCCGAACGGATCCTGGCCCGTCAGGCTGGTGCCGCCAGCCAGGCCGCCGTACTCGCCGCTGCCATCGCTGCGACGGCGCGGGCGGGCGAGCCGATCATCGTGACCGGCTGCGGCACCTCGGAACACGGAGCGCTCGGGGCCGCCGACATCCTGCGCGACGCCGCGCGCACGGCTGGCCTGCCGGGCGTGGGTCCGGTCGCCATGCAAGCGTTCGAGCTGTCGCTCGACCCGCCGTCGAGTGGCCTGGTGATCGGGATCTCGCACGAGGGCGGTACTGCAGCCACGAACGCTGCGCTTCGAACCGCACATGCGGCCGGTGCGCGGACCGCCTTGGTCACCGTCTCAGGTCGATCGCCGGGTGCCGCGCTGGCGGACATCGTGGTGGAGACCGGTGAACTGGACCAGGGCTGGTGCCACACTGTCGGGTATCTGAGCCCGCTGCTGGCGGCCGCGGCGGTCGGGGCGCACCTGTCCGGACGACCGATCGATGGGGCCTTGGCGCGGCGCGTCCTGGCCGCTGGTGCCGTCGACGAGGCCGGCGCCGAACGGATCGCCGGACACCTCGCCGACGTCGCGCACCTGATCGTCATCGCCAGTGGCGCCGACCGGACCGCAGGCCGCGAGTTCACGCTCAAGGTCGAGGAAGCCTCATGGCTGCCTTCGGCGTACCGCGACCTCGAGACCTTCCTGCACGGCCACCTGCCGGCCACCGGCGCGGACACCGGTCTGGTCCTCATCCTCGCCGATCGCGATGGGCGAGCGGAACGGCTGGCCCGGGCGCGTGGGGCGCTCCAGGCGGCTCGAGTGCTGGGGATCCGAGCGGCGGCCATCCTCGCTGCAGACCTCGCGGGCGAGATCGACCCGGCTCTCACCCCAGCCGGACGTCTGCTGGTGGCCGAGGCCCCGGACCTGCCGGCATCTGTCGCCGCGCTCATCGGGACCGCGACGCCGCTCCAGCTCCTCACCGAGCGACTGGCCCGGGCGCGCGGCACCGATCCCGACCCGATCCGCCGCGACGACCCTCGCTACGTGGCCGCCGCCGACGCCGCGGACGCCTGA
>JBBQLI010000110.1:0-7102 GCA_038327765.1 Candidatus Limnocylindrales bacterium | reverse complement strand
GCGCGATCGGCAGCGCATAGCGGCCCGCGCCGGCTCCGATATCGAGCCACGTCTCGCCGGGCCGAACGAGGCGTCGGAGCACCTCGAGGGCCGGTTCATCGGTCCGCCGCGGATCGGCCCGGAAGAGCCCCGTGACCGGGGCGTAGAAGTCCGCGCCGTCGGGGACCTCGCGGATGCGGTCAACCTGTTCGCGGTTCTCGCGGACCCGCGCGGCCCAGGCCGTCTCCAGCAGTCCGACCAGATCCGCGCGCGTGTCCACGTCGGGATTGGAGCCGGCGACCAGGACCTCGCGGACCAGTTCCGGATGCGCCGCGAGCACCGGACCGAGACCGCGATCGCCGCGCGTCGCCGCCACGAGATCGAACGCCGCCCGCCCAACGAGGACCGGGTTCCGCCCACGATCGTCGGGATATGCCGGGACCACGATCGGTCGATCGGCGCTGGGCGGGTCCGCGAGCAATGCTCCGATGACGTCGGCAGACACCAGCGGCTGGTCGCCGAGCAGGATCAGTGCCGCAGCAGGCCGGCCCGCGGCTTGCGGCTTCGGTGCCTTGGCGCCCGCGGTCTCGGCGCCCGCCGAGTCCAGCGCCTCGATCCCCAGCTGCACCGAGCTCGACAGCCCGCGCGTCGGATCGGGGTTGCGCACCCGGCGTTCGCCGCGCCACGAGATCCCGGCCTCGATCGCGTCGGCCCCCTCCCCCAGCACGACGATGACCTCGCCGAGACCAGCTTCGGCGACATGGTCCAGGACGTGCTGCAGGATCGGGCGTCCGTCGAGCAGCGCGAGCAGCTTGTCGCCACCGAACCGCGACCCCGCACCCGCAGCAAGCACGACCGCCACCACCCGAGGCGGCATCATCCCTCGTCACGATGCAGGCGCGCCCCGACCACGCTAGCCCACGGCTCGCTGCTTGAGGGGCACGCCCGATCCGCCGTAGCGCTCGGCGACGATCTCGGCCAGGATGGCAAGGGCGGTCTCGGCCGGCGCCCGGCCACCAAGGTCGAGCCCCACCGGTCCGCGCAGGCGGTCCAGTTCGGCTGCCGTGACACCGGCATCCATCAGGCGCTGGCGGCGGTCACCTTGCGTCTTCTTGGAGCCGACCGCACCGACGTACCGGCAGCCACGCCGAAGCGCCTCCACGATGGCCGGCTCGTCGAACTTGACGTCGTGGGTCAGCACCGCGACCGCGTCGTTGGGACCCAGACCGATCTCGTCGGCTACCTCGTCCGGCCAGCCGACGATCAGTCGGTCCACGTCCGGGAAGCGTTCTGCTGTCGCGAAGGACGAGCGGCCGTCGATGACGACGGTCTCGAACCCGAGTTCGCGGGCGAGCCGCACCAGCGAGCGCGCGACTTCGACCGCGCCCACGACCACGAGCCGCGGGCGGACCGGGAAGACCTCGATGAAGAGCGACCGACCGCCGAGCTCCACGGTCCGCGAAAGCCCTCGCTTGAGCGCCTCGCTGGCGGCTGTCACCAACCGCGCGTCGAGCGCGGCGTCGCCGAGCGAGCCCTCGAGGCTGCCGTCATCGCGCACGATGAGTTCCGGTTCCGGCACGGCGCCGGCCCCGGGCTGGTGTGGCCCGAATACGGCCGGTGGCGAGTCGGCGGGGAGTGGCGTGATCACGGCCGCCCCGTGCCCGCCGGCGCCCAGGGACGCCCGGGCCGCGTCGATCACGGCGCTGGGAGCGAGCGGCTGCACCAGCACGTCGATCGTGCCGCCACACGCCAGGCCGACGTCCCACGCCTCCTTGTCGCTGATCCCGTAGCGGATCACCCGAGCTCGGCCCGTGGATCGGGCGCGTTCGATCTCCTCGGCCGCGGCGCCCTCGACGCAACCCCCGCTGACCGACCCCGCGATGCGGCCATCTGCTGCATACAGGAGCACGGCTCCTTCCGGCCTCGGCGCGGAACCGAACGTCCGGACCACGACGGCCCGTCCCACCGCGATCCCCTCCCCCTGCCAGCCGTGCAACGTGTCCAGGAGTTCTCTCATCCCAGTGGCCTCGGTAGGGAGGGATCGGTCGGCGCGCCGCCGACGACGCCCGGTGGCGCGACCACGGTGGGCACGGTCAGTCCGGGGAGTGCCGCGTGAGCCGCGGCCTCGCTCCCGCGACGCGTATCGCCGGCACGGACGCCACCCAGGATCTCCCCGAGCCGTTCCAGGTTCGCCACCGTCCCGGCCGCGAGGAAGTCGTCGACATACGGATACGCCGCACGCATCCCGCCGGCCAGCGGCTGGTAGCCCGGCGTGCCCGCGAGCGGGTTGAGCCAGACCAGCCGATGGCAGTTGCGGCGCAGCCGTGCGGTCTCGACCGCGACGAGCGCCGGGTCGCCGCGGTCCCAGCCGTCGGAGACGACGATCACGACACCGGATGTCCGAAGCGTTCGCCGCGCCCAGTGCTGGTTGAAGGTCCGGAACGATTCGCCGATGCGCGTCCCGCCGGCCCAGTCGTTGACCGCCTCCGAGACCCGAGCCAGGGCACGGTCGCGGTTCCGGTCCCGCAAGAGCCGCGTCACCCGGGTCAGTCGGGTCCCGAACACGAACGATTCCGTCCGTACTTCTGACGCGGCGGCAAGCGCCTGCACGAACCGCAGCAGCAGCCGCGAATGCCGCTCCATCGAGCCGGAGATGTCGCAGATGACGACCAGGGAGCGCGGCTCGCGGATCGGGCGCCGCCAGACCCACTCCAGGAGCTGCCCGCCGGTCCCGAGGTTGCGTCTGAACATCGCGCGAGGCGCCAGACGCTGACCGTGGTGGTGGAGCTCGTACCGGCGGGTGCGGCGGCGCTCCAGCCGCGGGACCAGCTTGTCGACCAGGCGCTCCGCCTCGCGAAGCTCGGTCGGGGTCATCCGGTCGAATTCGCGATGACGCAGGATCTCGCCCTGGCTGTAGGCATCGGGCGAGATGACCACGCCTTCGATATCGCTGTCATCGTCCGCGCCCTGGTCGCTGGTCGGCATCGGCACGCCCCGGTCGTCGGGGCTCGCGTCCATCGACTCGGTGCCGGGCTCCGGTTCAGTCTCGCCCGCGAGCTCATCCGATTCGGTCGGCGCCGCCGGATTCGCCATGGGCGGCGGCTCGAACGAGCCGGGCAGCCTCGTCGAGCGACGACGCCACCACCGCTCGAAGACGGCGTCGTAGGTGGACCGGTCGTCGCGTCGCCGCACGAAGATCGCCTCGCCCGCACCACGGACCTGCTCCCGGTCGCCGATGTCCAGGAGGGTGAGGGCACGCGCGAAATCGACCGCGGCGGCGAGATCCACCGAAAGCCGCGCGGCGCGCAGCGCCCGGCCGAACCCGACCGCCTCGCCCAGCAGCCGTCGACCATCGACCTCCCCGCCATGGGGCATCGTGACGATCGCGGGATCGGTCATCGCAGGTCCTCAGCCGCCGGCGGCGGCCTCCGCAAGCATGCGTCGCGCGGCCTCGCCGCGGACCTGGCGGATGTCCTCTTCGTACTTGAGCACCACACCGAGCGTTTCGTCGACGAGTTCCGGCTTGAGCTCGACCGCCCCCAACGAGAGGAGTGCGGCGGCCCAGTCGAGCGTCTCGGCGATCCCCGGCACCTTGGTCAGATCCGCTTCCCGCAGGCGATGGACGAAGCCGACGACCTCGCGTGCCAGCTGCTCGGGAGCGTCCGGCACCCGGGCGAGCACGATCTCGTATTCCTTCTGGGCCGTCGGGTAGTCGATCCAGTGATAGAGGCAGCGCCGCTTCAGGGCGTCGTGGACCTCACGGGTCCGGTTGGAGGTCAGGATCACCCGCGGCGGTTTGTCCGCCTTGATCGTGCCGATCTCGGGGACGGTGACCTGGAAGTCGGACAGGATCTCGAGCAGGTACGCCTCGAACTCCTCGTCGGCACGGTCGATCTCGTCGATGAGCAGGACGGGGGCCACGCCATCGGTCGACTCGAGCGCCTGGAGGAGCGGTCGGCGGATCAGGAAGTCGTGCCCGAAGATATCGGCCGCGCTGGCGCTGGTCGCCTCGCCGCGGGCCTCGAGCAGCCGGATCTCGAGCATCTGGCGTGGGTAGTTCCACTCGTAGACCGCGGTGTTGACGTCGAGGCCTTCGTAGCACTGGAGGCGGATCAGGCGTGCCCCGAGGGACGCGGCCAGGACCTTGGCAAGCTCGGTCTTGCCGACGCCGGCCTCGCCCTCGAGCAAGAGCGGGCGACCGAGTTCCAGCGCCAGGAACACGGCCGTCGCCAGCGATCGGTCCGTGATGTAGTCGCGCGTTCTGAAATCGGCCTGGATGGCCTCGATGGAGCGGGTCCCGGCGGGGCGGTCGTCGCGGTCGGTCATGCGCGGAATCTACACGCCCGGCCGGTCGGGCGGCTGGCATCGCTCAGCCATCCGGGGCGTCGAGCTCACGCGCGTAAGGCGGGAACCGGAATCGCTGGCTGCGGGTGAGGATCCCGCCGTGACCGAGTTTGGCGACCGTCCGCGCTGACGCGGGATCGCCCGACAGGAGGCGGGGCAGCAACAGGTCGACGGCCGTGGCCTTCGAGTAGGCACCGCAGGTCGGCAGCCCGAGCACCGTGGTCCGGCCGATCCGACCGAGCCAGAGCATCGATCCCGGGTGCGATGGGACGCCGCGCCGCACGAGCCGTCCACCCAGACGGTCGATGGCGACGAAGAACGGGTCGTCCGGATCCGTGCTCGCGGAACCGGCCGTCAGGACGATGTCGGCCGGGTGTGGCCCGCGGGAGAACTCGGCCAGGGCATCACGGACCGCCTCGACCTGATCCTCCACATAGCGGATCCCGACCATCTCCGAGCCCAGTCCTTCGACCTTGGCCCGGATGCTGGCCTCGAACCGGTCGCGAGCGGGGCCGTGGACGGATTGCTTGACCAGCACGCCGACGCGGTGTGGGGTGAACGCCGCGACCGAGACCGTCGGGCGAGCACCGAATGCCGCTACACGGGCTCCGTCGTCGACCGTGCTCGCGGTCACGATGTGGGGTGCCACCTTGACGCTCGCCACGAGGTCGCCCGCAGCCACGATCTGCCCGTCGAACACGGTGAAGACCTCGAGCGGGTCGATCCGGTTGATCCGCTCCAGATCGGCGATCCGGATATGGACGACGCCATCGACCGTGGCGAGCAGATCGATCCGGCTCTGGTTCGGACCACGGACCTCAAGCCCGCGACCGGCGACGGCCGCCGCGAGCCGGACGGCCGCGTCGTCCTCGTGGAGCTCCCAGGCGTCGAGCAGCAGGACACCGACCGACGCTCCGGGACTGGCGCCGGCCAGCGCGGTCAGGTCGTCGGCGGTGAGCCGACGACCTTTCGACCAGTGCTCGTCGCCGACGCGCAGGTCATGCGCCAGGACCGACCCGACGAGCCGTGCTGGCATGCGCCGACCCGGGGTGACCCGCTCGACCCGCACGCGCTGACGCCGGACCGATCAGCCGAGACGGCCGAGTGCGGCCTCGATCGCCCGTCGCGTGAACACGGCGGCCATCTGGGTGCGGTACGCGGTATCGGCGTGGATGTCGCCGCTGACTGTGACCCCATCGGTCGCATGGGCGGCAGCGGCTGTGATCCCGCCGCCTGAACCGTCGCTGCCGACCAGCGCGGCCTCGACGGCCGACGCGCGATACGGGACATCGCCGACGCCGGTCAGCGCGATGTTGGCGCCGGTGATCCGCTTCGAACCATCCACGAAGACCGCCGCCGCCACACCGACGATCGAGTACCCCGAGGCGGGCTGCTCCATCGCGCAGAACGCCGAACCGGCATCGCCGCGCGGTCCGAGGATGCGGATCTCGGTGATGAGCTCATCGGCGGCCAGGGTCGATGTGAACGCTCCCTGGAAGAAGCCATCGAGCGCGGTCGTCCGTTCGCCTCGGGTGGAGCGGATGACCAGCTCGGCGTCCAGTGCCAGCAGACACGCCGGAAGGTCCGACGCCGGATCTGCATGGGCGACGGCACCGCCGACCGTGCCGCGGTTGCGGACCTGCAGGTCGCCGATGTCCGGGAGCGCATCGTGGAGCAGGCCGTAGTGCTTCGCCGGGGAATCGAGCAGATCTGCGTAGGTGGTGAGTGCCCCGATCGCAAGGCGGCCATCGGGGAGGGTCCGGACACCCTTGAGCTCCGCCAGCCGACCGATATCGATGAGCCGCTCCGCGGTGGCGAGGCGCAGCTTCATCAACGGCAGGAGGCTCATGCCGCCGGCCAGGATCTTGGCCGAACCATTCGACGCCGACAGTGCGGCGAGGGCGGCGTCCAGCGTTGCCGGACGCTCGTAGTCGAACGCTGCCGGGATCATGCCTGGCCTCCCTTCGCGGACTGGATGGCCCGCCACACGGTCTGGTTGGTGTACGGCATGTCGAGATGACGGATCCCGAGGCCACTCAGCGCATCCACCACGGCGTTGGCCACGGCGGCCGTGCTGGCGATGGCCCCGGCCTCGCCGACGCCCTTCACCCCGAGCGGATTGACCGGCGACGGGGTCACGGTCTCGCCGAGCTCGAACTCCGGGAACCAGGCGGCGCGTGGCAGCGCGTAGTCGAGCATCGAGCCGGTCAGGAGCTGCCCCTCGTCGCTGTAGATGGCGCCCTCCCAGAGCGCCTGGCCGACGCCTTGCGCGATCCCACCGTGGAGCTGGCCGTCGACGATCATCGGGTTGATCTTCTTGCCGACGTCATCCACGGCGACGTAGCGGACCAGCTCGACGTGGCCGGTCTCCTCGTCGATCTCCACGACCGCGATGTGCGTGCCGAACGGCCACGTGCAGTTCGGGGTGTCGTAATACGCGGTCTCGTCGAGGTAGGGTTCCATGCCGTCCGGGACGTCGAAGGCCAGGTCGAGCGCGAACGCGATCTCCTGGATGGTCTTCTTGCGATCCGGCGAACCCTTGACCCGATATTCCGCGCCGACGATCTCGATGTCGTCCACGTTGGCCTCGAGCATATGGGCGGCGTAGCGCGCGGCCTTGGCCTTGATCTTCTGCGCCGCCTTGATCGCGGCCGTCATGCCCACCGACGAGGTCCGGCTGCCGTACGAGCCGTACCCGAACGGCGTCCCCTGCGTGTCCGAATGCTGGACGATGACATCCTCCATCGGGATGCCGAACTGGTCGGCCACGACCTGCGCG
>JBBQLI010000109.1:0-7158 GCA_038327765.1 Candidatus Limnocylindrales bacterium | reverse complement strand
ACGACCCAGGCGTCGGTCTCGACCGCGCAGACGTCGGGCCGCCCGGGTACGAGCGAGCGGCCTGGCTTGAAATGGAGGACGGCGGTCGTGGGGATGCCGCCTGCCTGGAGCACGCGCTGGGTGACGGCGGCGATCGTCGTCCCGCTGTCCCAGACCTCATCGACGACCAGGACCCGGAGTCCACGGAGCAGCGGATCGGCCGGGAACTGGAGGAAGGTCGGGTGCGGCCCGGGCCGCCCGGCGTCGTCGTAGAACTCGACCGCGGCGACCAAAATGTTGCGGATCCCGAGCCGATACGCCAGCATCCCCGCCGGCACGAGACCGCCGCGGGTGATCGCCAGCATGACGTCGAACGGAGTCCCGGTCAGTCGTGTCGCGAGCGTGACGACCATCCGGTCGAGGTCCGCCCACGTCACGATCTCGCGGTCCGGCGAGGCACTGCCGCTCATGGCCCAAGGATATCCTCGAGATCAGTGGTGCAGCCGCGCACCGTCACCCGAGCGTTCTCATGATTCTTGAATGTCGTCGGGCCAGACTGCCGACAACGAGTTCACGCGACCTCGAGCATCGCCGTCCCCGCCCGTCACGAACCAGGAGCTCTGACCGATGATCGAACGACCGAACGGCACCGAACCCGAGGGCGTCGCCTTCACCGAACACGTCGGGCGTGCTGGCACCTCCACGAAGCTGATGCGAGGCGGCGCGGTGCTCGGCTCGGTCCTCCTGCTCGTGGTGGGAGCTGTCGCCGTGATGGGCGCATCGCCGTCCGCCCCGGCCGGCGCTGATCCGTCGGGAGCCGCACCTGCAGCCCCATCCGACGCCCCGCGTGGCAGCGACCATCCCGGTCGACCCGGCTTCGGGTTCGGGATGCCGGGTGGCTTCGACGGCTTCGGCGGGTTCGGAGCCAAGGGCGGCGGGCGCGGCTTCGGAGCCGGGATCACCATCACGGCGATCGACGGTTCGAAGGTGTCGCTCAAGACCGCTGACGGCTGGACCCGGACCATCGATGTGGCCGCCGCGACGACGATCTCGCGGGCCGGCAAGACCATCGCGATCGGCGACCTCACGGTGGGTGATGCGATCTCGTTCCGCGAGCAGCGTGGCAGCGACGGGACCTACACGATCAAGGCCATCGACCTGATCCTCCCGAGCCTCGCCGGTCAGATCACCAAGATCGACGGCTCGACCATCACCGTGAAGCAGTTCGACGGGACCTCCGCCACCATCCATGTCTCCGCGACCACGACCTATGGCGTCGCGGGTGTGGCCAAGGGCAAGGGCGCCCTGTCCGACCTCAAGGTGGATGGGTTCGTGATCGCCAATGGCACGAAGCGGGCTGATGGCTCGCTCGACGCCGAGTCTGTCTTCGGTGGCTCGTTCCGGGGTGGCAAGCTGGGCCAGCCGTTCCCGGGCAGCCCGAACGGCCACGGCCCGAAGGCGTCGCCGCAGGCGACGACCACGCCGGGCTGACCGCTCGCCGGCCTGCCGGCACTCGCAGCACGGAGGTTCGACGCGACGGTCTCCCCCGGGACCGTCGCGTCGGCCGTTTTCTCAGGGCGTTCTCAGGCACGAGCGGTTGAATGGGTCGTGGTCGCACCACCGACCGACATCCGACTGGAGAACCCCGCGATGAGCGACACCGATCCCGCTGACGACCCCACGACCGATCCGCAGATCGCCCCTGAGGCCACCCCTATCGTCGAGCGTCCGACCGTGACCACGCTCGGGACCGATCCGGTGTCGATGTCCGCCGCCGACCCGGCGCCCGATCGCCCCCGGTCTCGTGGGCCTCGCCGACGGACCGCAAGCCTGTTCGCCGTGTCGATCCTGTCGGCGGCCCTCGCGTCCGGGTCGACCGCGGCGCTCGTCATCGGTCTTGGGGGGACGCGTGGATCCACGGCGGCCACCGTCGCTGGCAGCGCCGGAGCGTCGCCGAATGCCGTGGTGGCCGGCCTGACCGTCGATCAGGGGACGGTCGACGTGGCCGCCATCGTCGCGGCCGCGAAGGCATCCGTGGTGACCATCACGTCCCAGGTCCAGACGACGGGCGGGCGATTCTCGCAGGGCGGCACCGCGACGGGGGTGGGGTCTGGTGTCATCCTCACGGCGAACGGCTACATCCTCACGAACAACCACGTGGTCGCGGATAGCACGTCCCTGAGCGTCATGCTCGAGGATGGCACCGAGTACCCGGCCACGGTGGTCAAGACCCTGACCGACGGCACGGATCTGGCGCTGATCAAGATCGACGCCAGCGGCCTGAGTGCCGCGAAGATCGGCGACTCCTCCGCGCTCAAGGTGGGCCAGACCGCCATCGCGATCGGGAGCCCGCTCGGTACCTACACGGAGACCGTGACGAAGGGCATCGTCTCCGCCCTCGACCGGACGATCACTGTGCCGGACGAATCGACCCGACAGTCGACCACGCTGACCGGCCTGATCCAGACCGACGCGGCGATCAACCCGGGTAATAGCGGCGGCCCGCTGCTCGACTCCAGCGGAGCGGTGATCGGCCTCGACACGGCCGTATCGACCGATGCGCAGGGGCTCGGGTTCGCGATCCCGATCGCGGCCGCGGCCACGCTGATCGCCCAGGCGACGGGATCGACGAGCTAGGCACGATCTCCGCGACCCGCCCATTCGATGCCACCTAGAAGACGGGTGGCATCGTATCTCAGGTGGGATCGCGGCCGGCCTGCCCGGGAAGGCCCGGAAGGCGCCGGACCGGCGGCCTCGTTGAGAGTGGACAGTTCGTGCGGGATCGCGTCGGGTCCGCCCGGGAATGCGCCGCGACCGGGCTGCGGCCAGGCGGCGCGACCCAGCCGCGGCTACGCGGCCCCGCCGCTGACCGATGCCGCCGCCGGGAGGTCGACCGTGAACCGGGCCCCGTGGTCGTCGCGGTTCGAGACGGCGATCCGGCCACCGTGCCGCTCGACGATCCACGATGCGATGGCCAGGCCCAGGCCGGTCCCACCGCCCGGTGCCCCGGGGGCGCGGTAGAAGCGCTCGAAGACGTGGGCCCGATCTTCCGGGCGGATGCCGGGACCGTCGTCGTCGACGGTCAGGGTCACCCCATCGGTGTCGCTGCGGACCGTCACTGAGATGCGGCCGCCGCTTGGACTGTGCCGGATGGCGTTGTCGACGAGGATCATCACGAGCTGTCGCAGGCGCGCTGGGTCGCCGGTGATCATGGCCGGGTGTGGGTCGACCTCGATACGGACGTCCCGCCCTGCGGCCGTCGCGGCCAGTGCGGATGCTCCAGCAGCGGCCACGTCACCAAGGTCCACGGGCAGATGCTCGAGTTCCACCGCCCCGGAATCGGAGCGGGCCAGCAGCAGGAGATCCTCGACCATCGCGGTCATGTGGCGGACCTCGTCGTCGATGTCGTCGAGCGCCGTCCCGACCGTCGCCACCGGATCGGCCTTGTGCCGCTGCAGGTATTCGATGCTGCTTCGGATCACCGTGAGTGGCGTCCGCAATTCATGGCTGGCGTCCGCGGCGAAGTCCCGTTGACGCCCCAGGGCGGTCCGCTGCGCTGTCAGCGATTCCCGGATCGGGACGAGCGCCCGTCGAGCGTAGACGGCGCCGAACCCGAAGGCCACGACGACCACCACGAGCCCGCCGATCAGCAGCACGATCAGCATCGCCTGGAGCGTCCGCTGCTCAGTGGTCCTGTCCTCCACCACCTGGATGATGAACGTGCGACCGGTCGTCGTCTGGATCGCCTCGGTCAGGATGCGCACCGGCGTCGTCCCGATCGTCGTCGTGCGCAGGTCGCGCGAGCCGACGCGAGCCGCGGTCACCGCGGCCATGTACGGCAGGCCAGCCGGGATCTGGGTCCGCGGGCCGGCCACGACCCGGTCCTGTTCATCGACGGCCAGGGCGAAGGTCGGCGACCCGAGGCGGACGTCGTACGCTGAGGTATCCCCGGGGTCCGGGCGCTGACCGGTGAGGATGGCCCGCGGCAGGGCCATCGCGGATTCGAGCTGGTCGACGCCGCTGGTCTCCAGCGACCCGGCGACCGCGAGGTAGAGCGCGACGGCCAGGATCAGCAGGACGACCAAGGTGGTCCCGCCGCTCCACAGGACGAGATTCCGTCGGACGTGCTGGATCAGCCCGGCATCGGCGGCGTCCGCGACATGATCCCGATCCGCTCCCTCGTCTGGTGCGAGGGTCCCGTCAGGCATCGGCCATGCGGTACCCGATACCCCGGACGGTCTCGATCATCCGTCCTGCCGGCCCGAGCTTGTCGCGCAGGTAGTGGATATAGGCATCCACCGCGTTCGGGGTGACGGCGACGCTGAAGGGCCACGCCTGGTCGAGGAGCTGGTCGCGCGAGAGCGTCTGGCCGGGGTGGCGGAGGAAGCATTCGAGCAGCGAGAACTCGCGCGGGGAGAGGTCGATGGTCCGGCCGTCCAGGGCGACCCGCCGGGCGGTCTCGTCGAGGGTGATGGGACCCACCACCAGTCTGGAGTCGGGCCGGACCGAACCGTGCCCGCGACGACCGAGCGCCCGCAGGCGCGCGGCAAGCTCCTCGTAGGCGAAGGGCTTCACGAGGTAATCGTCGGCACCTGCGTCGAGGCCGCTCACGCGGTCGGCCACGGTGTCGCGCGCGGTGAGCATCAGGATCGTCACGTCCGAACCCGTCGCACGGATCCGGCGGGCGACCTCGAGTCCGGAGAGGTCGGGCAGGCCGACATCAAGGACGATCGCGTCGATGCCGGCCGCCTCCGTCGCGATCTCGAGACCGGATGTGCCGTCCGTCGCCAGTTCGACGACATGACGGTCCTCCTCGAGAAGCCGGCGGAGGAGGCGACCCAAACGCGGGTCGTCCTCGATGACGAGCAGATGCATGGTGGTCAGCCTACCCCGCCGGCTACTTGCCGACGGTCACGTCCGTGGCGGTGAGCGCCGGGGCGCCGCTGGCTCCGGGCTGCCCTGCCGCGCCGCCACCGAACCCGCCGACGCGGACCGTGACCGTGGCGCCGGTCGTGACGTCGCCGGCCGTCGCCGTGGTGGCCTGGTGGTACGTGGTAGCGCCGCTCAGCGTGAACGTGACGGTCTGGCCGTTCGCGGTCTTGACCGTGATCGAGTCCGCCGTGACGGAGTCCACGGTACCGGTGATGCCGACGTTCCCGCCGCCGCGGCCGAAGCCGAGGCCGCCACCCTGGCCCGGCGCGAATGACGCGTTTGGATCGAAGCTTCGACCGGCACCGAGCTGGCCATTGCCGAACCCGGTCCGACCGGCACCCGCCGCCGCGGCGACCGGAGCGGTGCTCCGACCGAGGGCGAAGGCAACGCCGCCGATCGCGACCGCGGCCGCGACGACCAGCAGGAGGTTGAGCCACATCCCCGACGAACTCTTCTTCGGCTTCGCGGCGGGCATGAGCGGCCGGACCGGTTCGGTGGTGGGAGCGGCCGGGAATGGATCGTGGATCGTGGGCGTGGGATCGTCAGACATCGATGGTCTCCTGGCTATTCGTATCGAAGGGCGTTGATGGGATCGAGGCGCGCGGCCTGTCGTGCCGGCCAGACCCCGAACACCACGCCCACGGCGAGGCTGAAGAGGACGGCCGTGATGACAGTCGTGGGAGAGAAGGAGAAGGCCCAGCCGGCGATGCGGGCGATGACCGCCGAAACGGTGAGTCCGATCGCGATGCCGATCACGCCGCCGAGCAGGGAGAGCGTCAGTGCCTCGATGAGGAACTGCGCGAGGATGTCCCGGCCGCGGGCGCCGATGGCCTTGCGGATCCCGATCTCGCGGGTCCGCTCGCGGACCGAGACAAGCATGATGTTCATGATCCCGATGCCGCCGACCACCAGGGAGATCGAGGCGATCCCGCCCAGCAGCAGCGTGAGCGTGCCGCTGATCGATTCGGCCGTGGCGAGCAGCTGGGTCTGATTGAAGACCGTGAAGTCGTCGGTGGCCGTGGCCGCCAGGTCGTGCCGGGTGCGCAGCAGCGTGGTCAGGTCGTTCGTGGCGTTCGTCATCTGAGTGGCATCGGCAACGGTGACGCCGATGGTCCGCACCGTGTCGCCGCCGACGAAGTACTTCTGCACGACGCCGATCGGCACCATGACCTGGTCATCCGGATTCTGGAAGCCGGACCCGCCCTTCGGCTGCAGGATCCCGATGACGCGGAACGGTAGTCCGGCGATGGTGATCGTGGTGCCGACGTCGCTCTGGCCAAGCCCCAGGTTGTCGGCCGTGGTGGCGCCGAGGACCGCGACGCGCAGCCCCTGGTCCACGCTGTTCTGGGTGAGGAAGGTGCCTTGCCAGACGTCGTAGGCACGGACCGTCGCGTAGGCGGCGGTGGTCCCCACGATGGTCGTCGTGGTCGTCGTGTTGCCCGACGCCACGACCTTGCTCGACGAGGCCTCCGGGGCGACGGCGCCGATCTCCGAGAGCTTCGCGATCGCCGCGCTGTCATCGAGGGTCAGGGTGGTGGCGCCGTTCGTCGGCGAGACCGTCAGCAGGTTCGTCCCGAGGCCGGCGAGCCGGCTCGTGATGTTCGAGGTCGTGCCCTGCCCCACACCGACCAGCGCGACCACGGAGGCCACCCCGATGATCACGCCGAGCATCGTCAGGGCGGCCCGGACGCGACTCGTCCGGAGGCGGGACAAGGCAAGGCGGAGCAGTTCGAAGAGGCTCATGCCGCGATCCGTCCGTCGTGCAGCCGGATCTGCCGGTCCGCGGCGGCCGCGACATCCGCGTCATGCGTGATGAGCACGATCGTGCGGCCGCTGTCGTGGAGCTCGTGGAAGAGCGCCATGACTTCCGCGCCCGACCGGCTATCGAGGTTGCCGGTCGGCTCGTCGGCCAGGATCATCGCGGGTTCCGTGACGATCGCGCGGGCGACCGCCACCCGCTGCTGCTGCCCGCCCGACAGCTCGGAGGGCCGGTGCTCGAGCCGGTCGCCGAGCCCCACCGTGCGGACCACCTCGTCCACCCACGCCTGGTCGGGCGTGCGCCCGGCGAGGTCGAGCGGCAGCGTGATGTTCTCGCGGGCGTTCAGGGTCGGGATCAGGTTGAAGGCCTGGAAGACGAAGCCGATGCGGTCGCGGCGCAGCGTGGTGAGCTGCTTCTCCGACAGCGTGGTGAGGTCGACGTCGCCGATGAGCACCCGGCCGCTGGTGAGCGAGTCGAGTCCGGCCACG
>JBBQLI010000108.1:0-7370 GCA_038327765.1 Candidatus Limnocylindrales bacterium | reverse complement strand
GAAGACCGTCGCCGACGGGTTCGCCTCCAACTTCCTGATCCCGCAGGCGCTCGCCGTGCCTGCGGCCGGTGGCGCGTACCGCGCGTGGCAGCACGACGTGGCCAGCCGCGAGGACAAGCGCCAGCGCGACCGCGAGGACGCCGAGGTGGCGGCCACCCGGATCGCCAGCACGACGCTCACGATGGGCGTCAAGGTGGGCGAGGGCGGCAAGCTCTATGGCTCCATCACCACCAAGGACATCGCTGACGCTCTGGCACGTCGTGGCATCAACGTCGATCGCCACAAGATCGACCTCGAGGATCCGCTCAAGTCGCTCGGGACCTACAAGGTCGCGATCAAGGTCCTCGCCGGCCTCACCCCGGAAGTCACGATCATCGTCGAGCCGAAGGGCTAGTCGAGACTGGCGCTCGCCGTCACGGCGAGCGCAGCTCCCACACGCTCACGCCGTCCTGGTCGTAGACCGTCGCGAAGCGCGCGCTCGACGCGAAATCGGTCGGGACGCCCGACGCGCAATCCAGCGCCCCGCCGCTCGACAGCACGAACGTCGCGCCGTAGTCGGTCATGCGATCGGCCGCGCCATCGGCACCGTCGCAGTAGATCGAATGGACATCTGCCTCGCGGATCGACGAGTCGTAGCCAAGGTTCGACACGTACGGACCGAACGTGGTCAGACGCAGTCGTCCGGCAAGGTCGACCGGGCTGTTGATGAATGCATCGGTGACGAACACCGATCGCTCGGGCGTGTTCGTCTGGATCCAGCGTGCCGCGCGCTCCTGGGCAAGGCTGATCGTGACCGACGGGTTGGTCAGGTGCCACACGGCGATCAGCGCCGGTGAGATCGAGGCGACCACGAGTACCGCCCCGATGACCCCCTTCGGCCAGCGCGCGATGAGCCAGGCGGCCAGGATCGCGACCGCGATCCACATGATCTGGAAGTACTTGTTCATGTCGAATTCGACCGCGCTCAGCACGACCACGTTCGGGATGATGAACAGCGCCACCAGCCACGCCACCAGGAAGCCGCGGTGTGGCAACGTGCCCGGGCGGAGCGCGGCCACCACGGCCAGCGCGAACGGGATCCCCAGGTTCGTGGCGTAGAAGAAGACGACCGCCAGCGGGCCGTCGAGGAAGCGCCCTTCGCCCCAGCCTGTCACGAACCGGAAGCCGCCGCTGTCGCTCTGCTGGAAGATCGCGCCCGCGACGAACGGGATCGCGAGGACGACCGGGGCCAGGAACCGGATCGCATCGGGGATGACCGTGAAGGAGCGCCACGCGCCGCTCGCGAGGACGAACAGCGCGACGATCAGGTAGGTCGCCGGGAAGACGTAGAACTGGAACGGAGCGAGCAGTGCCGCGATGATGCCGGCGAGCAGGATCGCGCCCGGGCGCTGACCGAGGTAGGTGACCACCAGCAGGACCACGGCGACCAGTCCGGGCAGACCGAGGGTCGTCGCCCGGTGCGGCAGGAACCCCGTTCCCAGCACGGAGGCGATGCGGAAGAACGGCCAGCCGTCGGCCCAGCTGTTGTCGTACGGGTTCGTGCTGAGCAGGTGCGGCAGGAGCGTCCCCAGGTCCACGGGCTGCCCCGATCCGTACGCCGCGATGACGTCGGCACCAAGCCGGAGCCAGCCCATCCCGCCGCCCGCGCAGACCAGGATCGCGGCGATGACCGCGACGCGCCGACTCCCCGTCAGACGCAGCGCCAACGCCCAGACGACCAGCGCGAGGACCCCGGCGAAGATGGCGCTTGTCGCGAAATAGACCGGGATGATGTCGATGCCCGCAGCGCTGGCGGTGATCGCTCCATGGAAATCCGCGAACCAGTGATAGGTCAGCGGCTCGCCCGCGAAGTAGGGGACCTGGGGCGGGAAGTTGCCGGCGATGATGCTGGCGCCGATCGCCACATGGACCAGCAGATCGCTCCAGTCCCAGCCGCCCGAGACCCAGCCATCGGGCGTCTCGCGCCAGCCGTTTCCGAACAGCACGAGTGCGATGAGCCCGCCGATGGCGAGCGAGACCAGCCAGATCGGCCAGTCCATGCGCAGCGTCTCGGCGACGCCGCGCAGGCTCGGGCGCGTGACTGGCGCCAGCCAGTGATGCTCGACCCGGGCGAACGCGATGGTCGCCAGGACCAGCATGATCCCCGACACGATGACCGTCGGGCGTCCGAAGCCGACGACCCGGGCGATCAGGTCGACGAGATGCGCGGAGGCGTACACGCTCGTGACGATCGCCACGCCGAGCGCCCCCGGCGGCGGCAGCTCCGGCGCCACCCGGCGGACGACGACCCAGCCAGGAACGACGAACAACATCGGCCAGATCAGTACGGCTGCGGTGACCGGTATCACCAGCACCACGAGGCCCGCCAGCACCAAGCCGGCCAGGATCAGCAGGGGGCGGCGCTCGGGCGCGGTGAGGGTCTGCATCGTCATGATCCGGCTCGTCGGACATCGTAGACGGCGTAGGGCCCGACCTGGACCAGGATCGGATAGCGGGCACGGAACGAGGCCTCGTCTGCGTGCAGGACGTCGCGCTCGTGCGGACCGATGACCACGTAGTCGATGTGGCGGGCGGCGAGCACTGCCGCTGTCTCCGGACCGTCGAGATAGATCGCCTTGACCTCGGCCGTCCGGTCGAGATAGTGGATGCCCTCGGTCCACAGCCAGTTTGCGTAGCCGACGTAGATGCGCCGGCCCGTGAGCATCGCGATCGCGTCGTGGTTCTCCATCCCGACCACGAAGAGCGCATCAGGGGCGGTCGTGGCACGCACGGCCGCCGCCAGCTGGATCTCCGCGGTGCTGAGCATCCGATAGCTCTCGTGACCTTCGAGCGTGTGGAGATCCTCGAGCGCGCCCGAGAGTGTCATCGACACGACGATCACGACAAGGGCGGCGCGCAAGGGGATCGACGGGGAGGTGCGCCACAGACGGACGAGGACCGCAGCCGACGCGATGCTGGCGCCCAGGAACCAGTAGACGAGCAGCTTGGAATCATCCCAATCCCAAGGCTGGAACACGATCAGGTTGGTCGCTGCGAACAGCGCGCTCAGCGCGATGACCAGTCGCTTCGTCCGCGGTCGAAGCCAGCGCCGCCCGACGATCGCCACCAGGAACAGCGGCGCGAACGCCCCGAGATTCTTCAGCCAGAACCACGGCCACGGATCGGCAGCGGCGACCCATCCCAGCTGGATCCGGATCGCCGACAGCGCGCCGGCCCCGCCGCCGAGCTGGAGCAGCAACTGCGGCAGCGCGACCGCGACCCACGTCCCGAAGAACCACGCCCAGGCACGTGATGGGAAGAGCAGGAACAGGACCGGCGTCACGATGGCCAGGGCGAGCAGCGTCCCGAGATGGGCGAGCGGCAGCAGACCGGCGATGACGCCGGCCACGACGAACAGGCGACGTCCAGGTCGCGCACCGCGCCCGGCGATCAGCAAGGTCGAAAGCACCGCGAACGCGATCGGCAGTCCATACAGGTACGCCCGTTGCGGGGCGATGAATCCGAAGAAGGTCGTCACGAGCTGGAGGTTCAGGTGACCCTGGTTCTGGAAGTCCCAGGGTCGTGTCGTCAGGGTCCCGATCAGATCGCCGGTCTGCGCGGCGATCGCTGCGGTCGCCACCCACCCGAGGCCGCTGCCCACGAGGAACAGCACCACGGCCAGGGTCGCGGTCCGACTGTCGCGGGTCAGTCGTCGGGCGAACGCGTACGCCCCGAGCAGCACGAAGGCGGACCCCACGAAGCTGTGCAGCGCCAGGGCCGAGGCCGGGTCCATGCCAAGGGTGACCTGCGCCGCCGCGGTCAGGTCGCTCAGGTAGTGATAGGCGAAGGCGTGGCCCGCGAAGCGTGGGTGTTCGGGCGGGAAGTTGCCACCGTAGACGAACGAACTGACGATGCCCAGATGGACGGTCCAGTCGCCCCACAACGCGACGTGGCCCGCGTACAGACCATCCGGCCGAAGCGTCAGCGCCGATCGCCAGAAGACGGCCAGACGCACGACGATGGCGCCCAGGACGACGGTCGGCACGAGGCTGACCCGGGTCCGCATCACCCGCCACAGGCTGAGCTCGCGCGGTCGTGCGCGCCGACGCGCCAGCACCTCGCCGAGTTCGATGCCGAGACCGCCCTGATACGCGGCCCGGCCATAGCGCAGCACGCTCGCGCCGAGCAGACACGCGAACCCGACCGCGACGACGATCTCCACCCGGAACCCGGTGACCGTCGCGATCGGCACGAAGGCAAGGGTCCCGACCACCATCCCGATCGGTGCCCCATACGCGAAGCGTTCGAGCGGATCGAGATGGCGCGCGAACCGTGTCAGGGCGCTGACGCCGAGGAGGCTCATCGACGCCAGCAATGCCACGGAGGCGACGACGCTGAACGCGGCGGCGATGTCGGTCGGCACGGTGGCGCGATGATAGCGACCGTGCCATACCGGACGATCCTCCACGTCGACCTCGACGCGTTCTTCGCGTCCGTGGAGCAGCGCGACCACCCGGAGCTCCGGGGCAAGCCGGTCATCGTGGGCGGTGGCGGTCCGATGGACCGCGGCGTCGTCTCAGCCGCGAGCTACGAAGCGCGCCGGTTCGGGGTCCACTCGGCGATGTCGCTGCGCGAAGCAGGTCGACGCTGCCCGCAGGGCATCTTCATGCCGGTCGACGGTCGTCGCTATCAGCAGGCCAGCCGCGACGTGATGGCCGTCCTGCGGCGGTTCACCCCGCTGGTCGAGCCGATCTCCATCGATGAGGCATTCCTGGACGTGACCGGTTCGCTCGGGCTGTTCGGTGACGGTCCGACGATCGCGGAGCGTATCCGCGCCGAGGTGCGAGCTGAGGTGGGGCTGACCGCCTCGGTCGGCGTCGCGACGACGAAGCTCGTGGCCAAGATCGCGTCGGACCTGCGCAAGCCGGATGCCCTGGTCGTGGTGGCGCCCGGGGAGGAGGCCACCTTCCTGGCGCCGCTGCCGATCGGGCGCTTGTGGGGCGTCGGGGAGAAGACCGCGGCGTCACTCGCTGAGCTCGGTGTCCGGACCATCGGCGACCTGGCAGCGCTGCCGCCCGATGTGGCCATCCGTCGGTTCGGGAAACACGGGGCCTCGCTCGCGGATCGCGCCCGTGGCATCGACAGCGACCCGGTGCACGACGGCGACCCGGCGAAGTCCGTGGGTCACGAGCACACCTTCGACGTCGACACGGCGGACCGCGAGATCATCGAACGAACGCTCCTCGGGATGGCCGATGGCGTCGCCGGTCGATTGCGGTCGGCGGGCGTCCGCGCCGGGACCGTCACCGTCAAGATCCGGGACACGTCGTTCCGGACGATCACGCGCCAGCGCACGCTGCCGGAGCCGACCGACCTGACCGAGCCGATCTACCGGATCGCGCTGGAACTGGCCCGGCCCGAGTTGCGCGGGATCCGGATCCGCCTCATCGGCGTGACCGCATCGAACCTGGGCGACCGCGAGCAGATGGCGCTCTTCAGCGACGAGGACCCGAAGCGACGCCGCGCGATCGAGGCGGCCGACGCGGTCCGACGACGGTACGGCTCCGGGTCGATGACCCGGGCGCGTCTGCTGGGGGCGGGTCTGCCCGCCCCATTCGAGCGCGACCCGCGCAATCCGCTCGACGGCCGCGCGCGCGGCGTCGAGACCGATCCGCTCCTCGATCCGGATCGTCCGCGCGAGCGTGACACGCTAGCTGTCACGGACACCGATGACATTCCACCTGACGACCCTTGACATCGAACGCATGTTCGGTCTAGGCTCGCCACGCAATCGAACAGACGTTCTGTCGGACGAGTGCCCCGGACGACACGACCCCCGCGATCCTGCCCCCCGGAAAGGAGCCATCCCGATGGCATTCACTCGTGTCGAGCCCGTCCAGGTCCACGTTCGAACCGGCTGGTTCGACGGTCGTCCCCGCGAAGTCACGTGGGGCGACGCCCACTATCCGGTCACCCGGCTGACCGCTGTCCGCGAAGAGGCGTCCGCCTATCCGGTGATCACCGGGCCGCGCACGCTCTTCGAGGTCGAGACACCGGAAGCCCGGCTCTCGCTCACCTTCCATCATCGTTCGCGGCGATGGACGGTCACCGGTCTGGATCGGGGGATCCGCCGAGCCGCCTGAGACGGCTTCCGCCTGCGGGCCGCGGTCCCTCCCCCGCGCGTCCGCGATGGTCGGACGCGGGGCGGGCGCGCCGGTACCGCGCTCGCCCCGTTCCCGGCCATTCCTCCCCGTCGTGCAGGACGGGCCGGCACCGTCGGATGGCCCGCCGGAACCTACAATCGATGCGTGACCACCCCGACCGATCGCTTCGGCGACCTGACCGTTCATGCGTTCGTCGCCAAGCTCGCTTCGGCTGAACCCGTCCCGGGGGGTGGGAGCGCATCGGCACTGGCAGGCAGTCTCGCGGCCAGTCTCGTTGCGATGGTCGCCTCCCTCTCCCAGGGTCGGCCGCGCTACGCCGCCCATGCCGATCTGCTCGCCTGGGCGCAGCCCCAAGGTCAGGACCTGGCGGCTCGCCTCCTCGGCCTCGCCGACGCCGACGCCGCCGCCTACGCCCGATTCTCGGAGGCGCTGAAGCTCCCCAAGGAGAGCGACGAGCAGCGCGCCGACCGCACGGTCGCACTCCAGGCTGCCGCGCGTCACGCGTCCGAGATCCCGCTCCGCTGCGTCGAGGCGTGCCTGGACGTCGTCGAGGTGGCGGAAACGCTGGCCGGCCGCAGCAACAGCAACGCGTCCAGTGACCTGGTCGTCGCGGCCCTCCTCGCGGAGGCCGCCGCCCGTGGCGCCGCGGCGAACGTGCTGGTGAACCTGCCCTCGGTCGGCGATCCGGTCTACGCCGATGCGACCACGTTCCGGGTCAAGGAACTGGTGGATCAAGTGGAACGGCTCGCGTCGGACACACGCGAAGTGGTGGGCAAGGGCGATCCGCGTGATCCCCTGGCGGCGCCGGGACCCGGTTGAGGTGCTGACCACCGGCGGTGCCCGGCTGCTCGAAGGCGGACCCATCGCGGAGGAGATCCGCGTGGCTGTCGCCGCGGATGTCGCCACCTTCCGCGCGACCCAGGGCCGACCGCCGGCATTGCGCGTGATCATCGTGGGCAAGGACGCGCCATCGACCGTCTACCTCGAACGGATCCTGCGCGGCTGCGCGAAGGTCGGTATCGACGCCGACTTCGTGGAGCTGGACGGCGAGGCGACCGAGGCCCGCGTCACGGCCACGGTCCGCGCGCTCAACGACGACCCTTCGGTGGATGGGGTGATCGTCCAGATGCCGCTCCCCGCGACCATCCGGCTGCGCGCGGTCATCGACGCCATCGATCCGGCCAAGGACATCGACGGGATCCACCCGCTCAACGCCGGTCTGCTGCG
>JBBQLI010000107.1:0-7529 GCA_038327765.1 Candidatus Limnocylindrales bacterium | reverse complement strand
TGGCGATTCCGCAGGATGGACATCGTCGAGTAGGCCGGGCCTGCGACGAGGTAAGCCCCGCGACCTCGGTCAGGCCCGCGGCAGGACCACGATCCGGCGGTTCGGCTCCTCGCCGATGGACTGCGTGGTGACGCCGTCGTTGCCCTTCAGTGCGAGATGGATCCAGCGCCGCTCGAGTGCCGGCATGGGCTCCAGCTGGAGCATCTTGCCGGTCTCGACGACCTTCGCGGCTGCGCGCTCCGCGATCTCTCGCAGCTGGCGCTCGCGGCGGCCGCGGTAGTCCTCGACGTCGACCAAGACGCGCGTCCAGGCACCCATCTGACGGGACAGCATCAGGTTCACGAGGTGCTGCAGCGCCGAGAGACGCTCGCCCTTGCGGCCGATCAGCGCCCCGAGCTCCTCGCGCTCCGTCTCCGCACCAAGGACGTTGAGCCGGCTCGTCTCGCCCGTCTCGACGTCAACCCGGGCATCGAAGCCGATGTGCACCAGGAGCTGCTCGAGGATCACCTTGCCGGCGGCAAGCGCCTCGGGCGACGCTTCAGCGGCCTCGAGCTCGGCGCGCTCGGCGGCCACGGAGCCCCGAGCGGCCACGACCTCGGCCTCCTCGCGCTCCGACAGGTCGCTGCTGCCGCGTCGCGGGCGCTCGTCGTAGCGACGTGGCCCGGGCTCACCGCGATCGCGGAACCCGCCGCGGTCGCCGGCGCTGCGGTCGTCGCGGCGCGGCGGCCGGTCTTCGCGCGGACGGTCCTCACGCGGACGGTCCTCACGCGGTCGCGCCTCCATGGCGCTCTCGGCCATGACGGGTGCGCCCTCCGGGGCTTGCTGCGTGTCCTCGCGCGGCTGCTCGCGGAAGCCACCGCGATCCCCGCCACCGCGGTCGTCGCGCAGGGGACCACGATCACCGAAGCTCGCGCGGTCGCGGTCGAAGCCGCCCCCGCGATCGTCGCGGCGTGGGCCACGATCACCACCGCGGTCATCTCGTCGCGGGCCGCGGTCGCCGAAGCCACCGCGATCTCGGTCGCCGAAGCCACCGCCACCCCGATCGAAGCCGCGACCGCGTCCGCGGTCGTCGCGATCCTCATGTGGCGGCGGGGGTGGCAGCGGGCGCTGCGCCGCGGCCTCGCGCTTCGGTGCGGCACCGCCGAGCTCGGAACGTGGCGCCGCGAGGATGCGGGCCGGCTCGGCGCCCATGCCGAGGACACCTCGGCTGCCGGGGGTCAGGATCTCGAAGTCGAGGTCGTCGAGCCCGACGCCGAAGTCCTCGCGCGCAGTGCGGAGGGCCTCCTCGACGGACTTGCCGGTGAACTCGCGATAGGCGCTGGTGCTCATCGACGTCTCCCACGTCGACCCTGTCGACCGCGCTGGCGAATCGTTGCGTTCGCCGACGCCGACCGGTCGAGGGCCGACTTGTCAGGATTTGGCCGCGCCGGCGCTCCCGCCGTGCGCGAGGTGGATGTCGGCGCCGTGGGCACGGCGACCGGGAAGCGCGGTTTATGGTCCACGGCGAATGCCGGGGTCCGGCCGAAGAGCGGGAACATCCCGCCCCAGCCGGTGGTGAGGAACTGCTGGGCGACCTGGTAGCCGGTCGAGACGATGAGGTACAGGAACACGCCGACCGGGATGATGTTGCTGTAGAGGATCGTGATCAGGGGCATCCAGATCGCCACTGCACGCTGCGTTCGGGCGTTCTGGTCCGGCGGATTGCTGGGGTCGTGCGGCGGAAGGGCCATGCGCGAGGCCAGGATCTGCAGGGCCATGTAGACGATGGCAAAGAGCGAGATCCCGGTCATGTTCACGATCGGGATCGTGAATCCGAAGTGGAAGATGCCCTCGAAGGCGCTGGCGTGAATGCCACCGAGCCATGCAATCGTGGAATCGATGCACGGCTTGAAGCCGGTGATGTGACCGGCGGCGTCCGTCAGCGGGATCGGCGGCGACGGGCAGGTGAGTGGCACGAGCTGGGCGCCGGCGACCTTGAGGGACTCTGTCAGGTCCGCCGCCGTGAGCCCTTCGCGCACGACCTGGTACATCGGCAGGATCAGGACCAATGGCAGGAGGGCCGAGAGGCACCCGGCCTGGCTGATCCCGCGCTCCTTGTAGAGCGTCATCGTCGCCTGCTGCTGCTTGGCGCGGTCACCCTTGAAGCGCCGCTGGATCTCCTTGATCTCGGGTGCCACTGACTGCATCCGGCGCATCGAGACCATCTGGCGGCGCATCAGCGGGACCATCGCGGTCCGGACGAGGAGCGTGGTCAGGATGATCGCGATGCCCATGTCCACGCCGAGGAACGAGTGGATCCCGACCATCAGGATCAGGAAGAGCTGGAAGATCGGGTTGAACAGGGCCGCGAGCAGGCTGACCGGGTCGGCCTTGATCGGCGCCGGAGTGACGATCAGCGGGGTCGCGGCGGGCGCCACCGTTGGGGCGACGGTCGGGGCCGGCGAGCCGCCAGCGATGGGGCTTGCTCCAGGCTCGAGCGTTGCGCCGGGTGCCAGGGTCGCGCCGGGCACGACCGACGCCTTGATCGGCTCGCACGCGGCGGCAGCGAGGCCGAGCACCAGCACGACACCGAGTGCCGGGAGGATCCTTCGAAGCTGTGGCATGCGGATCATCGAACGGGGTCGTAGCCGCCGGGATGGCCTGGATGGCAGCGCGCAATCCGCCTCGCGCCCATCACGGAGCCGCGGATGAGGCCGTAGCGCTCGATCGCCTGCTCCGAGTAGCGCGAGCAGGTCGGCTCATAGCGACAGCTCGAGGGCAGCCACGCGAACAGGAAGCGGTAGGCGTGGATCGCCGCGATTCCGACACGCGACACCACCCCAACCTCTGTCATTCGCCTCCCTCCGCCAGCACGCCGGCCCTTCCGAGCAGCCGCGCCAATGCAGTTCCGATCGCGCCATGCTCCGCGCCGACGATCGCCGGCCTGGCGATCACCAGCACATCCCAGCCCGGTCGCACCGATGGAAGCATCGACCGGATCGTCTCCCGGAGCCGGCGCCGGACCCGGTTCCTGACCACCGCCGAGCCAAGCGCTCGACTGGTCGCCAGGCCGAATCGCGTCATTCCAAGGTCCGTCCGAACAACTCTCGCGGAGAGGAGCGGGTGCGAACGGATCGTCCCGCGCTCCTGGAGCGCCGCGAAGTCCTGCGGGCGGGTGAGCATCTCGAGCCGCGGCCGAGGGCCGCGCCCGGCTGTCAGGCCGACAGGCGCTTGCGACCGCGGGCGCGGCGCGCGGCCAGGACGCGGCGTCCGCCCGCCGTCTTCATGCGGGCGCGAAAGCCGTGCTCCCTGGCGCGGTGACGCTTCTTGGGCTGGTACGTCTGCTTCATCGAGCCTGCCTGGGGTCCTCTCCATCCAGCCTCGGGGTCCCGTCCGTCGTCGACCCTCTGAAGGCACGCCAACGCGCCGATCGCCCGATGCACGGGCGGGCGCGTTCTCCGTCTGCGGGATCATAGGTGCCGGCGATCCGGACCGTCAAACGTTCGACGCCCGTTACCGAGCCGCGACCGGCGCCTCCTGCTGGCCTTCGGTATGCTCTCACCCCCCACAGGAGCGAGGGCTGATACTCCCGGGGAGTATCGCGCTTTCGCCTTGCGAGCCCCCGGCGGCGGTGCTAACGTTCGCCCCCCGAAACCGGCGACCAAGCTCTCCAGCGCATTCCCGAGCCACGGTCGCGTGCCCATTTCCGCCGAGCGGCAACTACCGTCGGTCCCCTCGATCTACACGAGAGTCCACATCGATTTATGGACGCCAAGCAGGTCTGGCGCGCTGCCCTGGGCGAGCTCCAGGTCACCCTCTCGCCGGCGAACTTCGAGACGTGGCTGCGCGACACCGCGCTCGTCGAGGTCGACGACACCCGCTTCCGGATCGCGGTGCCGAACGGCTTCGCCAAGGATTGGCTCGAGAGCCGCTACCGCTCGCTGATCTCCCAGACACTCGGCCGGATCGTCGGCTACGGCGTCCAGGTCGATTTCGTGGTCGCCGCTACTGAAGGGGAGGGGGCGGCCGGCACCGAGCCTGCTGGGAACGTCGCCCGAGATTCCGCCTCGAGTGATGGCGAGTCGGTGGTCCGCGAGGCCGCTCCGGTAGCCGTCGGCCCTGGCCTGCTGTCACGCATGATCGAGGCCCCGCAGCCGCGAGCGGCAGGGCCGACGCCGCAGGTCCGGATCGAGCCCGGCCGCGTCGGCGGCGAGGGCGGGACGAGCAACATCAACCCCCGCTACACGTTCTCGAACTTCATCGTCGGGTCGGCCAACCGCCTCGCCCATGCCGCGAGCCTGTCGGTGGCGGAGCGGCCGGGCCACGCCTACAACCCGCTGTTCCTCTACGGCGGCGTCGGCCTCGGCAAGACCCACCTGATGCACGCCATCGGCAACCAGGTGGCCGCGAAGTTCCCACGGAAGCGGGTCGTCTACGCGACGAGCGAGAAGTTCACCAACGAGTTCATCACCTCGATCCAGCAGGGCAAGATCGACGAGTTCCGGGCCCGCTACCGCCGGATCGACCTGCTCCTGATCGACGACATCCAGTTCATCGCCGACAAAGAGCGAACGCAGGAAGAGTTCTTCCATACGTTCAACGCGATCCACGAGGACGGCAAGCAGATCGTGCTGAGCTCCGATCGGCCGCCGAAGGCGATCCTCACGCTCGAGGAGCGGCTCCGGAGCCGCTTCGAGTGGGGCCTCATCGCGGACCTCACCGCGCCGGACCTCGAGACCCGCATCGCGATCCTCCGGGCCAAGGCCGAGGAAGGCGCCGTTCCGATCGGGTCGGACGTGATGGAGTTCATCGCTCGCAAGGTCGTCTCGAACATTCGCGAGCTCGAGGGCGCGCTCAACCGGATCGTCGCCTACGCCTCCATGGGCGCGATGCCGATCTCGATCGAGCTGGCCCAGGCCGTGCTCTCGAACGTCCTCTATAACCCCAAGAAGCGCCAGATCACGCCCGAGCGGATCGCGAAGGCGGTCTCGGAGTACTACGGCGTCGCGCTCGAGCTGCTCCGCGGCCAGAAGCGCGACAAGGCCATCGTGGTGCCACGCCAGATCGCGATGTTCCTGATGCGTTCGGAAACCGACGTGTCTTTGCTACGCATCGGCGCCGAGCTGGGCGGCCGGGACCACTCCACCGTGCTCCACGCCTGCGACAAGATCACCCGCGAGACGAGCGCTAACGACGAGCTCCGCCGCGAGATCTCGGCGGTTCGAGAGCTCATCTACGCCGACTGAGCGCGACTGCGCCCGCGAATGCGTCTTCGGCCTCTCCCGCCGGATTCTCTGGCTCCGCCTCAGGCGGGTCAGTTCATGACCTCCACCTCGGCGGCCCCACTCCGTCCGACGAGGTTTCGCCTGTGGAACAAGCCGTTCTTGGGCGTGGATAACCGGACCGATCGAGAGGAGAACGACCACCTCGGAGTGGCGGTCCCCGGCGGCGGACGTGGACGGCCCGACGGTTCGTGGTTCGGTGTCGAAGCGGCGTCCACACTCGACGTGCACGACTCCACGCCTCGACACCGAATCCGAAGGCGGCGTCCACCGGCCAGGGAGGTTGGTCCACGCGTCCTGGGATCGTGGCGGAGCGTGGTCGTCCACGCCGTCCACAGCATGATGATGACGGTGACGGCTTCGTACAATGAAGGAAGATACACACCTAGGGCGACGGGCTGTGGGCATCGAAATCGGCCCACGCTCATGACGGCCCGCACACCACGATCCAGCCCCGTGGACCGCCCGCGCGGTTACCATCTGTCGTGACCCGTCAATCACATCCGTTCGTGGAGTGGAACCCGACGTGAAGCTCTCGGTCATGCAGGAGAACCTGGCTCGCGGCCTGTCCGTGGTCAGTCGCGCCGTCTCGTCGCGCAGCACACTCCCCGTCCTTGCGAACGTGCTCCTCCGGACCGAGGACGCCGGCCTGAAGCTGACCGCCACGAACCTCGAGATCGGCATCACCTACTGGGTTCCCGGCAAGATCGAGTCCGACGGCGCGACCACCGTGCCCGCCAAACTCCTGACGGATCTCGTCAACTCCCTCCAGGGCGGTGACCGCATCGACCTCGAGCTCGGCTCGAACGAGACCCTCGACCTCAAGTGTGGCCGCTTTGCCTCACACCTGAAGGGTATCGACGCGGAGGAATTCCCGGCCATCCAGACCACGGGTGAACGCCCGACCACCCGAATTGCCCAGAACGTGCTCAAGCGGGCGCTCGAGGAGGTGGCGTTTGCTGCCGCCACGGACGAGGCGCGTCCGATCCTCACCGGCGTCCTGTGCCGCTTCGAGGGCGAGACTGTCACCCTGGCCGCCGCCGACAACTACCGGATCGCGGTCAAGACCATCCCGGTCCTCGACTCGGTCGCCGAGACCAGTGTCGTCGTGCCAGCTCGTGCCCTGACCGAGCTCATGCGGGTCCTGTCCGACAGCGATGCTCCGGTCGACGTGGTCCTGGCCCAGGCTCGCAACCAGATCCTCTTCCACCTCGAGGGCATCGACCTGGTCAGCCGCCTGATCGACGGGCAATTCCCGAACTATCAGTCGGTGATGCCTCAGGCCCACACCACGCGCGCGGTCCTCGATCGGGAGGAGCTGCTCCGGGCCGTCCGCCCGGCGGCCCTCATCGCCCATGAGTCCGCGAACATCGTGAAGCTCCAGATCGGGAGCGGCGGCGACGGAGGGATTACGGTCAGCGCCAACGCGGAGATCGGCGATCACGTCGGACAGGTCGAGGCGAGCGTCGAGGGCGACGGGACCACGATCGCCTTCAACGCCAAGTATCTCGCCGACGTCCTCACCAACGTGGATGCCGACCAGTTCGCGCTCGAGCTCCAGGGCCCGCTCGCCCCGGGGGTCTTCAAGCCCATCGGCGACGACCAGTACGTGCACGTGGTCATGCCCGTCCGCACGACGTCCTAAGAGGCCGTCACGCTTTCGTCCGTCCGACTGACCGACCTGCGGGGATACACCGAGCTCACGGTTCGGTTCGGCGGTGGCCCGCAACTCCTGTGGGGCCCGAATGCGGCCGGCAAGACCAGCCTGCTCGAGGCCATCGTCCTCCTCGCCTGGGGCCACTCGCACCGCACGAGCACGGACGGCGAGCTCATCCGCTGGAATGCCGACGTCGCCCGGGTCGAGGGTACGGTGGGGACCGATGAACTCGACCTGACCCTTGTCCGGGCCGGGAGTGATCAGGCGGCCGCTGGGGCGCGGAAGCGGATCCGGGTGAACGGCGTGCCCCGGCGTGCTTCTTTCCTCGCCGGCGTGTTGCGCGTCGTCGCGTTTGCTCCGGAGGACATGCTCCTCATCGCCGGGTCGCCCTCGCTCCGCCGGGGTGCGCTCGATCGGATCGCGACCGGGCGCTTTCCTGCCTACGGCCCCGCGCTCGCGACGTACACCCGAGCACTGCAGCAGCGCAACGGTCTGCTACGCGCCATCCGCGAGGAGACCGCGTCCCGCGATCAGCTGCGCTACTGGGACAAACCGTTTCTGGACGCCGCCTCCGAAGTCGTCGAGGCGCGCCTGAGGGTGCTCGCGGAGAT
>JBBQLI010000106.1:0-8270 GCA_038327765.1 Candidatus Limnocylindrales bacterium | reverse complement strand
TGAGCGCGGCCCCTCCCGGCCTCACGTCGGCCGGCCCGGCGAACACGAAGACACTCGGCATCGCCTCACCCAACGTGCTGTCCAAGGAGCTGACCGAGACGGTCGTCGCCCAGGGCAGCTGGCCGCTCGAGAACCCGACCGCCTTGATCGGCTCGTACGGCTACCTGACCGATGGCCCGATGGTCCCGGGACCGAACTCGATCCAGTCGGTCGGCCATATCGTCGAGGCATCGAAGACCGAGCCAGACAAGAACACCTACCTCGTCATGGCCCACCAGCACGGCCCGGACGCCGGCTATTCGTATGGCCGCCACTTCCTGTTCCAGGGCCATGAGACTGGCGCCGGGTACATCACCCGGGTCAACCTGGACGCCGACGGCGCCCACCGCGTGACCCTTCTTGCGTCGACGGACAAGGACGGCGCTGCACTGCCGGTCTTCGACGGCTCGACGTGGGATCCGTTCGCCAAGCGCCTCCTGTTCAGCGCCGAGAAGGGCGCGACCGGTGGGATCTGGGTCGCCACACCGGACTACCCCTCGACCGTGACCGACATGTCGGGTGCGTTCGGTCGTGGCGGCTATGAGGGCATGCAGCTCGACTCGGCAGGCAACGTCTGGATCGTCGAGGACGTCGGCGGCAAAGCCGGGTCGGCGATGAGCCCCTTCGGCGACCTTTCGAAGTCGAAGCAGCCGAACAGCTTCGTCTACCGCTTCGTCCCGAAGCACGCGACCGACCTGTCCGCCGGCGGCAAGCTGCAGGTCCTCCAGGCACATTCGTTCCGGGACGGGCACGCGATCGTGTTCGGTGGGACGTCGGCCATCCAGATCGAGGCCGATATCACGTCGCAGGACCAGATCGACCTGAACACCTATGGCAACAGCTTCACGACGAATTGGGTCACGATCCACGACACCGCGGCCAACGGCATGGCGCCGTTCGACGCCAACGCGCTCGCGAAGGCCGCCGGCGGGACGCCGTTCAAGCGCCCGGAGAACGGCGTCTTCCGCCCGGGCACCGGGTTCCGCGAGTTCTTCTTCACCGCGACCGGCGACACGAACGCGCTCTCGCCGGCGAACGCCTACGGCGGCTGGGGAGGCCTGTTCAAGGTCAGCCAGACGACGCCACAGGCGGACAGCGGCTCCCTGACCTTGTTCTACGCAGGCGACGAGGCACACACGGGCTTCGACAATGTCGCCTGGTTCAGCAAGAACCAGCTCAGCGTCGTCGAGGACGCAGGCGACCTGCTCCACGGCCAGCGCAACGCGCTGGACTCGGCCTACCTGCTGGACGCTCGGCTGTCGGGCCCGCAGTCCCCGCTCCGGTTCCTCGCCGAAGGCCGGGATGCGGCCGCCACGATCGACAGCGGTCTCGGCACGCTGACGAGTCCGAGCGGCTTCCAGAACGAAGGCGACAACGAGATCACCGGGATCCACGTGTCGAACGGCGATCCGTCGCTCAACGGTCTTCTCGGCGCCGGCACGCCGGCGTTCCTCCACGGCGGAGGTGACCACGAGGCCGACGGGCTCGCGTGGCGCGCGTTCTGGACGCAGCAGCACGGCGACAACACAACGTACGAGCTGCTGCTCAAGTAGGTTCGTCGATGGGCCGGCCGACGCGGCCGGCCCAGTCGCTCCGTGGAGGACGGTCGACGGCGGACACCCGACGACGCACGATCGTCATGTCGTGGGTCGATCACTTCACCGAGGAAGCTTCGATCGCGCTGCGATGTCGGCCTGCGCATCGTCGACGAGGCGACGGTACTCATCGAGGAGGGCCGCGAGTTCCACGCGGAACGTTTCGGCGTCGACCGAGTCTCTGGGCACTGCACTGAGAGCCCGACTGACGGCTCGCCATTCGGCGGCGATCGACTCAGCCATTCGCCCGTAGGACACCTGGACACCTGATAGGTCCCCACCGACCCCCGCACCAAGGATTCGAGCATAGCCCGGGCGACCTGCTGGACGAATGCGGCTCTCACGGGCTGAAGATTGCGTTTTCGTTCCAACCGCCCCGAGCGCCGTGCGGGCCACAGGCGCCGACGAGATTCGCGGAGCGTAGGATGACGCGCATGTCCGACGACCCGAACCAGCGCCCAGACCTGTCCGGTACGCCCGGCGGCTCGGACGCGGCCGCATCGACCGATGCCACCGTCGTGTGGTCGACCGGGGCCGACCCCGTTCCGCCCACCAGTCCGGCTGAGACGCCCCCGGCCAGCGGCGGCCTGATCTCAGCGGCTCCGGTCGCCGGTGACCGACCGATCGTGCAGTGGGCGCCACCCAGCGACATCGGCCGCGAGGTGCCTGGTGCACCGGGACTCAAGTTCGCGGACACGCCTTCGCGGTTCGTGGCGTACGTCGTCGACGCGTTCATCGCAGGCATCATCAGTTCGATCGTCACGTCAGCGGTCGCCGGCGCCCTCGGGATCGAACCCGATCTGCGAGCGCTTGACTCCTTCTCACGTTCGCAGGTGAACTTCCAGACGTACGGTGCCGTGGGTGCGGGGATCGCCGTCGGGGTGAGCTTCCTGTACTTCGTGCTGTCGTGGTCGGGCGGCCGACGGGCAACGATCGGTCAGCGCATCTTCGGCATCCAGATCGGGAATGCGTTCGACGGTCGGTCCCTGTCCATGAGCCAGGCGATCCGCCGCTGGCTCGCCCTCGGCTCCATCCTCGGACTCGTCGCGCTCGTCCCAAGAACGGGTTCGGCTGGATCCGGACTCGAATCCCTGTGGCTGCTCGTCCTGCTTGTCTCGACCGTCGCGAGTTCGACCAAACAGGGTCTCCACGACAAGTTCGCGAACAGCGCGGTCGTGCGACCTGCGGCAGCCGGGACCAGCGGGCTCGTCTGGGCCTGCGTGGTCGTCATCGGGCTGCTGGTCATCCTTGGCATCGTCGGGGTCGCCGCGTTCCTCCTCGCGGGTGACCGGTTCACGCAGATCCTGTCGGAGATCGGCAACTCGATCTGAGCGCTCGTGCCCGCCAGGTCGGTGCCACGGCTGGCTCGGTACACTCGGGTCGATGAACGAGCGCGGTCGCCCTGACGCCACCACCACGTCCCGTGACCTCGGTGACATGCCGCCGGCAGAGTTCCGCGCGGCGGCCCACGCGGTGGCGGACCTCATGGCCGACTACCTGGAGACGGTCGAGACGCGGGCCGTCTTCCCGTCGATCGAGCCAGGCTCGCTTCGACCGCAGTTCCCGACCGCGGCACCCGAGGCGCCCGAACCGCTCGAGACGATCCTCGTCGACTATCAGCGCCTGATCGAACCGAACGCGACGCACTGGCAGCACCCGGGCTTTCTGGCCTACTTCTCGACGACGGCATCCGGCCCGGGCATCCTCGGCGAGATGCTGACCGCGACGCTCGGTCAGAACCCGATGCTGTGGCGGACATCGCCCATCGGCACGGAACTCGAGGAGGTCGTGGTGGACTGGCTCCGTCAGGCGCTGGGTCTGCCGGCCGCGTTCGACGGGCTCCTCACCGACACGGCATCCACGTCCTCGCTGATCGCCCTTGCCGGCGCCCGCCAGGCGGCCGGGATCGACGCTGCGAAGCAGGGGCTGACCGGTCGTGGGCTGCCCGCGCTCCGGGTCTATGCCTCAGCCGAGGCGCACAGCTCCATCGAGAAGGCGTGCATGACCCTTGGGCTGGGGCGCGACGCCCTCGTGCGGATCGCGACCAACGATCGATTCGAGATGCTCCCCGACACACTTGCCGCGGCGATCGCGGCGGACCGTGCGGCTGGTCACCGACCCATCGCGATCGTGGCCACGGTCGGGACTACCTCGTCTACCTCGGTCGATCCCGTCGTGGCCATCGCCGGCATCGCCGAGCGCGAGGGCCTGTGGCTCCACGTGGATTCCGCGTATGCGGGGGTGGTGGCCCTCATCCCTGAGCTGCGCGCGCCCTTCGTCGGCTGGGAGCGCGCTGATTCGATCGTCGTGAACCCGCACAAGTGGCTCTTCACGCCACTCGACGCGTCGTTGCTGCTGACGCGTCGGATGGACGTCCTGCGCGAGGCATTCAGCCTGGTCCCGGAGTACCTGCGGACGCTCGACCGAACGACGCCGGTCCACGATTACAACGAGTACACGCCCCAACTCGGCCGGCGGTTCCGGGCGCTCAAGCTCTGGATCCAGCTGCGCTGGTTCGGGCTGGAAGGGCTTCGAGCCCGGATCGAGCGGCATCTGGAACTGGCCCGATGGTTCGGCGCGCGGGTGGATGGCGACCCGGACTGGGAGCGCCTCGCGCCGGTACCGTTCTCGACGGTCTGCTTTCGCTGGCGACCGGCCGACTGGTCCGGTACGGACGAGGAGCTCGATGCAGCGAACACCGCGATCATGGATGCCGTCAACCGGACCGGCGAGGTCTTCCTGTCGCACACGCGGTTGCGTGACCGGTTCACGATCCGTGTCGCGATCGGCAGCCTGCGAACCGAGGCGCGCCACGTCGAACGGACGTGGGACCTGCTGCGCGCGGCGGTACCGCGGTGACGCTCGAACCACACGACATCCTGTTCGTGCAAAGCGCGGAGGAACTGCGTGACTGGTTCGATGCGAACCACCAGACCGCTGCGGACCTGTGGCTGGGCGGTCACCGCAAGGCGACGGGCGTCCAGAGCCTGAGTTGGTCGGAGACCGTGGACGAGGCGCTGTGCGTCGGCTGGATCGACGGGATCCGCAAGAGCCTCGACGATCAACGGTACGTCCAGCGGTTCACCCCTCGCCGGAAGGGCAGCACATGGAGCGCGATCAATGTCGCCAAGGTCGCGGCACTCACCGCAGAGGGGCGGATGCGCCCGGCCGGTCTGGCCGCGTTCGAGGCGCGGACCGCGGCGAACACCGGGATCTACGCCTACGAACGCGAACACGCCTTCTTCAGCGACGACGAGGACGCGGCATTCCGTGCGAACGCGGCTGCGTGGGTCGACTGGCAACGACGGGCGCCCTCGTACCGGAAGCGCATCACCCGTTGGGTGGTCGACGCGAAGGAGCCGGCGACGCGCGAACGACGCTTCGCCAAGCTACTCGCGGACTCCGCGGCGGGCCAGATGGTGGGACCGATGGGCGAGCGGGCGAAGCCGTGACCGGCGAGATCAAGACGATCCTCGCGACGACGGTCGAATGTCTGCGGGCACTCGATCTTGGTGACACCTTCGATCCGCGCGCCGCGGCCACGATCGTCGCCACGGGGCTGCATCGCCTTGTCGTCCCGGTCGATGCGGGCGGACTTGGGGCGAGTCTCGCGGAGGCGGCCGAGGTCCTCGCGGCGATCGGGTCCGTGGACGGGTCGACGGCGCTCGGGTTCGCGATGCAGGTCCACGTCGTCGGGGCGATGCGCGACGCGCCGTCCTTCCCCGACGACGTTCGGACCCGCCTGTACCGACAGATCGTGGACGCGGGTGCGCTCGTCAACAACGCGGCAACTGAGGAGGGCGGCGGTTCGCCAGCCCGCGGCGCGATCCCAGGTACCACGGCCCGGGTCGACGACAACGGTACCTGGCGGCTCACCGGGGAGAAGACCTGGACCACGTGGCTCCCGAACCTGGCCTTCGCGTTCGTGAGTGCGCGGATCGCGGGTGAGGCGACCACCCCGGATGCCATCCCCGAAGTCGGCTCGTTCCTCGTGGATCTGTCCGCGGCTGGTGTCGAACGCCGCGAAGGCTTCGGGGCCCTTGGGATGCGTGGCTCGGCGTCGGGCCGGCTGGCGCTCGACGATGCGCCCGCTGAGATCGTGTCGCGTCGCCGGGTCAACGAGGCGGACCCGCGCGGTCCCGTGCCCGGCGCCTGGTTCGGGATGGCGATCGCCGCCACCTATCTCGGCGTTGGCGAGGGCGCCCGCGAGGAGGTCGCACGATGGGCGCTCAGCCGCCGTCCAGGTGACGGATCGACGTCGGTCGCAGATGTGCCGAGCGTCCAGCTCCGCCTCGGTCGCATCGATGCGCGGCTCCGGACGGCGCGCGTGCTGCTGCTCGACGCTGCCCGCCGGTTCGAAACGACCGGCGATGCCGCGCACCTGCCGCTCGCGAAGCTCGTCTGTACGGGCGCCGCGGTCGAGGCGACCGACGAGGCGCTGCGGATCGCCGGCGGTCCGGGCTTCCTCCACGGTCCGCTGGAGCGTGCCTTTCGCGATGCCCGTGCCGGGCTGATCAATCCGCCGCTGGAGGATGTCGCGCTGCTCGGGTTCGCGAAGGCCGTGCTGGATCGCCACCGCTAGACTCGGGCCACCGCGCACCGCCGCGACGATCGCCCAGGAGGATCCCACGATGGCCGTCGAGGTCACGCCGACCACCGACTTCCCGATGTTCATCGATGGCGCATCGACGCCGTCGTCGAGCGGCCGCTGGCTGGAGGTCCGCAGCCCCGCGACGCGCGAACTCGTCGGTCGCGTGCCGGACGGGACCGTGGAGGACGTGGATCGGGCGGTCCGCGCGGCACGAGCCGCGTTCAAGGATGGCCGCTGGCACCGGATGGCGATGCCGGAGCGGGTCGCGATCATGAACCGGCTGGGCGATCTGCTCGACCGTGACGCCGACGAGCTGGCGCGGCTCGAGACGCTCCAGACCGGTACGGCCTACAAGCTGCGGCGCGAGTCGGATTTCGCGTTCGCCAGCGACAATCTGCGCTTCTTCGCCACCCAGATCCGGAATCTCGAGGGAAAGGCCGCCTACGAGTACACGGGCACCCACACAAGTTTCGTCCGGCGCGAGCCGCTCGGCGTCGTGGGGCAGGTGAGTCCGTGGAACTACCCGATGTGGATGGCGATCTGGAAGATCGGGCCGGCCCTGGCGGCCGGGAACTCGATCGTGCTGAAGCCGGCATCGGCAACGCCGCTCACTACGGTCCGTCTGGCCGAGTTGGCCAAGGAAGCTGGCGTCCCGGACGGCGTCCTCAACGTGGTCACGGGTCGGGGCGATGTCGTCGGCGCAGCGCTCGCGGCCCACATGGATATCGACCTCATCTCGCTCACCGGCGACACGGAGACGGGCAAGAAGATCCAGGCGTTCGCCGCGGCGAACCTCAAGCGCGTCCACCTGGAGCTCGGGGGCAAGGCACCGTTCATCGTGTGTGCCGACGCGGATATCGAGGCCGCGGCACGTGGGGCCACGGCAGGGACGCTCATCAACGGCGGCCAGGATTGCACGGCCGCGACGCGCGCCTACGTCCATCGCAGCGTCTACGACGCATTCCTCGCCAGGGCAGCCGAACTGTTCGACGCGGTTCGGGTCGGCGACCCGTTCGACCCGACGACCGATCTCGGGACCCTGATCTCGGCGACGCACGTGGCGAGGGTCGCCGGGTTCGTGGAGCGGGCCACGACCGCAGGAGCGCGCGTCGTGGCGGGCGGGTTCGCGCCTGACGTCCCCGGTCTGCCTGATGGTGCCTTCTACCGGCCCACGATCGTCGTCGATTGCACGCAGGACAGCGAGATCGTCCAGGACGAGATCTTCGGACCGGTCCTCGCCGTCCTCCCGTTCGACACCATCGGCGAGGCGCTCGAGATGGCCAATGACACTCGGTACGGCCTGGCGGCCTCGATCTGGACCGGCAACGTCTTCACCGCGATGGAGGCGGCGCGCACGCTCGACTTCGGGCATGTCCAGGTCAACGACCACCTGATGGTGACCTCGGAGATGCCGCATGGCGGCTTCAAGCAGTCGGGCAGCGGCAAGGACATGTCGAGCTACTCGTTCGAGGAATTCACCCGCGTCAAGCACGTCATGCTCGAGCTGACCGGCGAGCCGGAGAAGCCCTGGCACTACACGATCTTCGGCGACAAGCCGGAGGGATAGCCCAGTGAGAAGACTTTCGATCCTCGCTCTGTTCGTCGTCGCCTGTAGTGGGCCACCGGGGGGCTCGGTCCTGACGCCGACAGCCGACACTAACGACGTCGAGACACCCACGCCGGCGGCGATAGCCGCCTCGAGCGCCGCTGACCTGACTGCACCGCCCGAGCTCGCCGGGGAGTGGCATACGGCCATCTCCGATGCGGATCGTGTGACCTTGACTTTGACCGGGAACGCGTACCACATCCAACGAGGACCGAATTCGGGAAACGGTGGCTTCGCGGTGCGCGGTGATGAGATCCGATTCGTGCGGAGCACCATCTGCAACGGCATCGGCGTCTACCGTTGGTCGGTGGACGGTGGCTCCCTTTTGTTCACGTCCATTCAGCCCGATGCGTGTCCGGGCCGGGCCGACGCGATCGATGGTCGAACCTACACTCGAGGCGCACCCGACGCATCGAACTAGCAGCCATTGGGGTCACCA
>JBBQLI010000105.1:0-8371 GCA_038327765.1 Candidatus Limnocylindrales bacterium | reverse complement strand
GATGGCCGGACGCCAGACCCCGACCTGACCAAGCGGATCCAGGCCGAGGCTCTCGCACGCAAGCTGATCGTCCTGACCGCCGGCACGTACGTGAACGTGGTCCGGATCATCCCGCCCCTGGTGACCACGGCCGCCGAGGTGGACCAGGCGCTGGCGATCCTGGACGCGTCGCTGGCGGCCGCCGGGGCCTGACCGGTCAGCATGACCCAGCCCGCTCAGCGCCGCGGCGTGATCGCAAGCGAGGCGCTCGACGCCTTCTTCGCGGACCTGGACCATCTCGGCTGGGAGGACCGGGGCCGGATCTCCTTCCCCGCCGACGACCCAGCGCGGGTCGAGGCCCGCGCGATCGCCCAGGCCGCGGCAGCGCGCGCGGGTCGCGCGGGCGAGCTCGAGACCGCGGTCGACGCGGCACGGGCATGGGTGGATGGGGCCTATGCCGCGCGGCTCTACCAGCCGACATGGGTGGCGCTCAACTGGGGCCGATCGACCGGGTCGCTCGAGGATCGGGTGACGATGACCGCCATCGTCGAGGACGCGGTCAGCGCGGTCGTCGTGGATGGCCTGGTGGCAGCCACCGTCGGTGAGACGCTGCGCGAGCCGTTCGAGCTGGTCCGCTCGATGCACCCTGGCCAGCTCTCGACGCCCGCGGAGGCGCGCCGGCGCCGATGGGGGCGTCCAGCGGCCGTGGTCCTGCTGGTCGTCGCGCTGACCGTCTTCTTCGCCGACTCCGTTTCCTGGGTCGGGCCCGTCGGTCTGGCCATCCCCCTGGCCATGGCCGTGCTGATCTTCGTTCGGCTGACCAGTCTCCCGCCCAGACCGTAGGGACAGGACGACCGCGATCTAGGCAGTCCCGTCAGGAGGCGTCGGGAAGCGCGATACGCGACCCGCTTGCTGTCGGTCCACGAGTCTGATCACGAACACGGTGAAGACGACGAACGAGAGAAGGAACCCGACGATACCCACGACGAGGGCGAGTTGGACGCTGGCGCCCAGTCCGAGGAGGACCAGGCAGCAGAGGGCGCCGACCACCATCGAATCGATCGTGAAGATCATCCCGATGGTCGTCGTGAGACCGTGCGCCACGTTCCCGATGAAGCTCTTGCTTCCGATGTCACCGTAGAAGGCGAGGACCCCGCGCCGATCGTCGTGAAACCCGGTGACGAACAACGGTTCCAGACCCGGGACCATGTCCACGTAGGCATGACGGATCCGGTTCATCCCACGCAGGCATTCAAGCTCCTCGCCGCCAGCGCCGATGAGGCGGCCCACGGTAGCCGCGCCCGCGTACACGTCGGCGAGGAGCAGCAACGCAGCCACGGGGACCACCGAGCTGGATAGTCCCTGTGAACCGATGAGGAAGCCGGTGACCACCAAGGTCGCCGAGAGGAACGTCAGGAACATCCCGGCTCGCGTGAATGCTTCGTTGTAGGCCAGCGAGCGCATGGCCGAAAGGCTCGCGAATTCGCTCGCAAGGATCTGGAGTGCTCGCGGATCCGCGAGCGCAGCTCCGGTCGGACCCGGGCCCGGCGGCGAGTCGTCGGCCCGGGTCGCTGCAGGGTTGGCTCCCATGGGACCGGCTGCGCCCGTCATGACGTGAGAAGCCGCTCACGGACGAGCTCGTGCAGGATCCCGTTGCTGCACACGAATGAGCCGCTGTCGATCCGTCGTCGACCCTCGAGGTCCGTGGCGCGGCCGCCAGCCTCCTCGATGATCACGGTCGGCGCGGCGGCATCCCACGAGTGCAGCCCCACCTCGACCATCGCTTCCGCCGCGCCCTCGGCGAGGAGCGCGTAGCCCCAGAAGTCGCCGAACCCGCGTTCGCGCCACGCATCGGCGAGCAATGCATCGAAGCCGGGGGCGCGCCCGGACGCGACGATATCCCGTCCCCCGCCGTAGAGGATCTGGGCATCCTTGAGGGCCGAGACGCGCGACACGTGGATTCGCCGCGGCGCGTCGCCGTGGCTGCGCGCCCAGGCGCCACCAGCGCGCCACGCCCACCAGCGCTCGTCGAGCGCGGGCGCGGACATCACGGCGGCCTGGAGTTCTCCATCGCGCTCGACGGCGAGCAGTGTCCCGAACAGCGGCACCCCACGGATGAAGTTGTGCGTCCCGTCGATCGGGTCGATGTACCAGCGGACCGACGCGTCACCGGCTTCGGTCCCGTATTCCTCGCCGACGAGACCGTGATCCGGGAACGCGTCCAGGAGCCGGCCGCGGATCATCCGTTCGATGGCCGTGTCGGCCTGGGTCACGAACGAGCGGTCAGGCTTCGTTTCGATCGTCAGGTCGCGCCGGAAGTGTTGCCGCGCGATGACGTCTGCCTCGTCGCAGGCAGCCATCGCCACTTCGAGCCAGCCGCGCACCTCGGCATCGCTGCCGCGCAGAAGCCCCGCCGACCAGTCCGCGCCGTAGACGTCGTCGTTCACGAGCGGATCCGCTCGCCGCGCGGGTCCCACAGCGGTTCGCGCATCACCTCGAACCCGATCCATTCGCCGAAGACCTCCACCGCGCCGCGGGTCCCGATGGTCGCGTCCGGCGGCAGGTAGGCGTAGGCGATCGAGCGCTCGACCGCGAACCCGTACCCGCCCGACGTCACCCGCCCCACGACCGCGTCGTCGAGGCGGACCGGTTCGTTGCCGAGGCAGACGGCCAGCGGATCGTCGAGGACGAGGCAGCGCAGCCGCTTGCGTGGCCCGGCTGTCTTCGACGCGACCAGCGCGTCGCGGCCGATGAACTCGGCCTCTTTCTCGAGGGCGACGGCGAACCCGAGACCGGCTTCGTACGGGTTCTCGTCGGGCGTGATGTCGCTGGACCACGCGCGGTAGCCCTTCTCGAGCCGGAGCGCCTCGATCGCGCGATAGCCACCGGCGACCAGTCCATGCGGCTGACCGGCCTGCCACAAGGTCGCCCAGAGCGTCCGGCCGTATTCGGTGGGGGCATACAGCTCCCAGCCGAGCTCGCCGACGTAGGTCACGCGCAGGGCGAGCGCCGGCGTCGCACCGACATTGATCTCGCGTGCAGTGAGGTATGGGAACGCGGCGTCGGAGACGTCCTCGCGCGTCACGGAGGCGAGGATGTCGCGCGCGCGCGGGCCCCACAGCCCATAGCAGACGCGTGCCGACGTGATGTCGCGAAGCGTCACGGATCCATCGCTCGGCAGGTGGCGACGGAGCCATGAAGCGTCGTGGTTGCCCACGGCCGTGCCCGTGACCAGTTGGAACGTCTGTGACCCGACCCTCGTCACCGTCAGATCCGCCTGGATCCCGCCGCGCCGGTCGAGGAGCTGGGTATACACGATCGAACCCACCGGCCGGTCCATCGTGTTCGCGCAGACGAGTTCGAGGAAGGCAAGTGCCCCTGGTCCCGCGATCTCCAGCTTCGCGAACGACGTCTCGTCGAAGAGCGCCGCGGTCGTTCGGGTGGCCATCGCCTCGGCACCGATCGCGGGCGACCAGTGCTCCCCTGCCCAACCCCGTGGCCGCAGAGCCGGATCGCCGGCCGCGGCATTCGATTCGAACCAGTTCGGCCGCTCCCAGCCAGACTTCTCGCCGAACGACGCACCGAGCGTCTTGAGCGCCTCATACGTGGGGGAGAGCCGGAGTGGCCGCCCGGACTGGCGTTCCTCATTCGGGTAGTGGATGTCGTAGTAGGTCGCATAGTTCTCGATCGACCGCGCCAGCGTGTAGGCCTGCGATCGGTACGCCGGGCCGAACCGCCGGATATCCATCTTCCAGAGGTCAAGCTCGGGTTCGCCGTCGACGATCCAGCTGGCCATCTGGCGTCCGATCCCGCCAGCTCCCGCGATGCCGTGCGCCGAAAACCCGGCAGCCACGAAGAAGCCACTGACCTCGGACTCGCCCAGGATGAATTCGTTGTCCGGGGTGAACGCTTCCGGGCCGTTGATGACGCGGCTCACACCGGCGTCGGCCATCGCCGGGACCCGCCGGATGGCGCCCTCCATGATCGGCTCGAAGCGGGCCATGTCGGGCGCGAGGAGCTTGCCGTTGAAATCGGCCGGGACGCCATCGAGCGACCACGGCGCGGGGTGGTGCTCGTAGCCGCCCATGCACAACCCGCCGACCTCCTCGCGGAAGTAGACCAGGTTGTCCGGGTCGCGGAGCTGCGGGAGGCCGGCGTGGACGCCCGCGATGGCATCAGTGAAGAGGTATTGGTGGGCCATCGGGATGATCGGCACGGTCACCCCGACCATCCGCCCGATCTCCGGCGCGAACACGCCGCCCGCGTTGACGACGATCTCCGTCGCGATCTCGGACCGTTCACCCCTGTGCTCCACGGTCAGCCCCGACACACGACCGCCCTCCGTCGATATCGAGATGACGCGATGGTGCGGCCGGATCGACGCTCCCCGACGACGCGCGCCGGCCGCGAATGCCTGGGCCAGCCCGGACGGATCGAGCCAGCCGTCCGTGGGGAGGTAGACGGCCCCCAGGACGCCATCGGGCGACATCAGGGGGAAGAGCGCCTGCGCCTCGGCCGTGGTGATGAGGTCCAGCGGCAGCCCGAAGGTCTTCGCCCAGCCGGCCTGGCGGCGAAGCTCCTCGAACCGCTCGGGGGTGGACGCGAGCCGGAGCGACCCGACCTCGCGCCATGAGGGATCCACGCCCGTTTCGGACGCCAGGCGGCGATACAGGTCGGCGCCATACATCATCATCCGGGTCAGGGTCACGGATCCGCGAAGCTGCCCGACGAGCCCTGCGGAATGGAACGTCGAGCCCGAGGTCAGTTCTGCCCGATCGACCAGGACGATGTCGGTCCAGCCCCGTTCCGCAAGGTGGTAGGCGATCGAGGTGCCGCCCACGCCACCGCCGATGATGACCGCCCGGGCGTGCTCAGCCATGCGCGTCGCGACTCCTTGTCCGGTTGCCGACCAATGGCCACAGGGTAGCGGCTGAGGCAGCCCGTCGAGGCCGTCGCCCGCGTCGCGCGACCCGCTCGGCTACGATCGCGCGGTGATGAGCGCCGGGGACCAGTCGATGTCGATCGCACCATGACCCCCGGACCCGCCGGACCGCTGCCCCGGCGCAGCGACGTCGCCCGCCAGATCGTGCTGGCGGCGATCGCCTTCGTCGCGACGCTCGTGCTGGTGGCCGGCCTGCTGGCGGTGCTCGGCCGGTCGTCCCCCAGTGCCGTCGGACCCAGCGGATCGACGAAAACGTCAGCGTCGGCCAGCGCGTCCGGGTCTGCACGCGGGTCGGTGTCGGCATCAGCCGCTGGATCCGGGTCCGCTGGCCCGTCGGGTTCGACAGGGGCTTCGGACTCGCCAGGGGCTTCGGGGAGTGGACCCACCCCGAGCGCGGCCACCGGTGACCCGGTCCTCGTGGGCGCCGGCGACATCGGCGATTGCGATTCGCCCGGCGACGAGCAGACTGCGGCCCAGATCCTGCAGATCCCCGGCACGGTCTTCACTGCCGGCGACAACGCCTACCCGGACGGGTCGCTCACCACGTTCCAGGAATGCTATAGCCCGACGTGGGGCCAGTTCCTCGACCGCACGAGACCCGCGCCCGGCAACCACGACTGGGAGACCCCGAAAGCGGCTGGCTACACCGCCTACTTCGGGACCCGGGCCACGCCCGATGGCGCAACCTGGTACGCCTACGACCTCGGGGCATGGCACATCGTGGTGCTGGATTCAGACTGCGCCAAGGTCAGCGGGTGCGGACCCGAGTCGGCGCAAGGCCGCTGGCTGGCCAAGGATCTCGCCGCCTCGAAGGCGTCGTGCACGCTGGCGATCTTCCATCATCCGCGCTGGAGCTCCGGGGAGCATGGCGATGACCCCACGGTCGACCCGTTCTGGCGCGCGCTCTACACCGCGGGCGTGGACGTCATCGTCAACGGGCACGACCACGACTACGAACGGTTCGCGCCACAGGATCCGGCCGGTCACGCAGACGGTGCGCAGGGGATCCGGCAATTCGTCGTCGGCACCGGTGGGACCGCATTGCGCGACTTCACGCATCTCGCACCGAACAGCGAATTCAAGGCCGCCGTGGATCACGGCGTCTTGCGCCTGGTCCTCCATGCGGGCTCGTACTCGTGGACGTTCCTGCCCTCGAAGGGCGGGTTCAGCGACGCCGGCAGCACCAGCTGTCACTGAGGCGTCAGTCGCCAGCCGCCTCGCGCAGGGCGCGTTCGAACGCTGGTGTGGAGGCGTTTTCGATCAGCCGGTCGAAGTGTTCATCGGCGTAGGCGACGAAATCGACGTCGAGCGTGCTGATCCCCTGCTGGAGCACACCCCACATCGCCTCGCGGAAGTCGGAGACGACCCGCATCAGGGTGAGGCGCGCGATGCGTGACGGCCGCACCTCGCCGTCGTAGGCGGCCAGCAGGATGGCGTCCTGCTCCGGGGTGAGTTCGTGATTGATGCTGAAGTTGCCAAGATCGAAGAACGGGTCGCCCATGCCCGCGTACTCCCAGTCGACGATCCGGATGCGTGTGCCGTCATCGATGAAGTTCGCGTTGAGCAGGTCGTTGTGGCAGGGGCGCATCGCCAACGGCGCCGAGAGGCAGGCCAGTTCGATACGTCGACCGATCGCGGCTGCCAGCTCGTAGGCGACCGGGATGGGCACGCTGCGGGCTTCAGCGAGGCCCTTGTAGGCCTCCGCGATGCGCAGCGGGATGAACAGGCCGGGGATCGCCGGCCCATCGTGGATGCGGCGCAGGGAGTCGGCGACACGGCGCAGGGTCTCAGGCTGGTGGACCGCCTCGTCGCTGACCGGTGACCCCACGATGAACCGGGTCACGAGGTAGCCCTCGGGTCGGATGAAGGCGGTGACCTCCGGACCGACTCCGACGCCGGCTGCCGCCACCGTGGCGGCGTGCTCCACCTCGCGACTGATGCCGAGGAGGTAGGTGTCGTTGCCGGCCAGGCGGATCACCCAGCGGGTATCCGTATCCGCGGCGCTCACCAGGAAGTTCCGGTTGGTGATGCCGCCCGAGAGCGGCGTCAGGTTCAGTTCCCTGCCGGCGATCTCCGGCAGTCGGGCCATCGCCCGGACCAGTTCGTCGCGAAGCTCGCCTCGCAGCGGCTGGTCCGGGGACGGATCCGTCGTCACTGGCTAGCCGATGGTCGATTCACCCGTCGCCAGGTCGGCGTCGACACGGTCGGCGTGTCCACGCTGGGCCAGGACGTAGTAGATCGCCCCGACCACGAGCACCAGCCCCAGGAAGGACTCGAAGATCGGCAGGGCCGGGAGGCCCGTGAGCGGTTCGCTTCCGAGGAGCGACAGGGTGTTGATGGTCGGGTTCGTCAGGTCGCGCAGGGCGTTGCCCCAGTCGCCGAACGCGTCGTTATGCCAGAGCGCGAAGTTGACGATCATCACCGCGCCATAGATCAGGGCGAGGATGTTCAGCACGATGCCAGCTCCCCCAAGGCTGAACCACGCCTTCTTGTGCGGCCAGCCCTTGGTCCGGGCAAGGAACACGCCAAGGTTGCACAGGAAGTAGCTCAGATAGATCGTGCCCGTCGCCCCGATCGCGATGACCCCGGCGCTGCTGGAGACCAGGAACGGGATCGCGGCAAGCACGCCGACCGCGATGGCGGCGTTGGTCGGGGTCTTGGTGGTCCCGACGCTCGCCCACAGGTTCCCGAGCGGCAGGCGTCGGTCGCGGCCCATCGAGAACATCAGGCGGGTCGTGGCACCCTGGATGGCCATCGTGCAGACGAAGACTGCGAGGAGGACCACCCCAAGGTAGATGTTGCCCCAGACATCGCCCAGGTTCGCATGGATCACGTCGGCGATCGGCGATGCGCCGCCAGCGGCAGCCGTCATCTCGGCGGCGATATCGGGCGTCGAAAGGAGGATCGCCAGCAGGAAGATCGACCCGATCACGCCTGACAACAGGATGGCCGACAGGATGCCGCGCGGCGCCTGGCGGCTCGCGTCGAGCGTCTCCTCGCCGTACGTGCCCGCCGTGTCGAAGCCATAGACCACGAACAGCGACATGAAGGCGGCCACGGCGAAGACAGGGAGATAGCTCCCGCTGGCCTGCGACTCCGTGCCCGCCGAGCTGGTGATGATGCTCAGCGGCTGGTGATTGAAGAAGATCAGCAGGATGCCGGCAAAGACGACCATGCCGAGGATCTCGGCCGCGACGCCGATGTTGTTGATGACCGTCATCAGCCGGACGCCAAACCCGTTGATGACCGTCGTCACGATCAGGGTGCCAAGCGCGACCCAGACGTTCCAGGTGAATGGTCCGTACTGGGTGGAACCGTCGACGCCCAGGATCGACGCGAGGACGAGTGGGACGGTGATCGCGACCGCGGTCGTCGTCAGCACGCCGGCCCAGAAGTAGAACCAGCCCGTGAACCAGCCGAGGGTCCGGTTCGACAGCCGCTTCGACCACT